>JBLNBX010000164.1:0-25545 GCA_050260275.1 bacterium
GATCCGATGACAACGTCGTGGCCGAGATCGGCGATTACACGCTTACGGCGCAGGAGGTCAACCGGCGCCTGGAAGCCGCTTTCCGCAACCAGATGATCCCGCGCGAAATGGCCGCAGTCTACGTGCCGCAGCTTATCGACAGCCTCATCACGAACTATGCCGTGGTTCAGAAAGCCCAGCAGCTCGGCATGCGGGTCAGCGAGCAGGACCTGGCCAACGCCATCCGGCTGGTTCTTCCGCAGCTATTCGCGGGCGGCGAGTTCGCCGGCAAGCAGGCATACGAAACGGTGCTCGCGCAGCAGAACACCACGATCCCGGAGTTCGAGGCCAACCTGCGCAACCAGATCCTGATGTCGCGGCTGCAAAACCTGGTCGCCGAGGGGGTCGTGGTTTCCCCCGCCGAAATCGAGCGGGAGTACCGGCGCCGCAACGAGAAGGTGAAGCTCGAGTACGTGGCGCTCTCGCTCGACAAGGTGCGTGCGAGCGTGACGGTCACGCCGGACGAGGTCCGCAGCCACTTCGAGGCGAACAAGGCGCAGTACACCATCCCGGAGAAGCGCACGCTCGAGGTCATCATCGCCGACCAGGCCAAGATCGCCGAGCGCATCAACCTCACCGACGAGGCGCTCCGCCGCGCCTACCAGGAGAACCAGGACCAGTTCCGCGTGCCCGACCGCGTGCTCGCACGCCACATCCTGCTGACCACGACCGGCAAGCCGGCGGACGAGATTCCCGCCATCCAGGCGCGCGCCGAAGACATCCTCAAGCAGCTCAAGGCTGGCGCGGATTTCGGCAAGCTCGCCTCGCAGTACTCGCAGGATCCCGGATCAGCCAGCCAGGGCGGAGACCTGGGATGGATCGTTAAAGGCCAGACGGTGCAGGCGTTCGAGAACACGGCGTTCTCGCTGAATCCCGGCGAACTCAGCAACGTGGTCAAGACCGAGTACGGCTTCCACATCATCCAGGTCCTAAACAAGGAACAGGCCCACATGAAGTCGTTCGAAGAGGTTAAGGGACAGCTCGCCACGGAACTGAAGACGCAGCAGGCGGTGGAGACCGTGCAGCGGCTGGCAGATCAGGCTCGCGACGAACTGGCCCGGACACCCCGGCAGAGCGCGGAAATCGCCGCGAAACTGGGCCTGCAGCAAATTCGCCTCGATAAGGTGGGGCCGACTGCGCCATTTGAGCTGTTCGGCCTCAGCCCGGAGATCTGGGAGGCGGCGGCCGTCGTGAATGCGGGCGGTGTGACGCCTGTCGTGCAGGTGGGGCCGGAGAAGCTGGCAGTGGCAGCCGTAACCGAGGTGGTGCCATCAAGGCCCGCCGAGCTTGCGGAGGTGGAGGATCAGATCCGGAAGCAGCTATCGGATCAGAAGGCGGCTGCGCTTCTCGATGAGCGCGCGAAGCAGGCTTTCGAGCAGGCGCGTTCGGCCGGCGATCTGAAGAGCGTCGCGCAGTCGATGGGCCTCGAGATCAAAACCACTCAGGAGTTCACGCGCATGGGAGCGGCGGACGGAATCGGCTCCGCGTCGCTCCTCGCCGAGGCCTTCGAGCGGCCTACCGGGACAGTGTTCGGCCCGGTCGCGGTGCAGGATCAGCGGTTCATCATCAAGATTGCGGGCAAAACCCCTGCCGATATGAGCCAGCTCGAATCTCAAAGGGAGATGATCCGCAGCGTGGTCAAGAACGACAGAGCGCAGGAGCGCATACAGTTGTTCCAGGAAGCCGTGCGCGACGCCTTCATCAAGTCCGGCGACATCAAGATTCACAAGGAAGTCGTGGATCGCATCACCGGTTCCTACCGAGGTTGATGCTCAGCGCGATCATCGATTTCCTTAGAACGCTGACCACGCCCGAGCGGCTGCTGAACCTGCTCACGACCGTCCTGAGCGGGTGGCTCGGCTACGCGCTGTTCTTCGGGATCATCTTTGCCGAAACGGGTCTCCTGACAGGCTTCTTCCTGCCGGGAGACTCGTTTCTGTTCACGATAGGCATCATCGTGGGCGCCGCGGGGATGGATTTGCGGTTCGTTCTGCTGTCGCTGATGGCCGCGGGCATCCTGGGCGACAGCACGGGCTACCTGCTCGGCCGCAAGACCGGGCCGCGAATCTTCGGCCGGCCCAACTCCCGCTTCTTCCGCCGCGAGCACCTTCTCCGTTCGAAGGCTTTCTACGACAAGCACGGCGGAAAGACCATCGTCTACGCGAAGTTCGTTCCGATCGTCCGCACCTTCGCGCCTTTCCTCGCGGGAGTCTCCGGGATGCCCTACCGGCGCTTCGTGGCGTTCAGCGCGAGCGGTGTGGTGCTTTGGGTGAACGCGGTTGTGCTCGCCGGATACACGCTGGGCGGCATCCCGCTTGTCCGCCAGCACTTCGAGAAGGCGGTGATGCTCATCATCGCGTTGTCGCTGATGCCGATCCTCATCGAAACGCTGAAGCACCGGCGGCAGGCGCGCGCGGCGCAAGATGAGCGTTCCGGCTCACATTAACCCCAGTTAATAACCAACTCAGACCCTGCCGTAGAATGAAAGTGTGCAGACCGAAGCCGTAGTTAAGTCCGCCGCGGCCCGCCTGGATCGCGTGCGGAAGGAGATCGGCAAAGTCATTGTGGGCCAGCAGCACGTGATCGACGGCGTGCTGACCTGCCTGCTGTCGGGCGGGCATGTGCTGCTCGAAGGCGTGCCTGGGCTGGGCAAGACGACGCTGCTTCGCACGCTGGCGCGCGCGCTCCACCTGAAATACTCCCGCATCCAGTTCACGCCCGACCTCATGCCGGCCGACATCGTGGGCAGCATGATGATCGAGACCGACGAGCGGGGCGCGAAATCGCTGCGGTTCCAGCCCGGCCCGGTGTTCGCGAACCTGGTGCTTGCGGACGAGATCAACCGCGCAACGCCGAAGACGCAGTCGGCGCTGCTGGAGGCGATGCAGGAACGAACCGTGACGAGCGGCAACACGACTCACGAACTCGAATCGCCGTTCCTCGTCATGGCCACGCAGAACCCAATAGAGATGGAGGGCACGTATCCGCTGCCCGAGGCGCAGCTCGACCGGTTCCTGATGAAGATCGTCGTGGACTATCCGTCGCGGGCCGAGCTGAACACAATCGTGGACCGGACCATCAACCGGGACGAGGCCGACGTGGAGCGCTGCATGACGCGCGAGGAGATCCTGGAACTGAGGAGCGTGTGCCGCGAGATTCTCGTCGCGCAGCACGTGCAGGATTTCGCGATCGATCTCGTCATGGCCACCCAGCCCGGAACCGAGCACTCGCACGAGCTGGCCAACAAGTACATCCGCTACGGCAGCTCGCCCCGCGGCGCGCAGGCGCTGGTGGAGTGCGGCCGCGTGCTCGCGCTGATGCGCGGGCGGGTACACCTGAGCATCGACGACGTGCGCGAGGTAGCCGCGCCGGTTCTGCGGCACCGTATCATTCTCAACTTCGACGCGCACGCCGACGGGCAGACGCCCGACACCATTCTGATGGAGCTGATTCGCAGCGTCTCAGGCAGGACCGCGGCGGCCTGATGGGACACGTCCCTTCCGCCGCACTCGCCTATTCGAGTCATTCGTCATGACCCGCGAATCTCTCATAGACCGCTCGTTCCTCGAGAAGCTCGAGCGCCTTGCCATGCGCTGGCAGGCCTCCTTCCAGGGCCGGATCGGCGGGCACAACCTGTCGAGGTTTTCAGGCCCGGGGCAGGAGTTCCTGGACCACCGCCATTTCCATGAAGGCGACGACCTGCGCGCGGTGAACTGGCGCGCGTACCTGAGGTTCGAAAAGCTCTTTCTGAAGATGTTCCGGGTGGAGCCGCACATCCCGATCCGCCTGATGATCGACACCAGCGCATCGATGGCCACCGGCGACGGAGCGAAGTTCGAGTACGCGCGGAAGCTGGCGGCTGCGCTCTGTTACGTCGGTATGGTGAACCTGGACAGCATCGTGCTCCAGCCGTTCGCGGGCAGCCTGGCGGATCCGCTGGCCTGCGCCGGCGGGCGCCACAGGTTCGCTCCCGCGGTGGAGTTCCTCGAAAAGCTCGAGGCCGGCGGCCGCACGGATTACTTCGAGGTTGTGCGGCAGTTCATCTCCCGGTATGCGCAGCGGGGGCTGTTGATCGTGATATCCGATTTCCTCGACGACGCCGATTGCGAGCGCCCGCTGCAATACCTGGCCGATTTCGGGCAC
The DNA here is from genome assembly GCA_050260275.1 of bacterium. Lineage (GTDB taxonomy): Bacteria > Acidobacteriota > Terriglobia > Bryobacterales > Bryobacteraceae > DATMXS01. Next base: position 4,183 of record JBLNBX010000164.1, read on the forward strand.
GAACTGATGCTGGTGCAGTTGTGGTCCGAGGAAGACCGCACGCCACCCTGGGAAGGGGACCTGGACCTGGACGACGCCGAAACCGGCGCCCGGCTGCGCATCGAGTTCGATTCGCGCGCGCGGGAGAATTACACCTTAGCATTCGACGAGTACTCGCAGCGCATCCGCCGGCTCGCGCTGCGCAGCGGCGGGCGCTATGCGGGCCTGTCCACGGCTGTCCCGGTGGAGGAGGCCATCTTCGGTACGCTCGCCAAGGCGGGGGCGGTGGAATGAGCGTGGCGTGGTGGAGGGGCGATGTTCCTCGTTAACCTGACGCTGGTCCAGCTCGCCGCGATACTCGGCACGGTTTCGCTCGGCGTGGTGGCGTTGTACCTTTGGGACCGCTCGCGCCGGCGCGTGAAGGTGGCGACGTTGCGGTTCTGGACAGCGTCGGCCACGGCCGCAGAGGTGAAGCACCGGAAGCGCATACGGCAGCCGTGGTCGCTGTTGCTGCAGTTGCTCGGCATCGCGCTGCTGCTGCTGGCCGTGGCGCAGCCGCGGTGGGGGTCGCGCGGCGTTTCGGAGCGTGACCACGTTCTCCTGCTCGATACCTCGGCGTGGATGGCGGCGCGCTCAAACGGGCGCGCGCTGATCGACGAGGCTCGCGAACTTGCGCGCGCATACGTGCGCGGCATGCCCTCGGGCGACCGCCTGATGCTGGTGCGCGCCGACGCGCTGCCGACGCCCGTCACGCCTTTCGAGAGCAATCGCGCTGCGCTCGAACAAGCCATCGCCGAGTCCAAGCCGGGCGCAACCGCGCTAAACCTGGAACAGGCCATCGACTTCGCCATCCGTGCGCGCGCGTTGCAGGGTGGGGGAGGCGGCGAGATCATCTACGTGGGGCCGGGGCGCGCGAAACAGCTTCCGTCCGCCGACGTGCCGGGCTTGCGGGTGATCCCCGTCACGGCCGCCGTCGCCAACTGCGGGCTGCGCAGCATCGGCATGCGGCGCTCGGCGTCGGACCCGGACATCTGGGAGATACTCGTAGCCGTCCGGAACTACGGGCGCGCGCGCCGGCAGGTCACGGTATCCCTGACCTTTGGCGGGGCACCAGTAGGGACCCGCACGTTAGCCATCGACGCCGGAAGCACGGAAACAGCGGCGTTCAAGCACCGCTCGCGCGCGGGCGGCTGGCTCGAGGCACGGCTCGGCCCCAGCGACGACTTCGAAGGCAATCACAGCGCGACTATCGAGGTGCCCGCGCGCCGGGCCCTGCGCGTCATCGTGTACACCGAGGAGCCCGAGCTGTTCCGGCCATTGTTCCCGGCGGGAACGGACGTTGATGCGGTGTTCCGTCCGCCGTTACAGTACAGTGCCGCGGCGGACGCCGATATCGTCGTGCTGGACCGTTTCAGCCCCGCAGTCCGGCCGCAGTCGAGCAGCATCTGGATCGAGCCGCCCGGCAATGCGCCGGTTGGCATGCGCGGTCACGCCGGAGCGGCGGCCCTGACGCGCTGGCGCGGCGATCATCCGCTGGGCGCGGGCCTGCGGACGCGCGACGTGCGGCTGGCATCGGCACAGCCGCTTCAACCCGCGGCGGACGACGTAGTGATCGTCGAGTCCGACCGCGGCCCGCTCGCCGTGGCGCGCGACGGCCCGGTGAAAACCGTGGTCCTCGGATTCCACCCCATGCGGGGTGAGATGCGTTTCGAACTCGCTACGCCGCTGTTGTTCGTGAACATGCTTCGCTGGATGCAGCCTGATACGTTCCGGCGCACGGAGCTGACCGCAGCTTCGGTGGGCGACGTGACGGTGGACGTCGCGGGCGAGAGCGGAGACGTTCACGTCCTGGACGCTTCGGGGCGCGAACTGCCGCACACGCGCGATGGAAACAGCGTGCGGTTCTTCGTCGGTAGCCCGGGAACCGTGCGCGTGACGAGCGGCGATAGCGAGAGCATGCACTCGCTCGTGCTTCCCGAGCTTGCCGAGACGGAATGGACCGCGCCGCAAGGCGCCACTCGCGGGCTGCCGCGGTTCACGGAGCTCGGGCCCGGCTTCGTCGAGCTGTGGCCGTGGCTGGCGCTGGCGGGGCTTGTGGCGCTGGCGGTGGAATGGATGCTCTACGGCCGGGCGCGAAGGTTGGTCCGTGCCCCGGCGCAAGCGCAAGCGGCAAGGGGGGCAAGGTGACGTTCGACCGGCCCTGGATGTTGCTCGCCGCGCTGCTGCCGCTCGTCTGGGCGGCGGTCGCATGGCGCAGGACGGAGCGCCGCGGCGCCCTCGCCCTCAAGGCGCTCGCGTTCGCGGCCGTGCTGGCCGCGCTGGCCGTGCCCAAGCTGGCCATCTTCGAGACGAAGATGGGCGTGGCCGTGCTGCTTGACACGTCCGCGAGCGTATCGGACGAGGACCTCGAACGCGCCTCGGAGTTCGCCCGCGAGGTCATGAGCGAGCGCGGGCGCAACAATGTTGTGCTGCTGCCTTTTGCGCAGAACACGCGCGGCCTGGCCCAGAGCGAAGAGGGCGGCGCGAAGCTCTCGCACACGCCCGGAGAGAACGGCCGCGGGACGAGCCTGGAAGCGGCCATCCGTGAGGGCATCGGCGCTCTGCCTGCGGGCCGCATTCCGCGCCTCGTCCTGGTCTCCGACGGACGCGAGAACACCGGCAGCGTCGCACGCGCGGTGTGGCAGGCGCGCGAGTTAGGTATCCCCGTGGATACTGTAGCGCTGGATGGGCGGCCCAGGCCCGAACTGCTCCTGGAGGCCGTCTCCGTTCCAACGCAGGCGTTCACGGGCGAGCGATTCCCGATCGACGTAGCCGTGCGATCTCCGCGCGCGGCCAGGGCCACGGTGGACGTAACCGCTGACGGCAAGAGCCTGGGCGAGAACTCCGTCGCACTCGAGCCGGGGACGAACCGCCTGCGCGTGCACGCTACCGTCAACTCCACCGGCGCGGTAGAGCTGGCGGGGAGCCTTTCCGCCCCGGGGCTGGGACAGGTGCGGTTCGCGCAGGCTGTCACTCTGCTCCGGCCGCGCGTTCTGTTCGTTTCCGACGACCCGCCGGGGACCGAGGCGCACCTGCTGCGGGCGCTCGAGGCTGCGCAATTCCAGGTAGACCGCGCTCCTGCGGTGCCGGCCACTGACCTCACGCCGTATCAGCTTATCGTGCTGAACAACCAGAACCTGCAGCAGATGGCCGAATCGCGCAAAGCGGCCGTCGAGGCGTTCGCGTCGCAAGGCGGCGGCGTGCTGGTGATCGGTGGCGAGCGCAACGTTTACGTCGAGAAGCAACACCCGGAGGACGCTCTCGAACGGGTGCTCCCTGCGAAGATCGCGCCGCCAAGGCTGCCGGAAGGCACCTGCGTGGTGCTCGTGCTCGACAAATCGTCGTCCATGGAAGGGCGCAAGGTGGAGCTGGCGCGATCAGCGGCCATAGGCGTGGTGGAGAACCTGCGGCCCATCGACATGGTGGGCGTGCTCATCTTCGACAACTCCTACCACTGGACGGTGCCCATCCGCCGGGCCGAAGAGAAGACGCTGATCAAGCGCATCATAGCCGGTATCATCGCCGACGGCGGCACGCAGATCGCGCCCGCGCTTCAGGAGGCGTACCGGCGCATCCTGCCGGTTAAAGCGGTCTACAAGCACATCGTTCTGCTGACGGACGGCATCTCCGAGGAGGGCGACAGCGTCTCGCTGGCGCGCGATGCCGCCGCCCGGCGCATAACCATCTCTACAGTCGGACTGGGGCAGGACGTCAACCGCAACTTCCTCGAGAGTGTGGCCTCGACGGCCAACGGGCGCTCGTATTTTCTGAGCGATCCCTCGGGGCTGGCGCAGATTCTTCTGCGCGACGTGATGGAGCATACCGGCACGACGGCGATCGAGAAATCGATCAGGCCGGGCGTTCTGCGGCAGGCCGAGATACTCGAGAAGGTCGGCATGGAATCCGCGCCTCCGCTGCTCGGCTACGTCCGGTTCGAGAGCAAGAGGGGCGCCGAGGTCATTCTCACCGCCGAACGCGACGACCCGCTCTACGTACGCTGGCAGTACGGACTCGGCCGCACGGCGGTGTTCACGTCCGACGCGAAAAGCCGGTGGGCAAAGAACTGGGTCGGCTGGAGCGGTTACGACCGTTTTTGGGCGAACGTTTTCCGCGACCTGTTGCCGCACGCGCAGCCAGGCGAGGCGAAGCTGACTTACGAGAGCGCTTCCGGCGATATCGAGGTCGAATACCGGCTGGGACGCGCGATCCCGGAACCCGCCACGCCGCCCGACGTGTACGTTTTCGGGCCCCGGGATTTCAGGCAGCCCGTGCCGATACAGAAGACCGCCGACCGGGTGTATCGCGGCCGGGTCCACGTGGGCAGCTCGCATGGGTTTTTCCGGGTGCGCCCGCTGGTGGAAACGCGCGCCTTCCCAGAGGTCGGGCTGCTGCGGGAGCAGACGGAGCTGAACGAGCACGGCTCCAACGAAACGCTGCTGAAGCAGATCGCCGGGTTTACGGGCGGGCGGTTCAACCCCGATCCGGGCGAAGTCTTCGACACGGGCGGGCGAAGCGTCCCCTCGACCATGCGCCTGTGGCCCGCCCTGCTGGCGCTAGCCGTTCTGCTGAACGTGGCGGAGCTGGTTGCCCGCAAGTGGCGCGGCCTGGTTGAGCACTGGCGCGCCCGCGGCGCGGCGGCTGGGCAGTAGCGGATGTGGCCCCGCTCCGCGTCGGCAAAACGGCGCTGAAGTTGCCGAACACGATCGGCGTCCAGCAAGTGAAGCCTGTCAAGGCGAAAACGAATAGCCCATCGTGCAAGCGATGGGAACCTTCTGGGGGGCGGGCTTCGAGCCCGCGCAGGGCTTTAGCCCTGCAAGCTAGATGTGAACCGCCATATGCGGAGCTGAAGCTCTGCAGCGGATTGAAGTCCGCCCCCCGACCGCTGGATCCGGCCCCCTTGCCACCGAGCCCACGGCTCCAGTGGCAGCGTGCAAACGTGGCAGAACCGCCCGCTCAGATTCCGACGCCGAAAAGGAACTCTACCTGGTTCGGCTCGCGCCGGCCGTATACGAGGTTGGTGCTGCCCTCGCCGCGCCATCGGGTATAGCGGCCTTCGAAGGTGATGCGAAGCAGCATGAGGCGGCGCTCTATGCCGCCGCCGATGGTGAAACCGGTTTCCGAACTGCTGTGCGAACTGCTGGTGCTCGTGCGCTCCAACACGGGCTGCCCGCCAGGGCCGGTTATGTACCTTTCGGAGTACCCCGTTACGTCCGCCGTTAGCCGCATAAACGACGGCCCCGCAGCGACGAACGGATTGAACAACCGGACACGCGGCAGGCGAAGCTTCGCGAGCACCGGCACGCGCCACATGGAGCCGCTTTGACGGCTTTCCCACGTAACCCCCGCGTCAGAACCAACCCCCTCCAGGCCTATGCGCCGGTACAGCGCCTCCGCGCCGAGCGCCAGGGGCCCCAGCCGGATCTCGGCGTACGGACCGCCGGTGAACCCGCTGCTGTTGTCCGTGACCACCGTAGGCCCGGCCTGGTTCGTATACCAGCCGGGTGAAACAAACCCGCCTTTCAAGCCCCCGCCGATCCCAACCTGCGCGAGGGCCGCCGCTGAAAGACACAAATAGAAAAGAGCGAGACGAAGCATTCCCGAATCGTATCAAGCCAGAAGCGTTTGCGCGCGCATGAGCTGGCGGCGGACGCGCACGCCGTTCGGACAGCTTATGGGGCACGACGTGCACTCGCCGCAGCGAACGCTGCGAATGGCCTCGGACAGCGCGCGGAATCGCGACCGCGCCATCGCCGTGTCGCCATAGCCGTCTGCGTACATCACGAAGCGCACGATGTCGGAAGCCGGGAGGCCCTTCGGGCACACGCCATCACAGGCGCCGCACATGCGGCATAGCACGGGACGGATGCGTTCGGACTGCGCCGCGAGCAGCTCCTCGTCAGCGGCCGTGAACCCGCCCGCCATGGCCTGGATGTCCTCCATCACCTGGTCATGATTGGCCATCCTCACGGCCATAGTGGCTATGCGGTCCGTCTTGAGCACCCAGCGAATCGCCGCGACGTGCCCGCCGGGTTTCATGTTGTAGTTGCCGCCCATCACCTTCATGGCCACGACGCCGATGCCGGCCTGTTTCAGGCGGCTGAGCGCGTCATCAAGCCCGTCGACCGGAAAGCGCCCGCGATCGCGCGGGGTGCCCTGGGCGAAGCTGTATGGAATCATCACCACATCGAACTCGTTCTTGAGGATGAAATCCATCATGTTGACGAGCCGGTGCGTGCTGAAAGCGCGGAAGCGGATCTTGCCGGCCTTCTGCGCCGCGCGCTGCACGTCGAGCATGTCGCTGGTGACGTCCGAGGCTTTGTCCTTGTTGCCGATGTACCACAGGTCGAGGTAGTCCGTGCGCAGTTCGCGGAGGCTCTGGTCCAGATTGTCGCGCATGCCGGCAGCGTTCGAGGCATACGTGCGGCTGGCGAGAATGACGTTCTTGCGGCGCCCCTTGAGCGCCTGCCCCAGGTAGCGCTCGTTGTTGCCGCCCTGGTAGGCGTGCGCGGTGTCGAAGAAATTGATTCCGACGTCGATGCCCCGGGCGATGACGCTGGGGTCGCTGATGGCCTCGGTGGCAAAGCCCACTTCAGTCACGCGCAGCCCTGTCTTGCCCAGCGTGCGGTAGCGGGGTTCAACAGTTGCCGGTTTCCGGCTTTGCGCGTGTGCTGCCGCGGCGAGTCCGGACATGAAAAAGAAGTGGCGGCGGGACGGGTGCATCAGTTCTCCTTCACGAGGAATCGACGGAGAGCCGCCGCAAATGTTGCGGGGTTCTCGATGTGCGGGAAATGGCCACAGTCCTCTAACACATCGAAGCGGGCCGTAGGAAGCGCGAACGCCCACAGGCGCGTCGCGGTCTCGGGCTGAAGGTCATTGTCGCCGTGGATCACGAGCACCGGAGCGGTAACGGCGCTCATCGCCTTCCGCCAGTCGTGGCGCGAGCCGAGACTGAGATACAGCGCCCGCACCACCCAGCCTCCGGCGTCCTCACTGCTCGCGGGCGTCTCGAACTTTTGGCCGGTGGCCAGGGCGAAGAACTCCGCGGCGCGAAGGTGTTCGGCCGCGAGCTGCTTTTCCGTCTTCGAGAACATCGTCCGGAAGTTCATGTACTCATTGAGCCAGGCGTCGTACGCAGATCGATGGTTGTCCGGCAACCGGCTCCGGATGTTCTCGAACAAATTCCCGTCGGGCGAGGGCATCACCAGCATCGTGGCGGGTGCCACCAGGACCAGCGCCGCGACACGCTCGGGGAACTCGGCTGCGTAGAGAGCCGCGATCAGCCCCCCAAAGGAGTGCCCGACGAGCACGATCTTTTCGTCACCGAGGATGCGGCGGATGCGCTCGATATCGGCAATCTGGGCGGCGAGGCCGAGCGTGCGCTCCAGGCGCCGGGTGTTGGAGAAGCCGCCGGAATCGAAGCGGTCGAAGGGGCGCGTAGAGCCGCCGCAGCCGCGCTGGTCGTAGTAGTGGAAACGGAAGCCGTCGTCCTTGAGGAGCTCGAGGCCGGGCCAGGGATCGCGCGTGGGGACGCCGGGCCCGCCGTGCACCACGAGCACGTTGCGGCCTTCGCCGGACGAGAAGTGCCGCAGCGTGATGCCTGGCTCCACCGTCCATAGGCCGGGCGTTGTCTGCGGGGGCGGATCGAGCGCGAGTTCGCGAGCGTCGCCGGGAGAGTACATGGGGCCGGTCATCGATCTCCATCCCCACACGCCCGCGAGGATGAGCACTGGAATCGCCGCCAGGGTCAGCAGCAGCCACCTGCGCCGCATGAGAGCGATTCTAACCCCTCCGTCTCAGCGGCGCTTGAGAACTGTGCCGCTTTTGTTATTCTTGTAGCCGCAATAACTCATCCGAGGAGGAGAACCCGTGAAGGTAGGTGTTTTCACAGCACTACTGGCGAACCTCTCGCTCGATCAGGTAATCGTCAAGCTGAAGGCTCTCGGCATCGACACGGTCGAGCTGGGAACGGGCAATTACCCCGGCGACCCGCACTGCAAGCTGTCAATGCTCCAGGATGCGAACGCCCTCAAAGAGTTCAAGAAGAAACTGGACGATAACGGTATCTCCATCAGCGCGCTCAGTTGCCACGGTGAGCCGTTGCACCCCGACCCCGTCGTCGCGAGCAAGCACCAGGAGACCAACACGCAAACCATCCTGCTGGCCGAAAAGCTCGGCGTACCTGTGGTGGTGGATTTCTCCGGCTGCCCGGGGGACAGCGAGAACGCGAAGTACCCCAACTGGATCACCTGCGCGTGGCCTCCACACTTCCAGGAGATGCTGACCTGGCAGTGGGAACAGAAGGTTATTCCCTACTGGACCAAGCAGGCCAAGTTTGCCGCCGACCACGGAGTCAAAATTGCCCTCGAGATGCACCCCGGATTCGTTGTCTACAGCCCGGAGAAGCTGTTGCAGCTTCGTGCCGCGGTGGGCCCGAACGTCGGCGCCAACTTCGACCCGAGCCATCTTTTCTGGCAGGGCATCGACCCGATCAAGGCCGTCAGGCTGCTGGCGGATTGCATCTTCCACGTACACGCGAAAGACACGCAGATCTACGACTTCAACCTGCCCATGACGGGCGTGCTCGATACCAAGAAGTACACCGACGAGCGCAACCGTTCATGGATCTTCCGCACTGTCGGCTACGGGCATCCGGCCGAGTGGTGGGCGGAGTTCATCTCGACGCTCAGAATGTACGGCTACGATTACGTGCTGTCGATCGAGCACGAGGATTCGCTGATGTCGCCCGAGGAGGGGTTGACGAAGGCGGTGAACTTCCTCCAGTCGCTCGTGATCAGGGAGAAGCCGGGCGAGGCGTACTGGGCCTAAGAGCTTCCACAGCCAGAGTTTGGCAAGACCCGGGGACGGCTTCCCGTCCCCGGGTTTTTTTGTGACTACTTCGTCTTCACCGGGTCCGGTGGCCGGGAGGGCAGCACCTTCGGATTCTTCTCGATCGCTGCCAGCACTTCCTTGATGGCGCGGTCGAGCTGCGGATCGCGCCCGGCCATGATGGAAGCCGGATCGTTCTCCACCACGATGTCCGGATCGACGCCGTGGCCCTCGATGATCCAATGCCCGTCCGAGGATGCGAAACCGAACTCGGGCACGTTCACCTGGCCGCCGTCGATCAGCGTGCCGCGGTTGGTGATGCCAATGACCCCGCCCCAGGACCGTTTTCCGATGAGCGGCCCCAGCCCGGCGCGCTTGAACATAGCCGGGAAGATGTCGCCGTCGGAGGCCGAAGTCTCGTTCAACAGGCACACCATGTGGCCGTGAAACATAGTCTGCGGATACGTGCCTGCGGTGTCGTCGGTGCGCGAGAAGCGCGTGGCGAGCAGCTCGCGCCTCAGGCGCTCGATGAGCATCGAGGACACGTTGCCGCCGCCGTTGCCGCGCACGTCGATGATGAGCCCCTGCTTCCGGAGCTGGCCGTAGTAGTACTTGATGAACTCGCGTATGCCGGGTGCGCCCATGTCGGGGATGTAGATGTAGCCAACCCGGCCGCCGGTAGCCTTCAGCACGTACTGGCGGTTGCGCTCAACCATCTCCAGAAATATGAGGTCGGACTCCGAAACCAAGGGCTGGAAGGTGACCTCGCGCGCGCCCTCGGCAACCGGTTTCGAGTTTAGGGTGAGCCGTACCGGACGATCGGCCTTGCCGCGCAGCAGCCGGTAAGGATTCTCAGTCGCCGGAAGGTCTTCGCCGTCGATCGCCAGCACGTAATCGCCGACGGAGGCGTTCACGCCGACTTCGGTGAGCGGCGAGCGATAGATCGGCTCCTGGTTCTGGCCCTGGAAGATCTTCGAGATGCGGTAGCGGCCCGCGGCCTCGTCCAGCTCAAATCTTGCTCCGGGCAACGCGACCCGCGGCCGCGGCGGGATGGCCCAATCGCCGCCGGTGATGTACGCGTGGCCGATGTTAAGCTCCGCGATCATCTCGCCGATGACGTAGTTCAGATCCGAGCGGTGCCCGACGTACTCGAGCAGCGGCGCGTACTGAACGCGCAGCTTCTCCCAGTCGTACCCGTGCATGTTCTTGACGTAGAAAAAGTCACGGTAACGGCGCCAGACCTCGTTGAAGATCTGAGTCCACTCCTGCGAGGGCACGCGGTTGTACATGAGGCCGGCGGTAGAGACGTTCTTCTTGCCGGCCCTGCCGCCCGGCGATGCGTCCATGATGCTGAAGGCCGAGCCCTCGCGGACCAGCAGTTTCTTGCCGTCGGCGGAAACCGCATAGCCCCGGATGTTGTCGGCCAGCACCGTTTCCTTGCGGTCCTTGATCGAGTAGATTACGAGCGCTGCCTGCCAGTCGCTGTCGCGGCCATAGTATTGGTTGCCGGTGCGCACATAGAGCAGGTGCCCCTTGAGCGCGTGGAGGCTGCGGTAGTTATCCGGGCTGACGGGGACGCGAATCACGCGGCTGGCGAGGCCGTCGAAGTCGATCTGAACCGCCTTAGTGCCGGGCTTCTTCTCCTCAGGCTTGGTGTCCGCTGTCTTGGCCACATCGCCGGCCGTTGTCTTCACATCCGAGGCGCTGTTCGTGTCGATGGTGATGGTGTCATCCTGCGGCGGGAAGGGGTTCTTGACGTCTTTGCGCAGCGCGTACGCGAATATTCCGTCGTTGCGCGCCCCGGCGTAGTTCCACTCGATGTTGCTGAGCTGCGGAGCGTAATCGCGCACGCTCAGGAAATAAAGGTAATCGCCGTCGGGATCCCACACCGGGTTGGTCTCGTCGAAGATGCCGCTGTCGATGCGGTGGGTCTGGTTCTGGGCGACGTCGTAGATGTATATGGAGCGGATTCCCTCCGCGCCCGTCATGCTGTAGGCGATCCAGGCGCTGTCCGGCGACCACGTGTAGTCCTGCAACTGGCCGCGCGGCTCGTCGGCGATCTCGATCACCGACTTGTCCTCCAGCTTCAGCACGTACAGCTTCCCATCCTTGTCGCTGAAGGCGAGCCGCTTGCCGTCGGGCGCCCACACAATGCGGTACCGCATGGCCTTGCCGCCGGTCGTGAGCTGCTCGATCTTGCCGCTGCCGTCCTGTGGAACCAGGTAGAGTTCCTCTTCGCCGGTGCGGTCCGAGATGAACGCGATGTACCGCCCGTCGGGCGACCACTCGGCTTCCTTGTCGTGCGCGTCCGAGGAGCGCGTCAGGTTGCGCGCGCTGCCTTTCTCGATCGGCGCGTTGAAAATGTCGCCGCGGGCGACAAACAGGGCGCGTTCGCCCTTCGGCGACAGGCCGTAATTCTCTATCTGGCTGCCAACATCGATCAGCGCTGGCCGCGAGGGGACGCCGTCGGTCGGCACGTCAATGGACAGCTTTCGCGGCTTCGCGGAGGCGGAGCGGGTGTCGATCGTGTAGAGTTGGCCGTCCATCTCGTAGATGATTTCGCCGTTCTCGCCCCGGCTCGGCCAGCGGACGTCCCATTCGGTGGAGTGGGTAAGCTGGCGCGTTCTCTTAGTGGCCGGATCGAACTCGTACAGATTCAGCGTGCCGGAGCGGTCGCTTGCGAAGTAGATCTTGCTGCCTATCCACATGGGATCGCGCTCGGTGCGCGGCGAGGGCGAAACGGGCTCCACCTGGTGCGTGGCGAGGTCGAGAATGTAAAGGTCCTGCTGCCAGCCGCCCTGGTAGCGCTTCCAGGTGCGGAAATCGCGGAACAGAGGCGAGTAGACGATCTTCTTGCCGTCGGGCGACAGATCGCCGAAGCCCGAGTACGGAATCGGCAGCGGCTTCGGCATGCCGCCTTCGAGCGGAACGGTGTACAGGCGTCCCATCGCAGGCGCCCAGCCGTCACGGAGCGAGCGGAAGACGATGGACTTCCCGTCGGGCGTCCAGCCGTAAACCAGGTTGTCGTAGCCCCAGCGCGCGGCCAGCGGGCCGCGAGCAGGATAGTACGTGAGCTGGCGGGGCGTGCCTCCCGATGCGGGGATCACGTACACCTGTTCGTCGCCATCGTACTGGCCTGTAAAGGCCACCCACTTGCCGTCCGGGGAGAACTTCGCGAACATCTCGAGCCCGGGGTGGGCCGTGAGGCGGACGGCGGTTCCTCCGGACGCTCCAACGGTCCAGAGGTCGCCCGCGTAGGTGAAAACAATGCGGTCGCCGTGGATGTCCGGGAAACGGAGAAGGCGCGTCTCGGCCGATGCGGCCATAAGCGCGCACAGAAAGAGCGCTGAAATCCGCAGCATAGACCCACACGTTAGCACATGGAGCAGCGGCGCCCCGATTTGCGCAGAGTACGCCAGATCGGGCATGATGGGAGCGTCGACAAAGCAGGTCTGGAGGGCCTTTGGGATCGCCGTATCCAAGAAGGTTTGCACGCCGGCTCGCGGCGAGCGTCAAAGGTTCTTCGGAAGCAGGTTTGGATGTACCTACGTAGTATTTGTCTTTTTGCAGTTTCACTGCCGGTTCTGGCACAGACGATCCCAAGCACTACTAGCGAGCCCGCTACGGGCATTCCACAGCTCGAGACGGGCGTTCCGCAACCCGCTGCGGGCATCGAGCAGCCCGCAGAGCGCATACAGCTCAAGCCCGCCACTGGCATCTCGGCGCTCTTGCGCGATGACTCCGCCCGGCTGTTGTACGAGCGCCCGGGCGAGTACTCGATGGACGAGCGCGTGCGCGACTACGTGAACAGCCTCATCAGCCCCGGGGCATTCGGCAAGACACTTCTCGGCACAGGCTGGAAGGAGCTCAACGGCATTCCGCCGGAGTGGGGCACCGGAGCCGAGGGCTTCGGCCGCACGTTCGCGTACAAGTACCTGAACCGCGTCACTTCGAACACCATCGAGTTCGGCGTCGCCGCGCTTCTGAAGCAGGATACGCGGTACTTCCCGTCCACGGAGGCGGGTTTCTGGCCGAGGGTGGGACACGCCGTGAAGAGCACCTTCGTAGTGCCCACCGCGGGTGGCGGCTCGCAGTTCGCCTTCGCGCGGTTCGCGGGCGCATTCGGCGCGGGCGCGATCTCGAACGCTTGGCATCCGCCCAGCGAGCGGGGAATCGGCGATACGCTCCGCCGGGGCGGATGGTCGATCGCAGGCGACATCGGGGGGAACCTTCTGAAGGAGTTCATACCGGACCTCAAGCGGGCAATCGCCCACTGAGGTACGGCCCGTTTCCGCTATAATTGAGGGCTTCCCATCGGCGCGCGCAGTTCGCGGCGCGCGGCAACACGGAAGTTCGTCTACTCAGGAGCATTCATGGCAACGAAACGAATCGGCATCCTCACCGGCGGCGGCGACGTACCAGGCCTGAACTCGGTGATTAAGGGCGTGGTGTACCGGAGCAGCGAGCTCGGCTTCGAGGTCATCGGCATCCGGCGCGGCTGGGAGGGGCTCACCCACCTGAACCTCGACGATCCCGCCAGCAAGCAGCGCTACATATGGCCGCTGAACCGCGAGAACACACGCACCATCGACCGCACCGGCGGCACGGCGTTGCACACCAGCCGGACCAATCCGCAGAAGATGAAGGCTCTGCCGGAGCACCTGCAGGGCCAGGAGTTCCCCACCCGGGAGGCAACCAAGAACGGCGTCACATCGACCGTGTTCGACGTCACCAGCGCGGTGATGAAGAACCTCGACCGGCTTGGCATCGAGTACCTGGTGGCTATCGGTGGCGATGACACCCTGAGCTACGCCGCGCGCCTGGACAAGGAAGGCGTGAAGGTGATCGCTATCCCGAAGACGATGGACAACGACGTGCGCAACACGGAGTACTGCATCGGCTTCTCGACGGCCATCACGCGCGCGACCGACGCCATCCAGCGGCAGCGCACCACCGTGGGCTCGCACGAGCGCATCGGCGTGTTCCGCGTGTTCGGGCGCGACGCTGGCTTCACGGCGCTGTATACGGCCTACGTCACTTCGCTGCGTTGCGCCATTCCCGAGTACACGTTCAACGTCGATCGCATGATCGAACTGCTCGTTAAGGATAAGCGCGACAATCCGAGCAACTACGCGCTGGTTGTCCTCTCCGAGGGCGCGCAGTGGGAAGGCTACAAAGTCCGGGAGTACGGCGAGGCAGACGCGTTCGGCCACCGCAAGAAGGCCAACGTCGCCGAGGACCTCAGTGAGGAGCTCAAGAGGCGCGCCAAGGAAGAAACCGTCATCAGCGACCTCACCTATGAGCTGCGCTCCGGCGAGCCCGACTTCATCGACAAGATGGTCGCCACCACGTTCGGCAACATGGCCATGGACTGCCTGCAGGAAGGGCGCTCCAACGTCATGACCGCCATCGTGAACGGCCAGTTCACTCTGATGCCCATCCCGGACCCGAAGCTGGGCCCACGCCGCGTGGACGTCGAGAGCATGTACAACGTCGAGCGCTACCGCCCGAATTACTCCAAGAAGGTGGGCCTGCCGATCTTCCTCACCCGCGCCTAGGCGCTTCGCCGTTTTCGCGCGCCCTGGGTCCGCGGTTCCATGCGGGACACCCGTTAATTCCCGCACGGAACCGCGGGCCGGGGCGCCATCCCCTGTAAACTCCGCAAGTAGAATAGAGTATGCCCACATTGCCCTCGCATGAGCTGGTCGAGACCGAGGGGCACCTCATCGACTCGCATGTAATGGAGCGGATCTTCGACACGGTGGTCGAGTATGACGGCCGGTTCGAAGTGGACGAGTTCCGCATAGGAAGGACGAACAGCGAGCCCTCCTACCTTCGCCTGCGCGTGGAAGCGCCGGATGCCGCCCGCATGGAAAAGCTGCTCCAGCAGCTTCTCGGGCTGGGCTGCTCGGTGGTGGACAGCGCCGACGCGAAGCTCGCCGTCGTGGAGCGCGACCGCTGCGCTCCGGACGATTTCTACTCGACGACGAACCACCGCACCCTGGTGCGGCTGAACCAGCACTGGGTGGAGGTGGAAGACCAGCGCATGGACGCCCTGGTGGTGGTGACCCCGGACGGCCGCGCCAAGTGCCGCAGGCTGCGCGACATACGCGCCGGGGACAGCGTCGTGGTGGGCATGCGCGGCATCCGCGTCATCCCTGAGCCGAAGGAGCGCGACCGTCTTTCGTTCGCCTTCATGTCAAACGGCGTCTCCTCGGAGCGGCAGGTGGAAACGGCGGTGCGGCAGACCGCGGCGCTCATGCGGCAGATGCGCGAGCAGCAGAAGCGGATCGTCGTGGTGGCCGGTCCGGTGGTGGTTCACACAGGCGGCGGCGCGGGCCTGGAGGCGCTGATCCGCGGCGGCTGGGTGGACGCGCTGCTCAGCGGGAACGCGCTCGGCGTCCACGACGCTGAAGCGGCGCTGTTCGGCACCTCCCTCGGCGTGCGGCTCGCCGACGGCCGCCAGGACGAGCACGGGCACCGCAACCACATGCGCGCCATCAACACCATTTACAAGGCTGGCGGCATCCGCCAGGCGGTGGAGTCGGGCGTTCTCCGCACCGGCATCCTGAACGCCTGTGTCGAATCGAATGTGCCTTTCGTGCTGGCCGGCAGCCTCCGCGACGACGGCCCGCTGCCCGACACCATCACCGACATGAACGCCGCGCAGGACGCCTACGCCGCGCAGATCAAGGGCGCGGGGCTTATACTGGCGCTGGGATCGATGCTTCACGCCATCGCGACAGGCAATATGACGCCCGGCTGGGTCAAGATAGTGTGCGTGGACATCAATCCCGCCGTCGCGACGAAGGTGAGCGACCGCGGAACGGGTCAGGCCATAGCCGTCGTGACCGACGTGGGCATGTTCCTGGATATGCTAGCGAAAACGATGCTGGAGCAGCCCGCGCCGGCTTCCGGACCAGCCGTGGCCACCGAGGGCAGGGCATGAGCGGCACGGGCTACACGGACGAGCACGCGCGCGCCGGAATCGACGCGCCGCTTCCCGCCATCGACACGTTCCCGAACCAGTTCGCGAATTACGAGATCGAGATCGTCAATCCCGAGTTCACCTCGGTGTGCCCGAAAACCGGCCTGCCGGATTTCGGCAAGCTGACCATTCGCTACGTGCCCGCCGCGCGTTGCGCAGAGTTGAAGGCACTCAAGCTTTATCTGCTCGCGTACCGCAACCTCGGCATATTCCAGGAGAATGCCGTCAACCGCATTCTGAAGGATTTCGTTGCGGCAACCCAACCGGTTTCAGCAACGGTGATAGGCGAGTTTACGCCCCGCGGAGGGATATACTCGAAGATCACCGCAACCTGGAGCCAGACGAGTGGCGCCTGAACCGGCCCCGAAGAGCGACGAGATAATCGAGTTGCTGCACGCGGTTCGCGACCGCGTGAGGGCGCGCCACGAAGGGCTGTCCGTCGCGGGCGTTCCTCTTCCCAACCTCATGCCGGCGGTGCACGCTCGCGATGCCGCGCTGGCAAAGGTGGCCTCCATCGGGTCGGTGAACCCTCGCCCGCCCGGCCTGCTGAACTCCGCCGTGCAGGCCGTGAAACGGCTTATCGCGCGCGCTCTCGACTGGCACGTACGCGAGCAGGTGGAGTTCAACCGCGGCGTCATGACGGCGCTCCAGGCAATCATCGAGGCGCTCGACGAGGGCAACCGCGCCCTGGGCGCAGCGGTGGCGCGCTCGGCGGCAGCGCACGAGGCCGCCTCGCGAGCATTAGATGAATCGCAAGCGGCGCGTTCGGCCGCCGAGGCTGCCCGCGCCGAAGCCTCGGCCGCCGCGCGAACCAGCGCCGATATAGCCACGCACTGGTCGCAGTGGCGCGCCGGCTGGGAACACAAGCTCGCGCACGTCGAGATAGACTTCCTGCGCAACGTCAGCGAGTTGCATGCGGCCTTCGACAAGCGCGTCGCACAGCTCGAGGACGGCATCCGCGGGCAGGTCACCCTCCAGCACCGGGATTTCACGCTGGCCCTGAACCGCGCGGTGCGCGAGCTGCGCCGGAATTTCGAGCAACTGGTGCACGCCGAAATCAGAGTGCTGCGGCAGCGGCTCGCGATTGCGGAAGCGGCGGGCGTCGCGGCGGCAATCCCCGCTGCGCCGCTAGCGCCGGCGCCGCTCTCCCCCGACGACTTCGCCCATCAGGAGTGCTTCCGCGGCCCCGAGGAGGAAATCCGCGAGCGCCAGCGCTACTACGTTCCGTTCTTCGCCAAGTGCCGCAACGTGGTGGACTTGGGCTGCGGGCGCGGCGAGTTCCTGGAGTTGATGCGCGAAGCCGGCGTTCCCGCCCGCGGCGTGGATTCCAATCCCGAGGTTGTGGCCCTGTGCCGCGCGAAGGGGCTCGATGCCGAAGCGGGCGACCTGTTCGCCTTCCTGGCCGCGTTGCCGGACGAGTCGCTAGACGGTGTGTTCTCAGCGCAGGTGGTGGAGCACCTCCCGCCGGAGCGCGTGCCGGAGTTGATCCGGCTGATCGCGGCGAAACTTGCGCGCGGCGGCACGGTGGCTATCGAGACGCCAAACCCCGAGTGCCTGGCGATCTTCGCTTCTCATTACTATCTGGATCCTACGCATCGCAATCCGGTGCCCGCTCGCCTGCTGGCCTTCTATCTGCACGAGGCGGGAATGGGCGACATCAGCATCGAGCCGCTATCGCCCGCCATCGACACCATGCCGGCGCTCGCGGACTTGCCGCCGGCCTTC
The DNA here is from genome assembly GCA_050260275.1 of bacterium. Taxonomy (GTDB): domain Bacteria; phylum Acidobacteriota; class Terriglobia; order Bryobacterales; family Bryobacteraceae; genus DATMXS01. Next base: position 21,740 of record JBLNBX010000164.1, read on the forward strand.
CGCGACGCGTTCTTCGGCGGACTCGACTACGCCATCACGGCACACAAACTCTGAGCGCGTATCGGATGTGATGGAGCCGGGGCCCTTCCCTGCTGCGAGTGGCGTTTCGCGTCCGGCCGCCCTGGAGCAGCCGGACGCATACGGAACCAACTGGCTGCTACATCATCGCCGTCGGCGGCGCGGGCTCGTCCGGGCTGCCGGCGTTCTTCAGCGGCGTGCGGATCATGATGTAGCCGAGCGCGGCGAGCGCGATCAGCGCAGTGAAGTACGGCGGCGTTTCCATGATGTGCGGCAGTGGGTAGTCGAAGAACTGGAACGTCGCGCGCACGAGCCCCACGAGCGCCTCGCCCGCGATCAGGCCCGAGGCGGTGAGCACGCCGGCGTTCTCCACGCGTGCGCGCTGCGCTTCGTTGAACCCGCGGCGGTCGCGCATCTGGTCGGTCACCCAGCGGAACATGCCGCCGATGAAGATGGCGAAGGTCGTCTCGAGCGGCAGATACATGCCGACGGCGAACAGCATCGGGCTCTTCACCTGCACGAGGATCAGCGCAAAACCCATGAGCACGCCCACAACGACCAGCGGCCACGCCATCGCGCCGCCGACGATGCCCTTTGCGAGCATCGACATCAGGCCAGCCTGCGGAGCCGGAAGCGCGCGGTCCCCGAAACCGATGCCGCCCGCGTTGATGTTGCCCACGTGCAGCACCAGAAGCGGGAAGAACAGCGCCACGCTCGCTAGCGCCACTCCGAGGAAGTCGCCTATCTGCATCTTGCTCGGCGTTCCGCCGAGGATGTGGCCGACCTTGAGATCCTGCAGCATCTCGCCGGCGACAGCCGACGACACACAAACGACGGCCGCAACACCGAGCACCGCCGCTATGCCGCTCATCCCGGAAACGCCGATCGCCACCATCAGCAGGGCGGCGATGATCAGCGTCGAGAGAGTCAGGCCGGAGATGGGGTTGTTCGACGACCCAATCATCCCGACGAGGTTGCCCGACACTGCGGCAAAGAAGAAGCCGAGCACGATCATCACGATTGCGGCCAACGCGCCGCCGGGCAGGGTGCCCGAGAGATACGCGTACAGGACCACCATTGCGAACAGCGTCGCGCCCAGGCCCAGAAACACCGTCTTGGCGGGCAGATCGCGATCAATGCGGCTCTCAGCCTCCGCCGGCTTGCCGGATTTCCTGAGGTCCGATACGGCGCGGCCGAGCCCGGCCATGAGGCTCTTGCGCATGCGGAACAGGGTGTATGCCGCGCCCACGAGCATTCCGCCCACGGCGATCGGGCGCACAATGTAGAGCCACACGGCAGGCGCGAGAGCTTCCTCCGTGGTTCCCGCCGGAAGAGTGGCGCGAAGCTGCGGACCGAGGAAGTAGATAAGCAGTGGAACCAGCAGTCCCCAGGCCAGCACGCCGCCCGAGAAGTTCAGCGCGGCGAGCCTCGGCCCGATGATATAGCCGACGCCCAGGTAGGCCGGGCTGACTGCGGGCGCGGAGACCGTGGTCACGCCTCCAACGCTGATTGCCTGCGAATCCGGCCGCGTGCCCAGCCGCACAACGCTTCCCGCGGCCTGTCCGATGCTTACGACAAACTCCTTCGTCGCGGCGAAGAGCCTCAGCTCGCCAAGGAAGTAGATGATCGCGCCGAGCCCCATGTTCGTGAACAGGAGTTTCGCGGCCGCGCTGCCCTGCTGTCCGGCCTTGTGAATCTCAGCGGCCGCTACGGACTCGGGGTAGGGCAGGTCCGGATCGTTCACCATCACACGCCTGAGCAGCGTGACGAAAAGGATGCCGAGCACGCCGCCCACGAGCATCAGCACCGTCGATTTCCAGTACGCCTCGAAGGAGCTGAAGTCCGTCCACGCCCCCGACATTAGAAATGCAGGAATCGTGAATATGGCGCCGGCTGCGACGGATTCGCCGATCGAGCCGACGGTCCGCGCGATGTTCTCCTCCAGAATCGACCCGCGGAACAGCCGGAGAACGGCCATGGCGATAACCGCGGCGGGATACGTCGCGGCAATGGTCATGCCGGCGCGCAGGCCCAGGTAGGCGTTGGCCGCCCCGAGCACCACGGTGAGCACCAGGCCGAGCACAACGGCCCGGAACGTGAACTCGCCCATCTTCGTGGTTTCGGGAACGTAGGGACGGTGTTTCGTCTCGATCATCGAAGGCTTCCTTGCGTGCAGAACATCATATAGCTGACGTCTCCGCTATCGTACACAAAACGGAAGAAATGCGGCCCCAGCCGTCAGCCGCCACGGCTCCGAACACCACCCGGACGTGGCGCGTGCAGGGCCGGCCCGGCGAGACCAGAAATACGTTGGACGGCGCCGTATGACTCTCGGTTGCCGGCCTGATGCCGCCGCGGCGTGGCAATAAAGACAAGATGGTGCCGGTTCAGTGTGTGACATAATGGCGGGCGACAGGAGGCGCGCTTCCATGCCGGTTCGCATTAAGCTATCTCTACTTTCATTGTGTCTGGCCTTGGCAGCGTTGCCTGCCGCGGCCCAGTCGCAGCGGCCGCAGACGCCCCAGCCCGGCAATACGCCGGGTGGAGGCGGAAATACCCCCAGCCGGCCCACTCCCACTCAGCCACGGCAGCAGCAGCAGCAGGAACCCACGTTCCAGCAGCCTATGGACCGGCCGATATTCCTATCCGGCAGGGTCATCATGGAGGACGGCACGCCGCCGCCCGACCGCGTCGAGATTCATCGTGTGTGCAACGGCGTCGAAAGGATCGAAAGCTACACCGATAGCAAGGGCCGGTTCAGCTTCGAGGTCGGAAGAAACGCCATGACCTTCGCCGACGCGAGCATTGGGACGGGTTACGATCCGTTCGATCCCACTCAAGCTCAGCGGCGCACTTCGGCGGTCTCCCGAACAATGGGTCCATACGGACCCGACGGCCGGCTTAACGGATGCGAACTGGTGGCGGTCCTGCCCGGCTACCGGTCGGACAGGGTGATGCTCGCCGGCCGCCGGGCGCTGGACAACCCCGACGTAGGCACCATTGTTCTTCACCGCCTCGGAAACGTCGAAGGCACAGTGATCAGCATCACCAGCCTCCAGGCCCCGAAGAGCGCCCGCAAAGCTTACGAAAACGGGGTGAAGGCGAACCGCGACAAGAAGTGGCCCAAGGCGCAGAAGGAACTCGAAAAGGCCGTGGCCGAGTATCCCAAGTACGCCGCCGCATGGTACGAGTTGGGCTTCGCCCTCCAGCAGCAGAACCGGATCCAAGATGCTCACAACGCCTACGCGCGAGCGCTCGAAGCGGACGCGAAGTACATCAAGCCGTATCTGCAGCTTGCCTATATCGCCGCCGGCGAAAGGAAGTGGCAGGAAGTGGCCGATACCACAGACCGCATGGTCCGGCTGAATCCGATCGACTTCCCGCAGGCTTACTTCCTGAACGCGGTTGCCAATCTGAATCTCAACCGGACCGACATCGCGGAGAGGAGCGCGCGCGAAGCTCTGGAACGCGATCCCGGAAAGAAGCTCCCGCAGATCCGGCAGATTCTCGGCATGGTGCTCGCCAGTCGCGGGGACTACGCGGGCGCCATCACCCAGCTCGAAGAATATGTGAAGTTGGCGCCGGAGGGCGCGAACGCCGATCTCGCCCGGGATCAACTCAAGGAACTCCGCCAGCGCGCGGCGCAGCAGGGGGCCAACAGGCCGCAGCAGCAATAGGCTGTAAGTCACTGCAGGGCTGAAGCCCTGCGCGGGCTCGAAGCCCGCCGTCCGCAGGAACGCTCAGACCCAGGGGCTAAAGCCCCTGAACATGCCAGTCCCGTTCGGCCC
>JBLNBX010000165.1:0-4044 GCA_050260275.1 bacterium
AATTGCGCGAGTAAGCGCCTAGCTGATCGTAGAGATACTTTGCGTTGTCCTCGCCGTACTTCGCGGCCAACTCCTCATAGGTCTTGCCAATGCCTGTCCGCTCGCGGCTGAGCGGGACGAGGTTTGCGCCGCGCTCGATCCAGCCGGTGGTTTTGAAGTAGACGCCAGGGTGGGCGCTGAAGTACTGAGCGTAGCGTTCGGAGCTTCCGAGGAACAGCGTGATGCAGTCGTGCGCGCGTGGGAGCACCACTGGTATCGAGCGCGCGGCAACTCCGGCGAGCCCGCCGCCGCACAGCGCGTACGCGAGGGCGACAGCATCGTATGCGGGCGGGCCGGCGGAATCGATGGCTGCCTGCACGCGTTCGCGCATGCCTGCCGCGCCAAGGTCGTGCAATCCCTTAGGGAGGAACTCCACATCGACGATGTTGCGGGATCGCGCGACGCACGCGCAGACTTCACGGTACAGAATCTCGCACGCGACCAGTTTGAGACGCACGCACCGACATTCTAGCGCGTGTGCGGCGCCGGCTCAGAAGTTGCGCAGCCGCGAGCCTCCGCCATGCGCCGAGGCGTACCGCGTCCTGCGAGCCTCGCCCACTGGCGGATGTGCGTATAGTGGCGCGCCCGCGCTGCTGGAGCGCGCCGCGACTCCGCGCTCTACTTTGCCACCGGCTTTACTGTTCCGGTAAGGGCAATCTGCCTGCCCACTTTTTCAGAGCAGCGCAGTTCGCCCTTGACACTGCCGTTGCTCTCGTTGAGAGCGATGGACGCGCATCCGAACTCGAGCCGCGCCTGCTGGCGTTCCTGATCCAACTTCTTGGCGTTCTCCACATTCATGAGCTGCGCCATATTCGCCTGCATCTGCTGCTGCATGTTCATGAGCTGGGTCATGAGCTGCTGGCGCTGCGCGGCGGACAGGCTGGGGTCCTGCAGTTTCATCCCGAGCTCCTGCATCTCCTGAACGCCGGAGAGGCCCGGAAGCGAGGGTTCATCGATGTTGAAGCGGAAGTTGCTCGAATCGTAGGGCGAGAAGGAGAGCCTCGCCGTGCGCTTCTCGAACGGTTGTGCCTCTCCGTTCCGGTAGAAAAGCACGTTGTACAAGTCATCGTTGGCGCCCTTCTCCTGGCAGCCTTTTGCGGACGCGGATTGCGCAACCACCTTCCAGCCGTTTGCGGCTTCCATGTCGAACTCGAAGGCGCCGCCGATCCTGATCGCCCGCTCGTCGCGGGAGGTGATGCACGTTACCGGCGAGATAGCGACAAGCGTAGCGGTTTGCGGCCCGATGCCGGCCGGCGCCTTCACAGTCGCGCGGTACTCGCTGCCGGTGAGGCTCTCGCTCAAGACCTCGATGGCGTCGTTCTCAAAAACAAACTTCGTTCCGGGCGCGAACTTGCCTCTGACAACCACCTGGGAAGTCGCTCCGGGCATGATGCACCCGCCCGAAACCATGTGGATTTCGGGAGTGGGATAGCGGTCCCTGGTGGCGGACGCACCCAGCCTCTGGCGCTCGTCGCGGCATGCGTTGAAGATCGCATCCTGCTTGGAGCGGAAACCGGGAAGCGCCGCTTTCGCCATCGCAAGCGCCAACATGATAACTACGGCGGCGTATGTGTAACGTCTAAGAGTCGGCATTCGGTTCTCTCCTTGTGCTGCGACTGACTAGACCGAGCAGCAACCAGCACAGCGTCCATTCAGCCGGACGGTGGAAGGGAAAATCAACGAGCGCGACAGCTCCGAGTGCGGCTACGGCAGCCCATGCGGCAGTCCCCGCCGTTTCCGCCGTCGCCGTCGAGCGCCACGCTCCCCATGCCAGCCAGCCGAGTAGGCCCAAAAAAGCCGCTACGCCGGCCGGACCATATTCTACCCAGATCTCCAGGTAGTCGTTGTGCGCGTGGTCCAGCGGTCCGGCAAAGCGCATATCGCCTCCGGTGCGCGCCCAGCCGGACTGCCACGCGGCGAACCTATCCTCGAACGAGCCCGGCCCGTAACCCGCCGGTGGAATCGAAGCCAGATGCGGCGCGATGACGCGCGCGTAGTAGAGGCGGCCTTCGATAGTGGAGGCCAGCGGCCTCCCCGGCGACAGCCAAACCACCGCGACTGCGAGCAGCGCGGCCGCGGGCAGCCACCCGCGCAGGCGCGGGTTCTGCCAGGCCAGGACAACAGCGGCGGCAGGCACGGCCAGAGCCGCCGCGCGCGATCCCGTCGCCAGAATCGCCGCAACCTGCAGCGCCGCGCCGGCGATGGGGAGCATCCTCCCGCGCCAGGGTACGCCCAGGTAAAGCGGCAAGGTAGCGCACAGCCAGGCCGCCGCGAAGTTCGGATTTCCGAAAGTGCCGAACAGGCGCATGCGCGGCTCCGCGAGAGTTTCGGGGCGCCAACCGAGCAGGGCGAAGGGGTCAAGATAGAAGTACTGAAGCAGAATCAGGACCGATTCGATTAACGAAGAGATGAGCAGCACACGCTCCAGGCGCTCGGGTGGCTCGTGCCCCTCGCGCGCCGCCCAGCAGACCGGAAGCGGTAGCACGGCCAATAGCAGCGCCTCCGGAGAGGCATTGCGAGACAGCAGAGCCGATAGCGCCACCGCCGCGGGCCACGCCAGCCAGGGCCAGTCACCGCCGCCGGAAGTTGATGTGCGCGCGAAGTACCGGGTGCAGGCCAGGGCCGCCAGCGCGATCATCACGAATACTTTCGGGGTGGAAAACGGGCGGTCGAGATCGGGCCAGCACGCCAGCGGCAACAGAAACACGCCGGCCTCGATCGCCCGCTCAATCGGAGCCTTTGACGATGTTATTGCGCGAACGTGCCCGGCGGCTTCGGCCGTTTCCATCGTGCCTGTCTCATCGAGACTTAGCGTTCCAAGTGATCGTAACAGCGTGCCCATCGCCGCGCCACTGGCAACCGGCGTGCTCCACGCTATCGGAGTGAACAAGCACAAGGATCCACATGTCCCGGATCTTGTTCGAGATTTCGCCGCCCCGGTACGGGGCCGCGATCTTCTACCTCGACGGAGTGGTTACGCATACGGCGAGGGTCCACGCGGCCGCGTGGAAGAAGTTGTTCGACGAAAACCTGCGCGAGCGCGCGGATCGTTCCGGCGCTGCGGCGCCGCCGTTGTCGTCAACGATCTGTCCGAGGTGGCGCTGATGCGTCCGGCGGGGGAGATCGAGTCGGCCCAACTGCCGTCCGCTTTCGGCCAACTCGCGCGCATCAACACACTGGCGTCGCGCCAGAAACTGGTGGTGTTCCTGGACTACGACGGCACGCTCACGCCGATTGTCGCGCGTCCCGAGGACGCCGTCCTGAGCGCGGAGATGCGTGAGGCGGTGCGCGGCCTGGCCTCGCGGTGCACGGTAGCTGTCATCAGCGGGCGCGACCTGAGCGACGTGCGCGCCCTGGTGGGTCTCGATGAGCTGTTCTATGCCGGCAGTCACGGCTTTGAGATCGCCGGGCCTCCGGGCTGGGGCCCACATCACGAGATAGGCGCGGAGTTCCTGCCGGTTTTGGCTGAGCTAGAGCGGGAACTTTCGGCCGCGCTATCCGCAGCCCCTGGCGCGCAGCTCCAGCGGAAGAGATACTCCATAGCGGCGCATTACCGCAATGTGCAGCGGCCCGGGGACGAGGAATTGGTGCGCCGCGCCGTCGCCGCCGCGATCGAACACCGGCCAAATTTGCGCATCTCGGCCGGCAAGAAGGTGCTCGAGATACAGCCGGCGATCGACTGGAACAAAGGCAAGGCAGTGCTGTGGCTTCTCGAAGCGATGAATCTCGACCCGTGTTCCACGCTGCCCCTGTATATCGGCGACGACACGACAGACGAAGACGCTTTTCGCGCAGTCCGCGAGCGCGGCGTCGCAATTCTGGTCCGGGAGGAGCCGCGGCTCACGCTGGCAAACTATGCCCTCGAAGACACCGGCGAGGTGCGCCGTTTCATAGAAGCGCTCGCGCGGGCGGAGGGGGCATAGCCTGAAGGGCCGCGCCGCGGAGCGGCCTTCGCCAGAAAGGAGGGCACATGCGAATCACCGTATTCGAGGCGGAGCAGTGGGA
>JBLNBX010000166.1:0-2877 GCA_050260275.1 bacterium
ATCTGAAAGCCAACGCTGCCGCCCTCGATCCGAACCGTGGCGGGCGCCGACCAGCCGCGGCCGTTCTTGTTGCGGCACGACAGATACCCCTTGCCGTACTTACCACCGACCAGAAAAGCCCCCGTCTTGAGTCCTGGGACAATGACGATGCAGTGCGCCTTCTCAAGCAGATCCTGCGGAATCCCCTTGTCGGGTGTTGCCATTACCTCCGAGAAGACCGACGCAGCCTCGCGCAACCGGTTTGCGGGCTCCTTGTCGACGGCCAGCAGCGACGTTGCGACAGCCAAACCAGCCACGATCACAAATCTCATTTGCTCGACCTCTTCTATCGCACGTATTTGTTGCGACTACCTTGCTAGTGCACGGTTGCAGCCATCCTCGGCTCTTCGACCCCAAGCATGCGACAGCCGTGCAGGCAAAGGGTGTTGTGTGGCGACTTCGTCTACGCGCGGAATTTACCGGCGCTGCCAGGACCTGGATCGGGCAGCGGGAAGTGCAGGTTCTGTTACAGGAAGTGCAGATTCTGCCGTTCGCTTTGCCGTGCCGGTCTCGATCTCTTGCGGGGCTATTCCATCGCAGCCAGAACCTGGTCAAGCGGCAACGTCGCGAACGTCGTGGCGTAGTCGGATATCCCGTAGGGAATGACGAGTTGATGGCCGTGGACGAGGCTACCGCAGGAGTAAACCACATTGGGCACGTAGCCATCGCGCTCGTTCACATTCGGCTTGATCAGTGGTTCAGGGAGCCGGCCGATAACCTTCGTCGGGTCGTCACGGTCGAGCAGAAAAGCGCCGATGCAGTACTTTCGCATCGGCCCCACGCCGTGGCTGATGACGAGCCAGCCGGCTTCGGTTTCGATCGGCGAGCCGCAGTTGCCTAGCTGGATGAACTCCCAAGGAAACGTGGGCTCCAGAACAAGCTGCATGGTATGCCAAAAATGGAGATGATCGGAGAACATCACGTAGATGTTCTCCGCGTCCTGCCGACCAAGCATCGCATAAAGGCCATTGATCCTCCGGGGGAACAGCGCCATGCCTTTGTTTTCGACGGCGGGGCCATTCAGCGTGATGAATTTAAAACGGAGGAAATCGGACGTCTCAAGAAACTGCGGAAGTATCATCTTTCCGTCGTAGGCGGTGTAAGTCGCATAATAAGTGGTCGTACCGTCTTCGTTGTGGAAGCGGACGAAGCGAGCATCTTCGATCCCGTTACTCTGCGAGGGAGTGACCGGGAACAAAACCCGCTCGGACAAGTCCGACCCCAGGGGGAACTGTACTTCGTAATTGGAGCGGGCCAGCATCAGGGTCTCTCGGGCTATACTCCTGGTGGTTTCCCGCTCATGCTCCGGGAGATGGTTTGCGACGCGGCTGATGCTGGAGCGCAGTTCTTCCATTGTGAAGACGTCTGATAGGCCGTTGAGTACGTCCCGGTTGAAGTCGCCCATGAGGCGAAGTTCCTGAATCTTCCGCTCGAACAGGGGTTTCTCAAAGGTGGGGTTAGGCACTTGCTTCGGCTCGAGGCTGTACCGGGAGGGCAGGTCCATCGTGATGTTACATTTGGCGTCCAATAATCCGCTGCGAAAAGCAATGGAGGAGACGTGCCCCTCGGCGGTAGCGCGCAGGCTGAGAATGAAACGCAGTGAGCCCGGAGGCACGTCCGACTGATCCAGATGTGGGACCATCGAAGGATTGAACAATGCAGCGGCTTCGAATGAATACTCGTGAGTGAAATACCCGCCCAGCAACAGCTTGCGTTCCTCGGACAACCTTTGGCCATCAAGCAGACAGGGGCTGACCTCGTCGAAGCGCCGGCGGAGAAATTCGTCGATCTTCAGTTGGCGATCGCCGAATTCGGCGCGTACCCTATCCAAAAGGACTCGAACTTCGCTTTCGGGCAGCGCCATAACCCGGTTGGAGATCTTAATGGAGCGCTGGTCGCTCATGAGACGGAAAGGCCGGGCCAGCACATGCGTGCGATCAGGGTCCAGGGTGACGGTGCTACGTTTTACGTCGATCGGCTTCATTGGGTGATCGCCGCTGCCGTGGCGGCTCGTTGAACGAGAGTCGCGGTGTTTTGCATCATCCGCATTTCCGCCAGCGACAGCAGAAAGGCAAGCATCGACTCCGCTCCCTGGTTTTCGTTGCTCCGGTCCGCGTGCAGCCCATCGCGGCAGCCGCCCGTCCGGCGGGCGTAGAGTTCCAGCCCGAGATCGTTCCAGCCGAGGAACCAGTCGAAGGCGCGTTGCGCTTGCTCATACCACCACGGGTCAGCCGTAACGCAGTACGCTTCCAGGCAGGCCGAGACCGTGGCCTGCGCCTCGATAGGCTGCTGATCGAAGTCCGCGCGTACGCCATTACGCTTGTAGAACCCATTGCTGCCAATGGGCCGCAGTTGACCATTCTGCGACGTCTGGACGCCCACAAGCCAGCGCAAAGCCTCAATGCCCCTTTCGTACACCCTCCCTTGCCCGGTGGCGCGTCCGCTGACAATCAGGGCGTGAGCCAGCTTTGCGTTGTCATAAGTCAGCTCCTCTTCGAACCATGTCCACCCGGGCTCGGCCACTTTGTCCAAGATCGTTATCAACCGTGCGGTCAGTTCCTCACGGATGTTGTTGGCCAAGCAATGCCCCGTCCTGTTGTGCAGATATTCGTGAATGCCAATCAGGCTGAAGGCCCAGGCGCGCGGCGAAGTGAAGTCCGTCACGGCCGGCAGCGCCTGCGCGAAGAGTCGTTCGGCCATCATCTGTGAACTCCAATGCGGCGAGCGCCCCACCGCGGTGCCCAGCGCCCAAATCGCCCTGCCATGACAATCTTCGGACCCTTGTTCGTCGAGCCAACGACGGTCAATACTAAGGAAGTTGTGGAAACGGGTCGTGTT
>JBLNBX010000167.1:0-19815 GCA_050260275.1 bacterium
CCTTCTGCGTGAGTATGACTTCGACAGACGGCTCCGCCAGGCCGAACTCGTCGAGGTCGGGAGCCTTCTCCAGGACCAGTTGGTCAGTCGAGAGCGAGGTGGCCGATGAGGCCAGCGTGCCGGCCGCATCCTGATCGGCACGCAGCGGCTTGGGCGAGGTGATCTCCCACCGCCCATCTTTGCGCTCGATGACGGTGGTTTCGCCTATGGCGCGTTTCACCTCTATGCGTGTCAACTGGTCCTCGGGAATCGAGACCAGTTTCGATGCGGCATCGGCCGCGGAACCGGAAGACTCGCTATCCTTGTTGCGCTGCGAGTACCATACGAGCCCTCCCAGCACGGCAAGGGCGGCCACTGCGCCCAGCAATCCGCGGAACCGCATCCTAGCGCCTCCGCCACCATACGATTCCGCCGCCCACAAGGACGAGCAGCGGCAGGCCGATGATGCTCGAGTAGAACACGCGGCCCATCTGCGCCTGCGTGAGCGACAGGCGGCGGTCTTCGGGGTCTTTCGGACGGATCGCGATGAGGTCCTCGTCGGAACTGAGCCAGTTCATCATGTTCAGGAACAGATCGCGGTTGCCGACCGAGCGCGAGTTAAGGAAGTTGTTCGACGCCCACATCGATCCGCCAGTAACGACGAACCTGCCCTCCTGCTCGCCTTTCAAGGTGCCTGCCGCGGCGAGCACAAACGGGCCCCTCTTATCCTTCTTTGGGTCAATGCGGATCTGGTTGGAGCCGAGCGAGGTGGTCGCGTAGCTGTTCTCGGATGTTTCGAGAAGCTTCTCGACCGACGCAGCGCCATCTGACTTCACATCAAGCGTGCGGACCAGCGGGAACACCGTGGCGATGCCCCGCATCTCGCGGACAATCGCGTGAGTATCGTAATCCGTGACGAGCGGAATCTCGGGACCGAGCCCGAATATCTGCCCCACGCCACTGGTATCGAGCGCGAGGTCTTTGTTTACCGTAACGCCCCAGCCCTGCAGCAACTTCACCAGCGCGTCGTTCGCGGGCGGCTGCTGGTTGCCGAAGGCGAGCGGCGGATCCACCATGATGAGCGCGCGTCCGCCCTTCTCGATGTAGGTCTTGATGGCGTCTATCTCAGGCTCGATATAGTCCTTCGTGGGGCCGGCGATGACCAGGATGGTGCAGTCCTCCGGAACCTCGGGCTTCTCTATGAGCGAGATCTCGCGCGTGGTGTAGTTGTTCTTCTCGAGAACATCCTTCATGCTCGAGAAGCCTTCGGGATTGGTATCGTCGATGCTTTTCTCACCGCTGCCGGTAACGAAATACGCCATGCGCGGCCCGCTCTTCAGCGCGCGAATGAGCGCGCCGGTGATTTCTTCCTCGGTGAGGCTCTTAGCCTCCTCACGCTTTTCGCCCGACGAAACGTAGATGGTGCCGAGCGTGCGCACGCCCGCTGCGCGCGCGAGGCTGGGCTTCTTGAGCGGGTCGATGTACTCGACCGTGAGCTTCGGCGAGAGATTGCTGTAGCGGCCGAGCAGGTCACGCGCGCGCTCGAACTCTCCGGTGCGGTCGTAGTAAGTGATCTTGACGTCCTGCTTGAGGTTCTTCACAACCTTCTCGGTCTGGTCCGAGAGGCTGAAGCGCTTGTTCGCGGTAGCGTCTACGCTCTTGTTGTAGCGGTTGGCGAGCCAGTTTGCCGCGACGAGCACCGCCACGATCACGAGGATGTAGACGGAAGCGTAAGCCGTGTACCGGGTCTGCCTTGCCTTGAGCCAGCCGAAGTTCATGTCAGGCCCTCCACCTCAGCGCTTCCATCGAGCGCGCCGTCAGAAACAGTCCGAAGAAGATCGCGGACACGTAGAAGACCATGTCCTTGGTGTCGAGCACACCCTTTGAGAAAGAGTCGAAGTGCGTTACCACCGAGAGATACGAAAGCACGCGCGCCCAGGAGGCCGTCTCGAAGCCGGTAACCCAGTCGAGCACCCAGAGCATCAGGCAGACGGCGAAGGTGACGCCGACCGCGATGATCTGGTTGCGCGAGAGCGTCGAAATGAACGTGCCCAGCGCGAGCAGGCACCCGCCCTGGAGCAGCAGCCCGAGGTAGCCCACGAGAATCGGCTTCCAGTCAGGCGAGCCGTAGATGAACAGATACGCGAGGTTCAGCGCGGAAACGGCCAGAATGCCCGCGTACAGCGTCAGAGCGGCCAGCCACTTCGCGAGGATCATCTCGTAATCGCGCACCGGCGAGGTCATGAGCAGTTCGATGGTGCCGGAACGCTTCTCCTCGGCGAAGAGGCGCATCGTGATCATCGGAATCAGGAACAGGCCGATCACGCTCACGTTCATCAGCACGGGGCGGACGATCCACTCGTTCATGTTCATTGGAAAGCTGCCGCCCATCAGCGTGGCCTGCATGCTGCGTGAGACGAAATAAGCTGTGGCGCTGTAGAAAAACCAACCGAACACCAGCGCGAAGAACGCCATCAGGATCCAGGCGATCCAAGAAGAGAAATAGCCCTTGATTTCTTTACGGTAGATGACCCAGATGTTCTTCATTTCGCTTCTCCGGCTGCAACGGCCTCGGGATTCTCCTCGGTGGAGGTCACCTGCAGGAAGATCTCTTCGAGGCTCATGGCAATCGGGCGCAGCTCGTTCAGATTCCAACCGGCCTCGACAACGGCGCGGGCCAGCCCAGGCCGGATCTGGCACCGCTCGAGGCTCTCGACCTCGAACAGGCAGCGCGCGCCCTTGTGTTCTTTCATGACGACGCGGCCGACGCCAGGAACCTGCTCGAGCCGCCGCTGGGCAGCCGCGGCGTCGAGATCGCCGTTAGGGGAGGCCACGTCGACAGCGACGGATTCGCACCCGCGCAGCCTGTGTGTCAGGTTGTCCACGGTGTCCGTCGCAACCAACTTGCCTTTGCTGATGATGATGACGCGCTCGCAGGTCTGCTCCACCTCGGGCAGAATGTGCGTGCTCAGGATGATGGTGTGTGCGCCCGCCTTCGCGAGGTCCTTGATGAGTTCGCGAGTTTCGATGATCTGCTTGGGATCGAGACCCGCGGTGGGCTCATCGAGGATCAGCACGTCGGGGTTGTGGATGATGGCCTGCGCCAGACCGACGCGCTGGCGGTAGCCCTTGGACAGGCGGCTGATCAGCTTCCGGCTCACGTCGCCGATGGAGCAGAGGCTCGTAACTTCGTCAACACGGCGGGACAGATCGGACTTCGGAACGCCCTTCAAACGGCCGACAAAAGTCAGATATTCGCCGACCTCCATTTCCGGATAGAGCGGCGGCGTTTCGGGCAGGTAGCCGATGCGCCTTTTCACCTCAAGGGGCTGCTTGAGGACGTCGTACCCGGCCAGCGTGGCGGTGCCGGCCGTAGGGGGAAGGAAGCAGGTAAGTACTCGCATCGTCGTCGTCTTGCCCGCTCCATTTGGCCCCAGGAAGCCGACGATCTGACCTTTCTCTACCGTGAAGGAAATGCTGTCCACGGCCACGGTCCGCCCGTACCGTTTAGTCAGGCCTTCAACTTTGATCATGGGAGTCCTGCCAGAAAAGAAAACACCTTAATTGAAACCACGGACATTGCCCGGTGTTGCACCTTGCGACGCCTCTCATCATATCGAAGCCCGCCAAAAAGGTGTCAAATGTAGATTCTGTAATGTAGATGCCCCCATTTGCGCCGTCTACACGGCCATGATAGAGAAGCCGCTATCCACATAAATCACATTGCCCGTCACCCCGCGGCTGAGGGTACTAGCAAGAAAGACGGCAGCGTCGGCTACCTCGGCCGGGTCGGTGTTCCTGCGCAGGGGAGCGCGCGCAGCGACGTGGTCGAGAATCGATGAGAAGCCGCCGATGGCCCGCGCGGACGCCGTCTTGATAGGGCCGGCGGAGATGGCGTTGACGCGGATGCCCCGGGGCCCAAGGTCGCTCGCCAGGTACCGCACGACAGCCTCGAGCGCCGCTTTGGCGACGCCCATCACGTTGTAGTTCGGCACTACGCGGACCGCGCCGAGGTAGCTGAGCGTCGCGATGGAACCGCCTTCGGTCATGAGCGGCGCGACCGCACGCGACACCGCGACCAGCGAGTACGCGCTGACCTCCTGTGCTAGCAAGTAACCGGAGCGCGAGGTCTCGATGAACGGGCGCGTAAGGTCCTCACGATTGGCGAAGGCGATGCTGTGGAGGACCGCGTCGAGGCGGCCGTCGTTCTCTATCGCCCGCGCGAGGGCTGCGAGTTCGTTCTCGCGAGACACATCGCAGGGGAGCACGCGCGCGGCCGAGAGCTCAGCGCCGATGGTCTCGACAGTCTCGCGCTGGCGCTCCCCCTGATAGGTCAGTATCAGGCGCGCGCCCTCGCGGCGGTACGCCTCGGCGACGGCGTACGCGAGGCTCCACTTGTTTGCGACGCCGAGAACAAGCGCAGTCTTCCCCTCTAGAAGTGCGGGCATGGATAAACCATTTTAGTGGAGTTCTCAACACGCGCGCCGGCGCACGCAGCGCCGCGGGTGCCGCGCCGGGCATACTCGCTAAGATAAGCAACGGACCCCGTGGAACTTACGCTCGCTACACCGCTGATGTACATGAAGGGCGTGGGCCCCGCGCGCGCGGAGGTGCTCGAGACGAAGGGCCTGCGCACCGTGGATGACCTGCTCGCCTACGCGCCTTTCCGGTACGAGGACCGCCGCAATGTCAAGAGCATCGAGGACCTCGCTCCGGGCGAGATGGCTACGGTGATCGCTGAGGTGCACTCCACGCGGCTGGCTGGTTTCCGCCGCCGCGATCTCGGGCTGTTTGAGGCGGTCTTCACTGACGCATCGCGCTCCCTGCTCGCGGGGAAGTGGTTCCACGGAGAGTACTTGAACAAGGTGATCGTGCCTGGGCAGCGCATCGCCCTCTACGGAAAGGCGGAGTTTGACAGCTACTCGCGCGAGATCGTTATGATGCACCCGGAGTTTGAGATTCTCTCCGACGACGGCGAGGGCGACGCGGGGCTGCACGTGGGCCGCATAGTGCCCATCTACGAAGCGGCGGGGAAGATCACAACGCGCGTGTTCCGGCGTCTGGTGGCTCAGGCGCTCGAGCGCCTGCCGCGGATGGAGGACCCGCTGCCCGCGTCGGTGCGAGAACGGCTCGGGCTGCCGCCGCTCGCGGAGGCGATCCGCGGGCTGCACTTTCCCGAAAACGAAGACCTGCGGGTGCTGAACGCGTTCCGTTCGCCCGCGCAGAGCCGGCTGATTTTCGAAGAGTTCTTCTGGCTTCAGTGCGGGCTCGCGCTCAAACGCAGGACTGCGCGCACGCTGCCCGGCATAGCTTTCGATCTGAACGATCGCGTACGCGCAAGCATCAGGCGCATGCTGCCCTTCAAGCCGACTGCGGCGCAGAAGCGAGTGCTCGGCGAGATCGCGCGAGACATGGCCGCGCCAGCACCGATGAACCGCCTGCTGCAGGGCGACGTGGGAAGCGGCAAGACGCTGGTGGCGGCGGAAGCCGCGGTGATCGCCGTCGAGAACGGCTGCCAGGTGGCGATGCTCGCGCCGACCGAGATCCTGGCAACACAGCACTACTTCTCGCTGAAGAAGCTGTTCGCGCCTCTGAACTATACGGTGGGGTTGCTCACAGGCTCGATGTCGAAGAAAGAGAAGGAGAGCTTCAAGCGCGCCCTCGCGGCCGGCATCGTGAACATTGCCGCGGGCACGCACGCGCTGATCGAGGAAGACGTGGAGTTCAAGAGGCTGGGGCTCGCGATCGTGGATGAACAGCACCGGTTCGGGGTCCTCCAGAGATTGCGGTTCATGCGGAAGGGGACCCATCCCGACGTGCTGGTGATGACGGCGACTCCGATCCCGCGCACGCTCGCGCTGACCCTCTACGGCGACCTCGACGTCTCGACTATCGACGAACTGCCGCCGGGGCGGCGCCCGATCGTGACCCGGCACGTCACCGAGGACCGAATCGAGCAGGTGTGGAGCTTCGTGCAGCAGCAGGTTGAGCGGGGGCGGCAGGCGTACGTGGTGTATCCGGTGATCGAGGAGTCCGAGACGAAGGCGATGAAGGCGGCGGAGAAGATGTATGAGCATCTCTCCAAGACGGTCTTTCCGCAGTTCCGCATCGGGCTGCTGCATGGACGGCTTCCGGCAGCCGAGAAGGAAGAGATCATGCAGCGGTTCGCCGGCGGCGAACTGCAGGTGCTCGTGTCCACCACGGTGATCGAGGTCGGCATCGATGTTCCTAACGCCACAGTGATGGTGATCGAGCAGGCGGAGCGCTTCGGGCTCTCGCAACTGCACCAGTTGCGGGGACGCGTCGGGCGCGGCGCGGAGCAGAGCTACTGCGTGCTGGTGACGGGCAGAATGAGCGACGTCGCGCGGGCGCGCGTTCAGACGATGGTGCAGTCGTCGGACGGCTTCCACATCGCGGAGGTGGATTTGAAACTGCGCGGCCCTGGAGAGTTCTTCGGCACGAAGCAATCCGGGCTGCCCGCGTTTCGTGTGGCTAGCATCGTGCGCGACCAGGAAATACTCGCGGCGGCGCGACAGGAGGCATTGGCGTTCCTCGAGAGACCGCATGACGACGCGGAACTGCGCAGCGCGGCGTCGTACCTGCGATCGGGCTGGCAGCGGCGCTACGGCCTCGCCATGGTGGGATAGGATACATGCGCGTCATCGCAGGCGAGTTTCGCAGCCGCAGGCTGCGCACCATTCTGGGCCTCGATACTCGGCCGACGCCCGACCGTTTGCGCGAGACGCTGTTCGACATCCTTGCGCCGCGCATACAGGGCGCCGTCTTTCTCGACGCATACGCCGGATCGGGAGCCGTAGGCATCGAAGCGATCAGCCGGGGTGCGGCACAAGCCATCTTCATCGAAAACAACCGTGCGGCCGCGGCCATCATTCGCGAGAACCTCAGGAATCTGGGGATCGAAGAGCGCGCCGAGGTCGTAGCGGCGAAGGTTCGGACCGCGCTGCCGCGCTTCACTCCGGATATCGTGTTCCTGGATCCGCCGTACGATGCCGCCGGAGAATACGATGCGGCGCTCCACGCCACTCGCGCGCCGCTTGTGATAGCTCAGCACTCGTTTCGCCTGAAGCTGCGTGAGGACTACGGGCCGCTGCGCAGGTTTCGTTCAGTGAAGCAGGGCGACAACGTTCTGAGCTTCTACCAGGCAACTACGGAGCGAGGAGCCGAAGAGACCTGAACGCCGCCCTCCAGGCCGTCCAGTTGACAGCCAGTGGTGTCCGTACCGGAACATGCGCCCTGATACCGCTGTTCGCGGCCTTGCTGCCCGGATCAGCCGTAACTTGCGCGAGAGCCCGTCGCGCCCGGAACCGAAGCCGGCAAGTTCCTAGGCGCGTACTCTAGAGTTGAGGGGACCGAAGCCGTCATTGGGCTTCTGGGTAGCGGCCACCATGCACTGGTTGGTTTCAGCTTTCATCGGGTTCGGCTGGGCCGGTCTGCTACTCATCGCCTTCGCCGACTCCTCGTTTCTGGTCATCCCCATAGCCAACGACCTGTTGGTAGCCGTCCTCGTCGCCCAGAACAACGCCCGTCTGCCGCTTTACGCGATTGTGGCCGCGGCCGGATCGGTGGCCGGCGCGCTCGTGCTGGACATCGTCTTTCGCAAGGGAGGGCAGCGGATAGAGCGGGCGGTGTCCCGGAAGAGGTTTGATTACTTGCAGCGCAAGATGGAGAGCCGGACCGGTTGGTTTATTGGAATCTCGGCGCTTCTGCCTCCGCCGTTTCCGATGAAGCCAGCCGTAGTGGCCGCAGCCGTCATTCAGTACCCCCGGAGGAAGATGCTCGCCATCGTCTTCTTGACCCGGCTGGTCAGGTACGCGTGCGTGGGCCTGATCGGCCTGTTCTTTTCCCACCAGATTGTTGCGTTCCTGGAGAGCCCGATCGTCGCCTACGTCATGTACTTTCTGATCGCCATCGCGGTGCTGGGCAGCAGTCTGGCTGTGGCGCGCTGGATCAGGCAAAGCAAAGAGCAGCCAAACGGCGACCCCGGCAGCAACGGCCAGCCGCAGCCCTGATCCAGGCGCGCGCACTCGGCGCGCCGCGCGTAAGTCGTATCAACTCAAGTGCCAATCCGGACCGTGACCGCTCAGATCGCGGCAGCCGCTGCTTGCAGCCCTCCTGAAGCGGCTCTCGGTACGCGCAACCCGCCCCGTCGCGCCCGGCGTCTCAATCCTGGGAAGAGGGGATTGGATGCAGACTAGAACCTTCATAGGCGCTCTGTTCGCGTGCGCGGTGCTTGTGGGACCGCTCGCGCGAGCGCAGGAGCACGCCCGCGTCGAAGAGCAGACACAAGATTTGCTTAGACGAGGCATCGTTTACTCTGACCGATTCGAGAGGAGCCTGGAGCAAGCGCTGAAAGGCAGCACATACAGGGGCTCGCACCTGGCGAACCGGCTCGAGGACCTGGCAGAGTACATCGACGACCACCTAGACGAAGCCGAGGAGCAGTACCGGAAAGCGGGACCATACTCGGCGGCTCCGGGCAGGCACGTCCAGAATGCGCTTGTGGCCGCGCAGGGCATTGACCGGGCTGCCATCGCCGAGGGTTTCCCCCAGATAGTGCAGGATGACTGGGCGGCTCTTCGCGATGTCTTGAACCGGCTCGCGGCGACTTGGAACTTCGCGCCCATTCCCACGGGCCCGCCTTACGTTCCCGCTGCTCAGGGTCCGCGGCTCACCGTCGCGGAAACGTCCGTGCTGCTCGAAAACATTCACGAGGCGGCCGCTCGCTTCGAACACGACTTCGACCGCTCCTCGGATAGTTACCAGGTGACCAGAGATTCGGATTTCTACGAGGACCTTGCCGAAGCGTTCAAGGACGCGACCGGGCGCGCGGCGCGGGACTTCCGCAAGAACGACACGCGCAATTTCCGCATCAATCTTCAGGACACCTACGTGCTTGCCGCCGCGCTGAACCGCACGATGACGCAGACGCGCTTCAGTCCAACGCTCGAAGCGCAATGGAGTAGCCTGCGCGAGGATCTGAACAGGCTTGCGGTGGCTTCGGGGATTCCGCCTTTGCCGGCAGGCTACGCCACGGCGCCTCTGACCGAATAAGGGCTCGCGCACATGCTGGAGGCGGCTCGCGCCTGCGCCGGGCGCCTGCAATACTGTATCTGAATGGAAGAGAGCCGCCGCTATCCGGACCGCCCGATCCTCGGAGTCGGGGCAATCATCAACGACGGCGCCAGAGTTGTCCTTATCGAGCGCGGCGGCGAGCCGCTGCGTGGGGTGTGGTCACTTCCTGGAGGCGTTGTGGAAGCCGGCGAGTCTCTCGCGGACGCCGTGAAACGTGAGGTCCGCGAGGAGACCGGCCTTGAGGTCGAGCCGCTTTCAGTTGCCGAGGTGTTCGAGCGCGTGATCCGCGACGCGCAAGGCCGGGCGGAGTATCATTACGTGCTCATTGATTACCTGTGCCGCCCGGTTTCGGGCGAGCTGCGCGCGGCGAGCGACGCGGCGCGGGCCGAATGGGTTCCCTATGGTGAGCTGCGGTCGTACAGGACCACCGAGGGCACGCTCGAGGTAATCGAAAGGGCGCTGAATGGCCGGTAGCAGCCTCGAACTGCTGGAGTTCGATGCCCTGAGACAGCTCGTAGGGCGCTACGTAGCCAGCCACCTCGGGCGCTCCGAGCTCGACAAGCTCGTTCCGCTCGATGACCGCGCCAGCGCGGAATCGCGCCTGGCCGAGGTTGCCGAAGCTCGCGCCTACCTGGAAGCCGCAGCCAAACCGCAGCCCGCCGCTCGCGGCGCGGCAGTGCGCCTGCGTTTCTCGGACCTGCCCGATATCACAGAAGCCGTGAGGCGCCTGCGCATACAAGGCGCGCCGCTCGAGGCCAAGCAGGTGCTTGAGGTGTCGAGTCTGCTCGACCGCGCGTCCGATATGCGGGCCGTTCTGCTCGCTGTCGGCGGCCGTTTCCCCAGGCTCGCGGCCTATGGAGCGTCGATGGGCGAGTTCCGCAGCGTGGTGCGCGACCTCGCGGGGAAGATACTGCCCGACGGCACCGTGGCCGACCACGCCAGCGTCTTGCTGGGGCGGCTGCGCCGCGACATCGAGCGCCAGAAGCACGCCATACAGGCATCCCTCGAGCGCTTCCTCCGCTCACACAAAGAGGAGTTGCAGGAAGAGTACGTCACTATCCGCAACGAGCGCTTCGTCGTGCCCATCGTCGCGGGCCAGAGGCGCCGGATAGATGGCGTAATCCACGGCGCGAGCGGCACGGGGCATACCTTGTTCGTGGAGCCGCTCGAGACCATCGAGTTGAACAACGAGCTGGTTCGGTTGAGCGAGGAGGAGCTGCAGGAAGTCCATCGTATTCTGCTCGAAATGACGGACCGCCTCCGCGACTACGCGGACGCGATCGAGCGTACGCTCGCAGTCATCGCCGAGCTCGACCTGCTGTTCGCGAAAGCGCAGTTCGCGATCGAGTTCGGCTGCGTAGTTCCGCGATTCAGCCCGGACAAGGCGCGGCGGCTGTCGCTTGTCAACGCCAGGCACCCGCTGCTCGAGGACGTGCTCAGGCGGCGCCGGATCGAGGTGGTTCCCGTATCGCTCACGCTCGACGCCGAAACTCGCACGCTGCTCATCAGCGGCCCGAACAGCGGCGGCAAGACCGTCGCGCTGAAGACCGTCGGCCTGCTTGCGCTTATGGCGAAGGCGGGGTTGCCATTGCCGTGCGAGAGCGCCGAGTTACCGTGGTTCGACGAAGTGCTTGCCGACATCGGCGACCAGCAGTCCATCGAGGCCAGCCTGTCCACATTCTCGGCGCACATGACGCGCATCCGGGAAATGCTCGATGAGGTGACGCCCGGTTCGCTGGTTCTGCTAGACGAACTCGGCCGCGCCACGGACCCCGAAGAGGGCGGTGCCCTCGGGCTTGCCGTTCTCGACCGCTTCCGCGAGTCCGGCGCATTCACGCTCGCGTCGACGCACCTGCTCGCGCTCAAGATGTACGGCGCTACTACGCCCGGCGTCCTGAACGGCTCGATGGGCTTCGATGAGGACACGCTCGAGCCGACGTACGTGCTGCGGCTCGGCGCGCCAGGGAAGTCCGCCGGCATAGATATCGCGCGCCGGATCGGCATGCCCGCTTCCGTGCTCGACCGCGCCCGCGGGGCGCTCAGCACCCGCGAGAACGATATGGCGCGCTTCCTTGCTGAACTGGACCGCAGGCTGTCGGAGGCCGCCGCCCTTCGCGACTCTCTGGCCGCCGAGCGAGACAGGCTCGCCGCGCGCGAGAAGCAGCTCGCCGAGGAGTGGTCGAAGCGCGAAACCGCCAAGCTCAAGGAGCTGGAGCGCCAGTTCACGTTGGCGATTCAGCGGTTCGACGAGCAGGCGGCCAGCGCCATCGAGCGCATCGTGGCGGGCGCCGGGCAGAAGAAGGCAGCGCAACAGGCCGCGCGCGAGATCGCCAGAGTCAAGCGCGAGTTTCGCGAGGATCTGGATACCACGCTGCTTTCGACGCGGGCCGACGCGCGCGAGGGAGCAATCGCGCCGCTGAAGATCGTCGAGGGCTCGCGCGTGCGGCTGAAAGGCGTGCGCGACCCCGCGCGCGTTTTGCGCCTGACCGGCGAGGACCGGATCGAGGTTCAGGCCGGCTTCATGAAAATGCAGATCTCGCGCGACGATGTGCTCGAGGTGCTTCCCGAGAAGGGCGAGGCCGGAGCCAGGCTGCCGGGCAATGTCTCGTTCCGCTCCGCTGGTCCGGAGGCATACGTGAGCTTTCGCGAGATCAACGTCATCGGTTTGCACGCGGAAGAGGCGATCGAACGCGTGGACAAGTTCCTAGACAGCGCCGTGCTGGCGTCTGTGGACCGAGTCCGAATCGTGCACGGGCACGGCATGGGAATACTCAAGCGGGCGATCGCCGAGTATCTCGCCGGGAACGCGAACGTGGAGAAGTTCTATGCCGCGCCGCAGAGCGAGGGCGGCGCGGGCGCGACAATCGCAGAGTTGAAGCAGTAGTCAGGCGGGCTCGAAGACGCCCTTCTCGCGATTCTTGCGCACCCGGTCCCAATGAAAGCACCGGCCGTTCATCGCGATGTATACACCGGCCGGCAGAGTCTGAACGAACGCCAGCGCGCTGCCGAGATTGAAGAGGCCGTCCGAACTGCCGAACTTGTAGGGCACCATCGCGCCGGTCAGCACGATTGTCTTGTCCAGACGCTCGCGGCCGAGGTACGCCGCGGTTTCCACCATCGTGTCCGTGCCGTGCGTGATGACGATGCGCCGCTCGGCGCAGTCGCGGCAATGGTTGGCGATGATGCGGCGGTCGTCCTCGGTCATATCGAGGCTGTCGATCATCATCAGCGTGCACGTCTCCACCTCGAGAAGGCAGCGCCCCAGCCGGAGCATCTCCGGCACATGCGTGTCGTGGAAGTAGAGCGCGCCGGTAAGCTCGTTGTACTCTTTGTCGAAAGTGCCGCCCGTGATCAGGATGCGGATCCGGTCTTCGCTCACGCGCGCATCGCCTCCGCGCGGCAGCGCAGCATAGCTTCGACGCTGCGATCGACGTCTTCGTCCGTAGTGGCCCAGGAACAGACGCTGATGCGCATGGCCGTGCGCCCCTGCCAGACGGTGCCGCCGCACCAGCACGTGCCGTCTTCCTGAATGAGCGCGATGGCGCGCCGGGTGACATCGGGTCCGCCAAAATCCACAAGCACCTGGTTGAGCACAACGTCGTTCAGAATCGCGCAGCCCGCCGCGCCGAGTTGCTCCGCAAAGCGCGCCGCCTGGCGGCAGTTGCGGCCGACGAGGCTGGCCACTCCCGAGCGCCCGAGCGCCTTGAGCGCGGCCCAGATCTCGATCGCCCGCGAGCGCCGCGACAACTCCGGGGTGTACTGCGAGGGTTCGCGGCGCTCCCCATGCACGAGGTACGCCGCGCTCATCGACATGGCGCGGTGCAGGTACCGTTCCTCGCGAACAAACGCCACTCCGCTGTCGTAGGGGACATTCAGCCACTTGTGCGCGTCGGTGGCCCAGGAATCGGCCTGTTCGAAACCAGCGATCAGGTGCGCGCGCTCGGGGCACGCCGCGGCCCAGAGCCCGAACGCGCCGTCCACGTGAACCCACGCGCCGGCGTCACGGACGCGGTCGCATATCTCGCCGATAGGGTCGAACGCCCCGGTGTTGACATTGCCGGCCTGCACGCAAACGATGGAGGGCGGATCGAGGCGCGGCAGCGCATCGGCGCGCATGCGCCCCTGCGCGTCCACCGGCACCGTAGTAACGCGCCTGCGCCCAACGCCGAGCAGCCCGAGCGCGCGCATCACCGAGGGGTGCACCTCTTCGCTTACAACCACGTTCAGAGGCGGTGCTCCCGCAAAGCCATCGGCTTCCACATCCCAGCCCGCGCGCTCGAAGACCGCGCTGCGCGCCGCGGCAAGCGATGTAAAACTGGCCATCGTCGCGCCGGTGACGAACGCGCCGCCGCAACTCGGGGGCAGCCCGAACAGGTCGAGCAGCCAGGCCAGCGCCACGTCTTCGAGCGCGCACCCGATATGCGTCACGGCGAACATGCCGGCGGGCTGGTCCCATGCTGCGGCGATCCAGTTCGCAGCGACTGTCACCGGCAGTGCGCCGCCGATGACAAAACCGAAGTAGCGCGGGCCGGCGGTCGCCGTAGTCGCGGGCGAGCCGATGCGGTCGAGCAACTCGATAACGCGCGCCGGCTCGCATGGATGCTCGGGAAGCGGTTCGTTCAGAACGGACACCCGCTCAATGTCGGCGGGAGCTGCCGAGACGCGCCGCTCGCGCAAGCCTTCCATATAGCGCACCGCCCGCGCGGCGGCGTCGTCGAACAAGTTCATTTTGCTACCTGCTGAAGAGCGCGTTCCGTGGCCGCGAGCAGCGCCTCAGGGCCAACCGGCGCGCCGCTGGCTGCCTGCATCCAGAGATCCGGCGCGATCCTGCCGAGCTTCGCAACGCGCTCGATTTCCGGCCCGATCTTGCCTGCTTTCCTGAAGTGCTCCTCGAGTTGATGCGCGATGAGGTGCCCGATCGGATAGTCCGGAAGGTAGAGGGCGCGCTCGATCATGTGCGAGTAGACGCCGAGCAGCACGACGTCTCTGACGCCGAACACCGGGGCGTAGTACTTGTTCCAGATGTCCTTCGAGATGCGCAGCACGGCTTCCTTCAACTGCGCGGGCGTGGCGTCGGGATGGTCGTACATCCAGTGCCACACCGCCATGTCAACCAGCGCTACGCCGGAAATCTCGTAGGTCGCCCAGAAATCGTTTATGGTCCTGAGGGCTTCGTCGGCGGCGTCGGGACCCGCCAGGCCGAGAAGTTCCATGTCCTTCGCCTGAAAGACGAACGCGATGGCCTCGGTGAACGCCGTGTTAGGCACGCCGTTCAGCAGCCAGTGGTCGACATCTTTCAGTGAAAACGTCTGCTCGACGTTGTGGCCCATCTCGTGAACGGCGATGTTGTAGCCCTTGTAGTCCATGCCGTCAGCGGCGACGCGCGTGCGCAGGTGCGCGGGCGCGGTGGTGAGCTGCGCTCCCCACGCGTGGCCCGATCCGCGAGCGGGATCCACCACGATGTTCGCGGCCAGGTACTGCGCGCGCTCGCGGCTGAAGCCGAGCGCCTCGAACATGCGCGGCATGTCGGCCTTGTATGCTTCGGGCGTTGGGTACTTCTTGCGCGTGATGGCGTCGAGCTCCGCCTCGCTATACTTGCCGCGCGGCTTGAAGCCCGCGTACCAGATGTCGAACGGCTCGAGCTTCCTGCCCAACCGTTGCTGGATTAGCGCCGCGACTTTCGGCACGAGGGGCGAGCTTACAACCTGCTCCAGCATCTTCTGAACGCGCGCCTCGGGTAGTTCGCGTTCTTCATCAAAAACGCGGGCGATTTGCGTCGGCGCTGTGGGCGAGTAGCGGTCCAGTTGGCGCAGCGCCCGGAAGTTGCCGAGAAGCATCGCATAGCGCGTATCCGGCTCGGGCGCGCTGGTAGGGGCAACAGACTTTGCCTGGTCGTAGTCCTTAACCGTCGATGCCCGAACCTCGTTCGTGAACGGGTTCCAGTCCACGCCGGGGTTGTCGATGACGGCCGCCGGAATCGTGCCGTCCACGATGCGCTGCATCACCTGTTGGATGGTGCGCTGGCGCGCAAGCCCGTCCTTCGTCGAGTAGTCGGCCTTGATCTGGTCGCGCAGATTCCAGTGCGACAGCAGCCGCATCTTCGGAGGAAACAGGCGCTCTCCATTCGCGCCCAGGACGTGGTGCATCCAGATGTTGTACTGGCTGATGTACTGCTCGGACTCGGCGCCGGCTTTCGAGATCGCCTGGTTGACCTCCGCCGGCACGCGGCGGCTGAAGCGCTGTGCCAGGCGCACTTCGGCCCACTGGCGCCGGGTCCATTTCGAGCCGTTTTCGAGGCGCTCTTCCAGCGTTGTCAGCGGGAAGTTGAGCAGCACGGTGAACGCGAGCTTGTTTTGGAAGAAATCCTCTGTGACGTGCGCGGCGGGATTGTAAGCCGCAAGGACCTCGTCGAACGGCTGTATGGGGCCGCGGTCGAGGTCGACGTGCTCGCGGAATGCGAGCAGTATTTCCAGCATATGTCCGTCGAGCTTCTCGAACAGGCGCTCGCAGCGCGAGAAAAGCTCGTCGGTGTTCGGATAATAGTTGCGCCGGGCGAACTCGGCGAACGCGGCGGCATCCCCGTCCTCAGCTCGCCAGACCTCGGCAACCTTGCGCAGCCCGCGCTGGATGCGCGCGCGATGAACCTCTCCGTGCTGGGCCACGAGCTCGGTTTCGAGCTTCGCCACGCTATCTTTCATCCACGGCGGCTGCTGTGCGAACAGAATCGGAGCCATCAGCAAAAGAAGGGGAAAACACCTGGACACGCGCCCAGTATACGGTATCCGGACAGCGGCATGCCGCTCCTGAAACAGGTGTCACGGCGGCGCCGGGCGGCGAATCCCCGCGCGGGAAATCGCGCCTGCTGATCGCGCCGCCTGCCCCGGTCTAGTATGGTTTCTGGTGTCTATATTCGATCTCTTCAGCACACGACCGCCGGAGCCGCGCACGCCCGGCGATACCGAGACTGTCCGCAAGATAACCGAACAACTGGATGCCCTGGAACCAGAACGCGCGCGCTACCTGGCCGCGTTCGCGTACGTTCTGAGCCGCGTCGCGCGGGCCGACCTCAAGATCGACTCCGAGGAGACGCGCGAGATGGAGCGCCTCGTCATGGAGCAGGGCGGCCTGCCGGAGGAACAGGCGATCATCGTAGTCCAGATAGCCAAGCACCAAAACCTGCTGTTCGGCGGCACGGAGAACTTCCTGGTCACCCGGGAGTTCAACAAGATCAGCACGCGCGAGCAGAAACTGGAGCTGCTGGCGTGCCTGTTCTCAGTGGCCGCGGCGACGCACCTTATCTCGGTCAAGGAAGATAACGAGATCCGCCAGGTGGCGAACGAGCTTGGCCTCTCGCACCAGGACTTCATCGCCGTCCGTTCACGGTTCCGGGACAAGCTCGCGGTCCTCAAGGGCTAGCGCGCGCTTTCGGAAGCGTGTCGCGTACTTGCGCGCGACTGGAATGCTGCGGCGGGCCGTGCAACCGGGCCGGTTCTACGGGTTTAGGCTCAACTGGTAAAGCCCGCCTTCGCGAACCACCACGTCCTGCTCGGTCGTGCGTCCGTTGAGGACGACAGCGAAGCGGTGCGTTCCGGCAGGCAAGACGAAGGTGGCCGGTGTGGTCTGGCGCTGCGCCTTGCCGTCGATGAACACCTGCGCTCCCGGCGGGGTGGTCTCGACGCGGACGGTTCCGGTGGGCCGGAACATGCCGATGAACAGTTCATCCGGCCGCGTCAGCTCCACGATTCGCAACTCCTTCCGGTGCCCCTCGAGCGTCGCAGAAATCGTGTGCCGGCCCGCTTCGAGTTCTACCGAACAGGGAGATGTGCACCGCCTCGCCGGGTTGTTGTCGATGATTATCGAAGCACCTGGCGGGCTCGTCACAACCTGGAGTGTGTACCGCTCCGGTTCCGCTGCGGGCGCGGGGCGCGGCGGCCTTGCTGCCGGCGCAGCCTGAGCTGCCGTTCTAGCGGGCGTCCGAGCCGGTTCGGGCGCCTGCGCCTGGACGCGTCGAGCCGGCGGCTCAACCGGCGCGGGCTTCGGCTCCTCCGGCCGGGGCTCAACCTGTGCCGCCGGCGGCTGCGGCCTGGCCTCCGCGGTCTGCTGAACGGGAACGGTGGCTGTTGCTGGCGCCGTTTGCCCCGCAGCGCCGGACTGCTGACCCGTGCCGGGTGAAGCGGCTTCGGATGTTGCCGTCTCGTCCGGCGGCAACTGCGCCGGCATGGTTCGAAAAGTCAAGTGCTGCGCTTGTTCAGAAGGAGCAACCACGACGGGCGGTGGCATCGGTGCGGGCCGCGGCGCAGTCTCGGCGAGCGGCTGCTCGTCAACCGGCTCCGTAAGACCCACATCCTCCGAGAGCCAGCGGTCGGCGAAGATGAAGAAAGCGGCGACCACGGCAACGCCGGCAAGCATCGCGCCGGCCGTTTTCCAAAACAGACCGCCGCCGCGGCGAACCGGTTCCGTGTCCTCGATGGTTGCCTCTTCGCGCGGCGAAGTGACTGCCGCGGGCCGCGGGGCGGTCGAGGTGACTGCCGCGAGCCGCGGGGCGATCGCGGTCGGCATAGCCTCGCTCGCGCCTCGCGGCAGCGCCTTCCAATCCTTGCGGCTGTTCAGCGCCGCCTCGAGCGCGCTGACGAACTCCGTGGCCGTGGGATACCGTTTCGCCGGGTCCTTGGACATCGCCCGCCCGAGCACCACGCTTGCGGCCCACGGCAGCGCCGGATTCAGAGCATGCGGCGCGGGAGGCTCCTCCGACACGATCCTGTACAGAACGGACGTCAACTGTTCGCCCGCGAACGGCTTCTCGCCGGTGAGTATTTCGTAGGCGATGACGGCGAGCGCGAACTGGTCCGTGCGGCCATCCACGGTACGCCCTTCAACCTGCTCCGGCGCCATGTAGTTGGGCGTGCCGACCACGGTTCCGGCGTGCGTCATCTGACCGGACGCGGCGAGCTTGGCGACGCCGAAATCCGTGATCTTCGCCGCGCCGTCGTCCTCGCTCACCATGATGTTGGCGGGTTTGATGTCGCGGTGAACGATGCCCTTCTTGTGTGCGTAGTCGAGCGCCGCAGCAGTCTGGCGGAGGATATCTAAGATGCGCGCCGGAGCGAGCGGCGTCTCGCCCGACATAAGCGCCTCGAGCGTCTGGCCCTTCACGTACTCCATTGCGATGTACGTGACTTCCTGCTGCTCGCCGATGTCGTAGACGGTGACGATACCGGGGTGCGACAGCGATCCCGCCGACTGCGCCTCGCGGAACAGGCGCTCGCGCAGCCGCTCGCGCTCGGACTCGTCGGAGATGTCGCGCAGGCGTATTGTCTTGATCGCCACCGGCCTACCGATGGCCGGATCGAGCGCGCGGTATACGACGCCCATCGCGCCGCGCCCCAGTTCTTCGAGGATCTGGTAGCGGCCTATCTGCTGCATTCAGGCTCTCTTGAACGCGCCGTCTCCCGCGGGAAAGGTCCGCGGCGCTTGCCGCCATTTTAGCGCAGCAGGACGGTGTTTCCGATATAGTCAAGAGAGTGATTCGGAGCGCCCTGATCCCAGTTGCCGGCCTCGGCACACGCCTACTACCCGCCACCAAGTCGCAGCCGAAGGAGATGCTGCCCGTCGCGCGCAAGCCCATAGTGCAGTACGTGGTGGAGGAACTCGCCGCCAACGGCGTGCGGCAGCTTCTGTTTATCACGGGCCGTAACAAGACGTCCATCGAGAACCATTTCGACTCCGATCCCGAGCTGACGCGCAATCTCAGCGCCGCCAACAAGCAGAAACTTCTCGACGAGCTCGATTTCGAGTCTCTCGACATCAATTACTTCTACACGCGCCAGCGCTCGCAGAGGGGCCTCGGCGACGCCATCCTCTGCGGAGAGCACTTCGCCGGCGAGGAGCCGTTCGTGGTCGCGCTCGGCGACTCCATCATCGGCCTCCACGCGAACTCGCAGGCCGTTTCGCGAATGGTGGAGCTGTTCGAGACGCGGCACGCAAGCGCGGTGATCGCAGTGGAGGAGGTGCCGCCCGACGAGACCAGCAACTACGGCATCGTGCGTCCCGGAGACTCGAACGGCGACGTGTTCCGCGTGGCCGCGCTCGTCGAAAAGCCTAAGCCATCCGAGGCGCCCAGCCGGCTCGCGATTGCCGGCCGCTACGTTTTCTCGCCGCTGATCTTCGATATGCTGCACCGCGTGCAGCCGGACAGCCGCGGGGAAGTGCAACTCACCGACGCCATCCAACTGATGTGCGACGAGGGCAAGCGTGTCCTCGCGCTCCGGCTTCCACCGGAGGAGAAGCGGTACGATATCGGGAACTTCCCGAGCTACTTCGAGACTTTCGTCGAATTCGCGCTGGCCGACCCGCTATATGGCGAGGCGTTCCGCGCCAAGCTCGAGCGTATGCTGGCTAAACACGGAAATCGATGCCCTGAGCCAGCGGCATCTCGTCCGACCAGTTGATGGTCACTGTCTGACGCCGCATATACTGCTTCCAGGCATCGCTGCCCGCCTCGCGGCCGCCGCCGGTTTCTTTCTCGCCGCCGAAGGCGCCGCCAATCTCGGCTCCGCTGGTGCCTATGTTTATGTTCGCGATGCCGCAATCGCTGCCTCGCGCGCTGAGGAACGTTTCGGCTGCCTGAAGATTAGACGTGAAAAGGGCTGATGAAAGCCCCTGCGGGACGTCGTTGTGCCACGCGAGCGCCTGTTCGAAATCGTCGTACTCCATCATGTACAGCACCGGCGCGAACAACTCTTC
>JBLNBX010000168.1:0-11341 GCA_050260275.1 bacterium
CCGGCTCCGTGTACACCAAGCTCGCGGAGTACGTATTCGGATGAGCGGCGCTCTGGCGTTAGTGGTTGCGTACTTCCTCGGGGGCATTCCGTTCGGGTACCTGCTGGTGCGGATAGCCACCGGCCGCGACGTGCGCGAATCGGGCAGCGGCAATATTGGCGCCACTAATGTGCTGCGCACCACGAGCAGCGCGCTCGGGTTTGCGACGCTGCTGCTGGACATAGCGAAGGGTTTTGCCGCCGTGTGGTTGGCCGCCGCCCTTACAAACTCGCCCGTGTGGGAAAGCGCGGCCGCCTTCGCGGTGATGGTGGGCCATGCGTTCCCGGCGGTGCTGCGGTTCCGGGGCGGCAAGGCGGTGGCGAGTTTCGTCGGCGCCTACCTTTACCTTGCGCCGGTGGCGCTCGCTGTCGCCCTCGGCGTTTTCGTGCTGGTCGTCTGGCGGACGCGCTTCATCTCGCTCGGGTCAATCTGCGCCGCGGCGGCGCTGCCGCCGGCGGTGTGGATCGTGCTGCACCCGCCTGTAGCTGTTGTGATCGCGGCGGCGGCATCGGCGGCCCTTATCATCTGGCGGCACAAGGAGAACATTGCACGGCTGCGGCAAGGCACTGAAAACACGTTCTCCTTGAAGCGAAAGGGACGGAAACAGTGAAGCGCCTGGCCATCATCGGCGGTGGCAGTTGGGGAACGGCTCTCGCCATCGTGCTCGCGCCGCGATTCCCCGAAGTGCGGCTGTGGGTGTTCGAGGCCGACCTGGCCGAGCGCATGGCCGCGACGCGCGAGAACGATGTGTTCCTGCCTGGATTCACGCTGCCCGGCAACGTCGGGATCGAAACGGAGCTGCCGTGTGCGCTCACGGGCGCGGACATTGTACTGAGCGTGACGCCCTCGCACGTCACGCGCGCCGTCTACGAGCGCATGAGGCCGCACCTCTCGCCCTCAATGCTCCTCGTGAGCGCCACTAAGGGCATCGAGAACGGAACGCTGATGCGCATGACCGAGGTGATCCGCGAGGCCACCGGCGCCGGACCCGTGGCGGCGCTTTCCGGCCCGACATTTGCGCGCGAGGTGGCTCGCGGCGAGCCGACGGCACTCGTGGTGGCCTCAGAGGATGCCGCGCTGTGCCGCGCCGTGCAGGTTGCGTTTTCCGGCCCATCGTTTCGCGTGTATACGAACTCGGATCCCGTGGGCGTCGAACTGGCGGCGGCGCTCAAGAACGTTATCGCGCTCGGCGCGGGCGTCTGCGTGGGGCTCGGGCTCGGGAACAACACGATGGCGGCGCTCATAGCTCGCGGGCTGGCCGAGATCACTCGCCTCGCCGTGGCCATGGGCGGGCAGCCGCTCACTCTCGCCGGGCTGGCGGGGCTGGGCGACCTGGTGCTCACCTGCACGGGCGAGCTTAGCCGCAACCGCACGGTGGGCTTCGAGCTGGGCCGCGGCCGCTCGCTCGATGAGATCACCGGCTCTATGCGCATGATCGCTGAGGGCGTACGCACCACCTACGCCGCTGTCGAACTTGCCGCGCGGCACGGCGTGGAGATGCCCATCGCCGCTCGCGTCCACGCCATCCTTAGCGGCAGGCAGACCCCACAGCAGGCCATCCGCGAGCTGATGGAGCGGTCCCTCAAGGGCGAGTAGCTGCAGCGCAACGCGTAACTTCCGGCCTCGGAGCGTGTTCCCTGCAAGTTCTAAACCCTGCGCCGAGGTAAGAATACTGAAACTTCCTGCTGCCGCCGGTGTTCATACTTGTATGGTGGCTGTGGCGGCGATCGAGCCCGATGCCGAGCTGATGCTGCGCGTCAAGCGCGGCGACACTGCCAGCTTCACGCTCCTGCTCGAGCGCCATCGCGCGCCGGTGGTGAGATTTCTCTACCGGATGGTGGACAACCAGGCCGTCGCGGAGGAACTCGCGCAGGAAGTCTTTCTGCGCGTTTACAATGCGCGCGAGAGCTACGAGCCGACGGCGAAGTTCACCACCTGGCTGTTCCGTATAGCCAGCCGCCTGGCCCTGAACTGGATCAGGGATGGCCGGCACGAGAAGGACGTGGACAGCCTCGATGCCGGCTTCGATGACGCGCCCGCCCGCGACCTGCCGGACGCAGCGCCCACCATAGAGCAGGAGTTGCTCCGGCAGGCGCGACTGGAGGAGGTGCGAAGGGCGGTGCGGGCGCTTCCGGCCAAGCAGCGCGCAGCCGTGCTGATGCACAAGTTCGAGGGAATGCATTATTCGCAGATCGCGGGCGCCCTGGGGCTATCGGAACCGGCTCTGAAATCAATGCTGTTCCGGGCCTACGAGACGTTACGCGTACGCCTGGCGCACATGGCGTGAGGGAGGCAGACGTGAGTTGCCCGACGATGAACAACGAGCTGGAAATCCTGGTGGACTACTGCGCCGGACGGCTCAACGCGGGCGCAGCGGCGGAACTGAGGACACACATCGATTCGTGCCCGGCCTGCTCGCGCTTCGCCGCCGAGCAGCAAGCGGCCTGGAACGCGCTCGACGCCTTCGAGGCACCGCCGGTATCAGCCGGGTTTGACCGCAGGTTGTGGGAGCGCATCGAGCGGGAGAAGCGCCGCCGCGCCTGGTGGCAGGGCTGGTGGCCGGCCGCTCTCGGCAGGCCGGCGCTCGCGTTTGCGCTGGCGCTGGTATTCGTGGTCGGCGCCGTCCGCCTGAGCTTGACTCGCCCTGAGCCGCCGGACACACTGATGGCTCTCGATGCCGACCGCATCGAGAGCGCCCTCGAAGATATTGATATGCTGCTCCAGTTGGCGCAGCTCACTGATTACGGAGAGGAGCTGTGAGCATGCGCAAGCTTCTGATTACGCTCGCTTTGTTGCTGCTCTGTTCGTTTGGCGCGTTCGCGCAGGGGCGGCGCGGCAGTTCCGGGCAGGCGCCGGCCATACTGGAGCGGTTGGAGCGCATGTCCGCCGAGGAGCGCAAGGCGTTCCTGGACAGGCTCTCCCCCATGCGGCGCGCGCGTATCGAGCAGCGCCTGCGGCAGTGGGAACGGCTCACTCCGGAACAGCGGGCGCGGCTTAGCCGCCAGTTCCGGCGCTTCCGCGAGCTGCCGCCGGCGCGCCAGCAGTTGGCGCGGGAGTGCTTCGTCCGCCTGCACAACACTCCCATGCCGCGGCGGCAGATGCTCGGGCGCCAGATCAGGCTGCTTCGCGCCATGACGCCCGAGGAGCGCGAGGCGTGGGTGAATGGGCCGTATTTCCAGAAACGTTTCGACCGGAACGAACGCGACATCATCATTGGCCTGATGGACATAGGCCCGGAACCGCCGCCGGAACTGGACGTGGATGCAGTCCCGCAGGCGCCACCGCCCGCAAAGTGAGTAGCGCTGCCGACCTAACGCCAACTACAACGTTGGGCAGCCTGCCGCGCGCACAAGCTCGCGTATAAACCGAATACTGGCTGGAGTCGGTTAAGTTTTCGATTGACTTTCCCTTTTTATTCGCCAAGAATGAAGGCATGGCACTCACGAGGCGCCAAAAACAGGTGCTAGACTTCATCGCCGGTTTCATAGACGAAAACGGCTACAGCCCGAGCTACGAGGAGATCGCTCGCGGCCTGTCGCTGGCTTCGCTGGCAACCGTTCACAAGCACATATCCGCGCTCGAGGCCAAGCACTATGTCAAGCGCGGCTTTAACCAGAGCCGCTCGCTCGAGGTTGCGCCAAAGTACTTCCAGGAGGTTCGGAGGCAGCCGGCGGCGCCGGCGCGCTCCATCCCGCTGCTGGGGCGCATCGCGGCGGGCGCACCGGTCGAGGCGGCCGAGAATCCCGAGCGCCTGGACCTGGCGGAGTTCCTGAGCGATGAGAACCTGTACGCGCTTGAGGTTCGCGGTGACTCGATGATCGACGACCACATCTGCTCGGGAGATCTGGTTCTGGTTGACCGCGGAGGCGAAATTCGCGACGGCGATATCGTGGTGGCGCTGATACGCTCGGCTGAGACGACGCTCAAGCGGTTCTACAAAGAACCGGACGGCAGAGCGCGGTTGCAACCGGCGAACTCGGCTATGAAGCCCATAGTCGTGCCGATGGCGGACCTTGAGATTCAGGGCCGCGTGCTGGCAGTATTGCGGAAATACCGCTAGGCTGCCGCGCGCGGCGACTCGCTAGAGAGCGGCGCGGCGGCGCCGAAGCTCCTGCTCCGCTCGAAACCAGTCTTCTTCCGCGGACCCACCCTTGCCCCCGCGGGCTTCGTAGTACGCGTACGCCAGGCGGGCGATCTCTTCGCGCTCGGCAACGGGATCGAATGGCGTCAACTCGGGAGTAATATCCGAGGGCTTAGAGGCTTGACTGATGGCCGCATCCCCAGATTCGTTGATGGCGGGAGCCGCGGCTTCTG
This sequence comes from bacterium, assembly GCA_050260275.1. GTDB lineage: Bacteria > Acidobacteriota > Terriglobia > Bryobacterales > Bryobacteraceae > DATMXS01. The sequence continues at coordinate 4,354 of JBLNBX010000168.1, forward strand.
TGGTCGCCGCGGCGGATTTCGCGCGAGCGGGCGCGCGGCGTCGTGCCGGTGTCCCGGTTCGTTCGCGCGCAGACGCAGACCCAGACTCTTTCCGTTTTCTTTCAGCCATTTGTTCGATTGTCCCTCTTTGTTCCCAGTTGGGTTCCTGTTTATTTTAGCAGAGGTAGGAATTACTCCGGCCGCGGCATCACTCCGGCGGCGGGGCCGTCCCGATGAGAGCTTGAGAATATTCGAGTAATTTGTCTGTCAAGCTTTCTGTTATTGCCTGTTATTGCCTGGATAGCGGCGATGCCGGAACCGGCGCAGTTACTGAAAGGGAAACGCGAGGGCGTCGCGCCGAGCCTCCGGCCGGAGCGCCGGGCCTCACGCCCGTGCGGTGCGGGACCCTCCGCATGTGCTAGACTAGCCGCTTCCACATGTCTGTCCAGATTCTTCTGTACGGCAAACTGCTCGGCATAGAAGAATTTCTACTCGCTTGCCCGCGCGAATGCGACGATCCCAACTCTACGCTCGTGGGCCGCTCGCATTGGATGATGCTGCTCAGCGAGGTTCTGCCGCGTGCGCTCCTGGCTGAGTTCGGACTCTCGCGCGTGCTGCTGGGTTCGAGCGGTGGTGGTCAGTTCCTGCTTATCCTTCCCGGCGAATCACGCGCCGCGGCAGACGAGTTTCTTTCACGGGCCGCATCCTCTATAGACGCCATGAGCGGCGGCGCGCTGAAACTGGCCTGGGCGGCTACCGAGAACCTGGGCGACTGGAGCGTTGTCCGCAAACGGCTCGGCGAAGAGATGCAGCGCTCGATGGCGGCGGCCATCACACCCCAGACCTTCGAGCCATATGTGCCTGATGCTACGCGCCGGACCGACGACGAGTATTTCCGCGAACTTGCCGCAGGGTTGTGGCAGTCCGAGGCGGCCGGCTGGAATCCCGAGGCGCCCGCGCGCATCGAGATAGCTGCCGGCAAGTACACCTGGAAGTTGGACGAGCGCGGCGACGAGGACTCCATCCCGCTTGCCCGGCATGCCGCGCCCTCCGAGGACGGCAGCGCGCCCGCTTCTGTCGAGGAACTCGCGGCGCGCGCTCAGGGCCGCAAGACCTGGGGAGTGCTGCGGGGCGACGTGGACAGCATGCGAGTACGCATCCGGCGCCTTCACACCATCGAGGATCACGTCCGCGTCTCTGTGTTCTACAAGCAGTTCTTCGCGGGCGAACTGGGCGTGCTCTGTTCCCAGCCGGAGTTCTGGCGTAAGGTAAGCGTGCTTTACTCCGGGGGAGACGATTTCGCCGTCTATGGCTCCTGGGACGCGCTAATACCGTTTGCGCGCGAGGTGCAGCGGGTTTTCCGCCGTTTCACGGAGGAAATGCTGAAAGATTTACCGGGCGCCGAAGGCAAAACGATAACCATGGCGATGGCGCTTGCCCCCGAAGCCTCCACCGAGCTCGCTTCGGTGTACCGGGACGCTGGCTTCCGCCTCGAGCAGGCGAAGAACACGGACAAGGACTGCATCTCGGTGCTCGGGCGCGTGCTCGAATGGCGCCACCTGGGCGATGCCGCCGATCTGAAGGATACGCTCGCGCGGATGGTTTCCGAAGCGGGGGCCGCGCCACACTTCCTCGGCGAACTCAAGGCCCTCTACCGGAAGGGGGCGTCCGTATGGGCCGCGCACGGCTCAGAGCAGAGATTGCAGCGGCCATGGCGCTTCCAGCGGCGGCTGAACCGCATAGTCACCGGCGCGCGAGAGCGCGAAGTTCACAAACTGCGGGCGCACCTTGCCAGTGAGATGATGGGCAGGGGCGCCGCGCAGGTTAAGCTGCGGCCCGCAGGGCTGGTCGCCCTGGAATGGGCCAGGCTCTCTACCGAACCGCTTACCGCGGGACAGTCCCGCGGCGAAAGACCCAAAGGGTCCGGCCGGACCGGCAACGGAACGTCCCGGACCTCGCAGGAGGTTTGACATCATGGCCGACACGCAGGAACGGCGCGAGGGCCGGCCGCCTCGCGAGCCCCGCGAAGGCAGGGAGGGGCGCGAGCACCGCGGCCCGCGCGAAGGCGGCTCCCGCGGCGAGCGCCGCCCCGAAGGACCGCCCGAGATAGACCTCGACAAGCTCATTGCCGACCCGCTGTACCTGGATAACCAGGCGCACGGCGTTGTCAGCCGCATGCGCGACACGGACTCGGGCACCAAGAGCCAGCTTCGCCGGTTCTACAACGCCGTCCGCCGCGCCTGCCTCGCCCCGGAAGGCGAGCGCCAGCATCAGTTTGTGATGCTTCGCGCGCGCCTGGCTTACACCATCGCGCGGCACCAGCTTCGCAGCCTCGACGCGCTCGAGAAGCTGCTGTTGCAGGTTACGCGCAAGAATGACGCACGCGGCTACGAGCGGTTTCGCGACCTGTTCGAAGCCATAGTCGCTTACAGCGAGTAAACGCCCATGAGCGCGCACACTGCTGACACCGAATTGAAGTTCATCGGGAAGCTCATCCTCGACGGTGAGCTGATTTGCGAAACCGGCCTGCACATCGGCGCGGGCAAGGGCTCGCTCGAGATAGGGGGCGCCGACAACCCCGTTATCAAGGACGCTTTCGGACGGCCCTACGTCCCGGGAAGCTCTCTGCGCGGCAAGCTGCGCTCGCTGCTCGAGCAGGCTACCGGGCTGGCCGTTCCCGGCGAGATGGTCTACCTGTCCCGCCGCAAAGGGCAGGAGGTAAGGTTGCACCAGAGCGACCGTCCCGACGACGAGATTTGCCTGCTTTTCGGACGCAATCCGGGGCGCATGGAAAGGGTCGGATCCGGCGAGCCGCTTGAGGCGCACAACGCGACTCCCGCGCGGCTGACAGCCTACGACGCCCCGCTCATTCCGGAGAGCATCACGCCGCAAATGCGCGAGAACCTCGACGACGAGCTGACCGAGGTAAAGAGCGAGAACGCGATTGACCGCATCACGTCGCAGGCCAATCCGCGCACGCTCGAGCGCGTTCCCGCGGGCGCGCGCTTCCGCGTGCGGTTCGTCCTGGACATACTTTGCGAGGAGGATAAGGACCTGATCGGACCTTTCCTCCAATCGCTCATCCTGCTCGAGGACGACGCGCTGGGCGGCGGAGGCTCTCGCGGCAGCGGCCGCGTGCGCTTCGCCAACATGCGGGTAGCCTGGCGCAACCGGGACTACTACGCGGGCCAAGGCGACGAGGCCGAGCTTCTGGCCGGGGCCGATGCCGCCGCACTACGCACCGCCGGGCCGGACCTGCGCGCCCGACTCACCTAGACGATGACGCCGGCGTTTGTGGTTCGCTTCCGTCCCCTCGGGCCGTGGCGCATCGGAGCCGATACCGGCGCGCGCGACCGCGCCGGGAGTCTGCTCCACAGCGACTCGCTGTACTCGGCGCTCTGCCAGGCGATGCTGCGGTTGGGACGCCTCGAGGAGTGGCTGGACGCCACCGCGCGCAGCGCCGGCGGGCCGCGCGTGGCTGTCAGCTCCTGCTTCCCATACATGGGCGACGTACAGTTCGTCGCGCCGCCCCGGAACCTGTGGCCCCCGCCGCCGTCGCCGCGCATCCGTTGGGCTAACGCCAGATTCGTCCCGCTCGAGGTGGTGCGCGATCTGGCCGGCGAGCAGACTCTGACGGAAAAGGCTTGGTACGTGGATGGACCGAGCTCGTGCCTCCTTCCCGAATCGGCGAAGCTGTGCTCCGGTCCGTTCCGGCCCGTTACGCGTTCGCACGCTGCGGTGGATCGGCTGAAGCCGGGCGCTATCGAGGTTCACCGCACCGCGTGCATCGAGTTCGCCGAATCGGCCGGAGTGTGGGCCGTGGCCGCTTTTGCTGATGAGTCCGCCCGCGACGAGTGGGCCGCGACGCTCAAAGGCGCTTTCAGACTGCTCGCCGATACCGGCGTGGGCGGCAGGCGCTCGCTGGGGTGGGGACGTTCTGACGCGCCCGAGTTTGTCGATGGCAGCCTGCCGGAACTGCTGTTGCCGGAGGCGGCTCAGCACGCGCCCGCTGCCTCGCCCATAGGCGAGGAGGCCCAACCGGCGCCCGCGGAGACCGTCTACTGGATGCTCTCGCTGTTCAGCCCGGCGGCGGATGACAACATCGACTGGCGCCGCGGCAGCTACACCCTGCGCGAGCGCGGCGGGCGCATCGAATCGCCGGCCGGCTCGGGAGCGGAGAAGAAGCTGGTGCGGATGGTGGAAGAGGGTTCGGTACTGGTGGCCGCCTCCGCGCCGCGCGGCGCGGCTCCGGACGTCGCTCCCGATGGATTCCCTCACCCTGTTTACCGGGCCGGTTTCGCCGTCTCAATTCCTATTCCGCTCCGCGGCCCGGAGCGGACGACAAGCGCGCTATGAGATTGAGATACCGCCTCACATGCCTGACTCCCACGCTCACCGGCGACGGGCGCAAGCTGTCTCCCATCGACTACATGGTGTGGCGCGACCAGGTCAATGTGCTCGACCAGACGCGCATCCTGAAGCTGCTCGCCAAGGGGCCCCGGCTTGAGGGGTATCTGTCGGAAATCCGCAAGGCGGAGAAGCTCGAGTTCGCCGCATGGGGCGGCTTCGCGCAAAACTACGCGGACCGCCGCATCCCCTTCGAACACCCTTCACTCTCGAAAGTGTGGTCGCAGGTGCGCGGCGAAACGTTGAGCATCCCGACGTTCGCAACCGGGACACACGGCCCGTATGTGCCGGGCAGCGCGATCAAGGGAGCGCTGCGCACCGGCATGCTGTTTGCGCGGTGGAGCGACTCTCCCCCCAAGGCTGATTTTCAGCGCGAACGGCTTCCGCGGCGTCCGGGTGAAGCTTCGGAGGAGCAGGCGCTCGGCCCCGCGGGCACGAGTTACATGCGCGCGCTGAAGATAGCCGATTCCGCGCCTGCCCCGGCAAACGCGATGCGCGTCTACATGCTGCGCACGTCCACCCTGGTTCCGCGCGGGCAGGGCCGCTTCGACCTCGGCTGGAAGCAGGCGCCGCGCGCCACGGTGGCGCGGGCGGACGACGCCACGCCCACGTTCGCCGAAATGGCCGCGCCGGGGACGGTTTTCGAGGGAACGCTTCAGGAAAACCAGTACCTTGTGCAACCGGAGATCGCCCGCCTGATGCGCTGGCGCGGCACCGTGAACGCCGCGCGCGTTTTCGATGCGGCAAACGCATATGCCGAAAAGCTGCTCGCCATTCAGAAGCAGTACGCCGAGCGGGCGGGGCTGGAGGCGGTCCTCCGGAGCCTCGAAGCGGTTGAGGCGCGTCTGGCGGAGGTGCGCGGAAACGGCGCCGTGCTTGCGATCGGCTGGGGCTCGGGCTTCCTGTCGAAAACCGGCTGGCTCGATACGGACAGCGATGGGTTCCGCAATTTCCTGCGGCAGATTCCGCTCTACGCCCGGGCCATCGAATCCGGCCTGCCGTTCCCGAAAACCCGGCGCATCGTTTTCATGAACGGCGAGCCCGCAGCGCTTCCCGGTTGGGTGACGCTCGAGGTCAGCCCACAGTAATCGCCCGGCTCGGCGCGCGGGTGCTGCGCGGTTATTCGCGTGGCTGAGGCGGAATCCGTTCCGGTCATCAGAGGCGGGGTGGTGGGCGGTCGCAGGCTCGAACTGCGGACCTCCTGCTTGTAAGGCAGGCGCTCTGACCGACTGAGCTAACCGCCCGGCCAATCCATTGTACTTCCCAACCAGTAGCCTGCGCCGTTGCCGCCCGGAAACGGCCCGCGTACATTGGCGCAAACGGGAGTGAGCTTCACCAGCCTCACGGTGGGCGATGGGAGTGAAACACCTTGGGACAGGCGCCATCCTGCTGTGCGCGCTCGCGCTCGCCGCGCTGATCAGAAAGGATGGGGATACGAATCCCCCGCCCGTGAGACTAGCGGGCCGGCGAACCGCCGCGGCCCACCTTCCGCGCGCGCCAGAACGACTGAATCGCGAAGGCCAACATCGCCAATATGAAGGCGAAAGTCAGCGTGACCTCGAAAATGCTCTGGGCGTCGCCGTCGAACTCACGTACGCTGCGTATACCGCGGGGCGCGGCAATTAGCGCGAAAACCGCAAATGTGAACCCGATCACCTGGTTCCAGAGCACCTGGAGGGGCTTGATCACCGCGGGTAAAACGTGATGCAGGAACTCGCGGCAGCGCGATATCGACAGCATAAGCGGAATATATATCGTAACGCGTGAAGCCGAACGGACGCATCCGCCGGATTGACCGATGAGAGTATCGGGCTTGTAAACGCCGCGCCGGTTCACTACAATCGGTGCGATCGTAAGCCGGGGGACGGCGTTGTACCGCTGCCCCCGGCGACGCTCGATTGCCTGTAACGGCTACGTGTGTTGAGGCATCCCCATGATAGGGTGATATCCTGGAGATGGCCCGTAAGGGGGCACACCGGTGGATGAAAAGCTAAAAGTCCTCATGCAGGAACTGGGCAATGCGATCAACGAGTCGCTCTCTGACTCGGACAGGATTGCCACGGCCATAGGCGAGATCCGCCGCGCCGGCTACGACGTGTTCCTCGTGCTCGAAGCAACAATCGGGTTCAACAAGCGTGACGAGGAGAACGGAGTGGCTCAGGAACCGGAGCCGAACGCGGGCAGGCGGGCTTCGCGCGACCGGGATGAGGAGAAGCCGCGGAGCCGGACCCTGAAGTGGACCTTGCAGGACCAGAAGTTCCTCAAAGCGCTCAAGATCGCCATCGACGAGGAGCCCCGCTAGAGGGCTAAGACCTCCTCGTATGCCGCCCAGGTTTCCCGGGCGGCTCGTTCCCAGGTGAAACCGGCCGCGCGCGTTCGTCCCATCGCGGCCAGTGTACTCCTGAGATTCGTGTCTTCAGCCAGCCTGACCAGCGCCGCCGAGAGCGCCTGCGTGTCGCCAGGGTCAACCGCCAGCGCCGCCTCGCCCGCCACCTCGGACAGCGCCGTGCCCGTAGACGTCACCACGGGTACGCCCCAGGCCATAGCCTCGAGCAGCGGGATGCCAAACCCTTCCGCGCAGGACGGATACGCAAGTATGGCC
>JBLNBX010000169.1:0-34543 GCA_050260275.1 bacterium
CTGCCGGAACCGCGGCCGAGGAATTCCTCGAGGCGGTCCCTGATAAGCCCATGCATATCGTTCTTAGTCCCTCAAAACCCCGCCTTTGGCGGGTAATCCCTGTCCCGGAACGGCCGGAACCGGGGTTGCGGATCTTATCGTCCGCTTATTCTTCCAAACGACTGCAGCCGGCGCGGCGTTTTACGCCGTCACCAGCCCGGGCGTCCGGCTCAGGCGCTGCGCTACCTTCAGCAGCTTCTGGCGGGCGCGGAACAGCTTAACTTTGATTGTATTCTCGTTTATCCCCGTCATCTCGGCCAATTCTTCGACCGAGTGCCCTTCCACTTCCTTCAGTAACAGCAGCGTGCGTTCTTCTTCGGGCAGACGGGAGAGCAGTTTGAGGGCTAGATCCCGCTGGGCGAGCGTGACGTCAACCGGCTGGCGAGGGTCCCTGGCAGGCTCGGAGTTTTCCATCCGCAAGGCGTCTTCTTCCGTGAAGTCGCTCTCGTAGACGAGCTTCCGAACCTTCTTCTTGCGCAGGTAGTCGTAGCACTCGTTGACGGTGATCTTGTAGATCCAGGTGAGGAGGGAACTCCGAAAATCGAAGTTCCGGATGGAGAAGTAGACCTTCGTGAACACCTGTTGCGAGATGTCCTCGGCATCGTTGTGATTCCTGAGAATCCCGTAGATGATCGAGAACACCTTGCTCTGATAGCGTTCGACGATCTCCCGGAAGGCCATCTCGTCGCCTTCCTGGGCCCGCCGTACCAGGGCAGCCTCCTCGGTGTTCTTGTAGTCCACTCTCTGCCTCACTGCAATCCGTTCGCCGGAGACAGGAAGCGGGAGCGTCCCGCTCAAACCGCCCATACACCGTCTCCGACGTGGGTACGTCTGTAGTGGTTTCAGTGATTTGTGGCGACGCTTCCAAGCCTCCGAACGGTACCAGAAGTACCAGTATGGCTCACCAGGCGTTGTGAAAAAGTCACTATGAGTGTAAAAGTGACCATATTGCAAGCCGATGGAGCCGAAGGGGTTCCGCCCGGTTCGGTCCGCTCCGGCTGGGACGCTATCCGGAGCAATCCGAGTTGACTGTCCTTTCCCAGGGTTCCTACAATGGTAGGCACGAAGGGAGGCCCGATGTTAAGGTCTATCGGCATGCCTGAGCTCCTGATCATTCTGGCCGTCGCAGTGTTGCTGTTCGGCGGCAAGAAGATCCCCGAGGTTGCCAAAGGTTTGGGCGAAGGCATTCGCAATTTCAAGCACGCCCTGAAGGGCGACAGCGCGGAAAAGCCCGAACAGCAGAAGCAGGCATGAAGGCTTCCTGACGCACCGCTCGCAAGTTGAGCGGAAGGTCATTTCGGCATAAAAACAAAAACCCCGCGAACTGCTTCGCGGGGTTTTTTACTGTGGCCTGTGCCGGACTACCTGCCGGCAGCAGTCTTCTTCGGCGGAACGATCGCGTCCTTCACCGATTTCGCAACGCGGAACTTCACGACCTTCTTGGCCGGGATCTTGATGCTCTCGCCCGTCGCCGGGTTGCGCCCCATGCGGGCCTTGCGCTCGACGCGGACCAGCCGTCCGATACCCGGAAGCACGAACACGCCGTTCTTCTTCGTTTCACGAATAGCCAGGTCGGCATAGGTGGCGATGAACTGCTTGGCCACCTTGTTGCTTACGCCGGTTGCGTTCGCGATCTCCTTCACGAGCGCAGTTTGCGTCATACGTTTGCTTTCCGCCATATACGTCTTTCCTCGATCCTCTCCAATTGAACTGGCGAACAGGAACCTGAGCGCAGGAGTTGCCGTTCAGGTCAAATCGATCTTACGTAAACGCGATGTCGATGTAAAGCGAAATGTGCTCAAAAAGCCCTAAAAATGGGCGTTTCGGCGCGTTCACCTCCGCGAAGACCTGTAAAATCGCGCTTCCCCCGCTCCTTGATGCTTCGAAACCAGCGCCCGCGGGGGTTCCGGCGCACCCGCAATGGCCTGTCAGAGGCTCCTGTGGGCGGCGATCCGCGGGCGGATTCGCGATGGCCGCCAAGCGCGGAGCGCCTCGAGCGCCGGAGCTCCACCACGAACCTCACAACGAACGCGAGCGGCTGGAAGTACTCGACTACGTGGCGGAGTGGATCGAGCAGCGCGCCGGCCGGCGCTAGCGGAGGCGCCGCGGCCTCACCCCAGCCGCAACCCAGCGCTTCCTGGCTCCCGCACGCGCGGCACGTCCATGACGTTGGTCCGGCGCAGCGCGGGGGCTGCGGCATCGGGGGCCGGCCGGGCGATTCGGGGGATGCTGCGAAGCCCGCGCCTCAAAAAACAAAAACAAGCATCTCTGACAGCAGGTATTCTTAAATTGAGACCAGTTCGGCGCCACAGCTCGGGGAAGGGCGGATAGCTTGCGGGCGCATCCGCATCAGACCTCGTCGCTCGTGTTCTTGCCCAGAGTTTTCGATGCACGATCTCACCATACTGTTGACCTTCGCCGGGAGCCTGGCGGCCGCTCTTGTGCTTGGATTCCTTGCACATCGGCTAAAGGTGTCCCCCATCGTAGGCTATCTCTTAGCTGGTGTTGTAGTTGGCCCATTCACGCCCGGTTTCGTGGCAGACCGGCATATCGCGGAGCAATTTGCTGAAATCGGCGTCATCCTGCTGCTGTTCGGAATCGGGCTCCGTTTTCACCTGCACGAGATGATCGCCATGTGGCGCGTGGTGGTGCCTGGCGCGCTCATCCAGAGCTCAATCTCCACTGCTGCCCTGGCAGCGCTGCTGCACCTGGTGGGATGGACCTGGACCGCCGGCATCATTCTCGGAATGGCGATCTCGGTCGCCAGCACCGTGGTGATGGCCTTGGTGTTGGCCGAGCGCCGGGATCTGCACGCGCGCATCGGGTATATAGCGATCGGCTGGACCGTGGTAGAGGATCTTCTCACCGTCGCCATGCTGCTCGTGCTTCCGATCATCTTCGCGCCGGGCGGAGCTGCCGACCAGACCGTTGGGTCCGCTCTGGGCGTCGCCGGGCTGAAGGTTGCCGGCCTGGCTGTCCTGGTTGTCGTTCTCGGCCGCTGGGTGATCCCCGTGGCGCTGGAACGGATCGAGAAGACCCGTTCGCGAGAGCTGTTTACACTGGCGGTGCTGGTTCTCGCCGTCGGGATCGCCGTAGGTTCCGCCGCTGTTTTCGGTGTGTCGATGGCGCTTGGGGCATTTCTCGCCGGTCTGGCTGTGGGGCGCTCTGAGTTCGCCGCTCGCGCTGCCCTCGACGCCGTGCCGATGCGCGACGCATTCGCTGTCCTCTTCTTCGTCTCTGTGGGCATGTTGTTTGATCCCCGCAGCCTGGCTATGGCGCCGGTGCCGATCGCACTGGTTCTGCTAGTTGTGGTGATCATCAAACCATTGGCCGCAGCGGGCACGGTGCGCCTTCTCGGAGAGAGCGTCGCGACTTCCATCCCGGTCGGAGCGGCCTTTTCTCAGGTCGGCGAGTTCAGCTTCATTCTCGGCTCGCTCGCTCGCGATCTTGGGCTGATCAACGATGTGGGTTGGAACGCTCTGGTGGCCGCATCGATAATCTCCATCGTGCTGAATCCGACCATCTATCGCTGGGCTCGCCGGCGGTCGAATGCGGCGCCGGGACGAGCCCGCGCTGGGGTGGTGGGGGAAATGACCGTCGATCCGGCGCACTGCATCCTGGTCGGATATGGTCCGGTGGGTAGAATTGTGCGCCGCCTTCTCGAAGAACAGGGCGCGCTGGTCACCGTCATCGATCTGAACCTCGAAACCGTGCGCCGGCTGCGCGCGGAGGGCGTCAAGGCGATCTATGGAGACGTCAGGCGGCCGGGGACTCTCGACGAGGCGGGCATTGGAAAGGCGGGCAGTCTCGTGCTCAGTGCCGATGTCGAGGATGCCGCGGAGATCATCAGGCAATCGCGCCAGCTAAACCCCACTCTGCGGGTGCTGGTGCGCTGCACGACTCTTCGCGACGCCGCGCAGCTACGGCGAGCCGGCGCGACAGTCGTGGCCGCGGGTGAGGCCGAAGTGGGTGTGGCCCTGGCCGAAGCCGTGACGAACGGCGATCTGACCGACGCCGGAGACGCCACCGACTGGCGGCTTGCCATCAGACACCGCCTGTACAACTCGGAAGCGGGAGGTTAGCTTCCAGCAAAGCTGGACTTCGTCTCGCGGTGCAAACCGAGGGCCTTCGTGTCTGCGTGGCCCCCGGGACGGGGGCGTAAGGCTTTAGCGCGGAGACGTATTGCCCGCGTTCTTACGCCCCTTTCAGGGGCTGCGTGGAACGGCTCGGGGTTCCCATGGCTTGCGCCATGGGCTATCCTCTTCCGCCTTGGCGGGCTCAAGCTCTGGATGGCGGCCAAGCCGGCCTGCAAGTCACACGCAGGGCTGAAGCCCGCCCCCCGCGAGTCGCTGCTAAAGGAAGCAATCGAAGATTCTCGCGGCGCGGCGCTGCCTGCGGCTCCGCGTATGCCTCAGCGGTACAGCGTCGCGCGGAACGCTCCTCGCGTTCACCGGCAGAGTTCTGTATTCTGATGGCTTCATGGCCTGCGAGAAGTGCGGCGGTTCGGGCTGGATAATTTTCGAGCGCGAAGGCATCTCCGGAGCGCAGCCGTGTGACTGCGTTCCGTCCACCAGCGTGGAGGACCTCGAAGAGGCCGCGCGCATACCGCCCCACTACCGTTCGGCGTCGTTCGACAACTTCAGCGCCTTCAACGAGAGCTATCAGTTCATCCTGGTAAAGCTTGCCGCTTACGTCCGCGAGTTTCCCGCCGGTCTGAAAAAGCCCGGGCTGCTCATGATCGGCTCCACGGGAACCGGCAAGACGCACCTCGCCGTGGCCGTGCTGCGGAAACTGATCGCTAAAGGCTTCCAGGGCCTGTTCTTCGACTACATGAACCTGCTCGAGCGCATCCGCGCGGGCTGGAACGAGCAGGCCAATGCGGCCGACCGCGACGCCTATCAATCCTGCCTGGACGCCGACGTGCTGCTGTTGGACGATGTGGGCTCGCACCGCGTGAGCGAGTTCGTCGAAGATACCGTTACTGGTATCGTCACCTACCGCTGCAACCACGAGAAGCCGCTGATCGTGACGACGAACATCCCCGACCCGGACGCCGGTTTCAACCTCCTGCAGCGCTCCGCCTCTGGGAGAACCGAATACCAGACGTCGCTGGCGGATCGCATCGGGGCGCGCGCCCGCTCGCGCCTGTTCGAGATGTGCGAGGTGATCCGGATGCCCGATACCGGCGATTACAGGCTGCGAAAGCAGCGATGACGCTGGGAAGCCAGCGCGGGCCGCGCGGTAGCGCCTTGGCCGCGGAAGCCACGCGCGTCTAACCCGCCACAGCCGCCCGGAGCCCCGATGCTCGCGCTGGTTGGCGCGTCCGCCGGCGCGGCGGAATGGGTTGTGAAAACCAGCGCGCGCAGGCGCAGCATGATCATACGTGTAAATCGAAGTCCCCGGTCCTGGTCGAGCGCGGACCGCTAAACTTAGAGCATGGCAGAGGCTGCAATGCCGTCAGCGCCGCTGACGCTCGAGGGGTATTGTGTACTGCACCAGATGTTCCGCATCAGGTGGCGTTCCTGGAAGGGGACGCCGGCGCGGGAGCGCGCCGATGCCGCTGCAGAGGCGGCGCACGCAATCGAGAGTATGGAGTCCGCTCCGGACGGCGGTTCGGCGGCGTTCGCGCTCGCCGGTCACAAAGGCGACCTGATGTTCGTGCACTTCCGCCGGTCGGTGGAGGAACTGAAGCGGACGGAGCTTGCGATACAGCAGCTCCGGCTGGCGGATTATCTCAGGCCTACGGCGTCGTTCCTGTCGATGATCGAGCTGGGCCTGTACGAATCGAGCGTGAAGCTGTACGGCGAACTTGCGCGCCGCGGTGTGGAGCCGTACTCGCCCGAATGGAACGACGAGGTGGCGGCGCTTCTGGAGCGGCAGCGCGCGGCTATGAGGTCGCGGCTGTACCCGGAGATGCCGCGCGAACGGTACGTCTGCTTCTATCCTATGAGCCGGCGCCGCGGCGAGCAGCGGAACTTCTACACCGAGGCCATCAGCGACCGCAGCCGCATGATGCGCGAGCACGGCATCACCGGACGCCGGTACGCGGGCGAGGTGCGGCAGATCATCACCGGCGCAATGGGCCTCGATAACTGGGAATGGGGCGTGACGCTGTGGTCGGAGGACGCGCTTGCGTTCAAGAAACTGGTTTACGAGATGAGGTTCGACGAGGCTAGCGCCATCTATGCCGAGTTCGGGCCGTTCTACGTGGGCGTGCGCTGCGCGGCGGCTTCGCTTCCGGAGCTGCTCGACGGGCGTCTTTGCTGAGGAGGAGAAGTCGTGCGGAGAGTCATCTATACGGGGGGCGTTCTGGCTGCGCTTGCGGTAGGGTTCGTTACGGGAAGCTGGGCCGCGCGCGACGAGCGCGAGGAGCTGCTCCAGGTGGATCGCGAGTTCGATGAAGCGACCGCTCGCGGCGGCGCGGAAGCGTGGACCTCGTATTTTGCCCCGGACGGGATCATGATGTCCGGGGGTGAGCCAATGGCGGTGGGCAGAGCCGCTGTTCGCGAAGCGGCGGAGCGGAGGTTTTCGGGGAAGAACTTCGTGCTGCGGTGGGAGCCTGTTGGCGCGGAAGTATCGGGCAGGCTCGGATACACCTACGGGCTGTCCCGGTCGCGGCAGGTGGGGCCGAACGGCGAAATCGTCGAGGGGTACGGGAAATACCTGACGGTCTGGAAGAAGCAGCGCAATGGCGCGTGGCAGGTGGTGGCGGATTGCGGGAACTCGAATCCGCCGCCCGCGGCGAAGCCGGCGCAGTAGGGTCCAGCGCGGGATAGCCGGCCGGAAGCCCGCGTCCATCGCCAGCCGGGAAGCGTGGAGACCGGACGGGGGCTCCAACTCCTGTTCTCGACGATGTTTATGCAGGGTGATGAAGCCCACGTTCATGAAGCCCCGTTCGGCCCGATTGATACCAGGTCCTGATGCGAGGCTTTTCAGGCGAGGCTCAGTGGTAAGGGGAAGCCGGACCAGGGGGTCCGGCGCGGACGAGGGCGTCCGCCCCACTGGAAGCGTGGGCTCGGTGGCAGAGGAAGTGGTGCTCGCACCACCGCTATGCGGTTTTCAGCCCCGGAAGGGGCGGCAGAAAGTAGCCACGGCGCAGCCGTCGGGAGATCGAGTACCTGGGGGCAAGCCCCGGACGGGGCGAAAGGTTTTTGGCCGCAACGCGTATCGAACCCGGGTGGAGTCGTCTCAGGATGCGGCTCCATCCGGACCTCAGCGGCAAAACGGGGGCACGCCTGCACTGATAGTGAGCGCACTAGTCGAGCAAGCTAGTGCGGAGTGTATCGTCTCTCTCTACGCGTCCCGGCAGGCCGCCTGCCCCGCCGCTACCACCAGGTGTAGTTGCCGCCGAAGGCGAGGCGCATGGCGAAGGCGATCAACGCCAGCAGTATCGCCGCCAGTATCGCCGGAAGGCAGCCGCGTATCGAAAACCCCGGGAGGATCGCCGCCGCTAGCTTCAAAATGAGCGCGTCGATGACGAACAGAAACAACCCGATGGTCAGGAACGTCAGCGGGAACGTCACGATCTTGAGGATCAGACCGAGCGTCGCGTTCAACGCCGCGATGACGAGGGCCGCAATGAGCGCCGTCCCGTAGCTTGCTACGCTGAATCCCGGCAGCAGCCGGGCCAGCAGCACCAGTACGAGTGCGCTAAGCAGCCAGGCGATGATCCATTCAAGCAAGGGGATCTCAGTGGTCGGCGGGAGCCAGTTTGGAAGTTTCGATGGCGGGCCGCGACTTTGGCCGCGCCTCGGGCTCCGGCTCGGGTTCGTCTTCCGTTTCGGACGTTTCAGACTCGCGCTCCTCCGCATCCGCCGGAACGTCTTCCCACTCGAAGTCGACGCCCAGCGAGGGCGCGTAGCGCAAAGCGATTGCGTTGACAGCCATCAGAGCCGCCGCGCCGCTGAGGGCGGGCACAAAACCGGCCATCGCGAAGCCCGGTATCATCAGCCCGGACAGCCGGAAGAGGACGAGGTCGACGATGAAGATGAGCGAGCCTGCGATGCCCCTGCTCGCCACGCCCCTCGTGTACTTCAATGGGACGCTGAGGAGCGCGCCGGCCAGCCCTATCGTGCCAGCCGCGATCAGCGCCGATCCGATCTCGGTTACCCGGAACCCGGGCACGAAGATGGTTACCCCCAACAGGGCCAGGATTCCCAGGACCCAGTTCATTATGAGGTAAGCCATCTTCGTATCTCCGGTGCAAGAGTGCCGCTTGTTGCGGCCCCTATGCTCTCCCCCCGCATGAGTCGGCTGCACGCCGCGTGCCATTCGCAAGCTGTTCACCGGCGATTTACCATCAATCGCTTGCAAGCAGAGTGAAAGGATATTAATCTCGCCTGCTCCAAGGAATACATACTTTTTTTTCGCGGCAGCGTCGTTTGTTCCATTGCCGTGCTGGAGAATGAGAGTTGGGATGACCCCTTGCAGGTTCTGCCGGATAGCCGCCGGTGAGGGGGCGGGGTTTGTATTCGAGAGCGGAATATCGGTGGCTTTCCTGGACAACCGCCCGCTGTTCCCGGGGCACACGCTGCTGATCCCGAGAGAGCACTACGAGACCCTCGCGGACCTGCCGGCGGACCTGGTGGGCCCGTTCTTCAGCGCCGTGCAGACTCTGAACCGGGCCGTCGAGAAAGCCATGGGCGCCGAAGGCGTCTTCAACGCGATAAATAACCGCGTGAGCCAGAGCGTCCCGCACCTGCACGTGCACATCGTCCCCCGGAGGAAGGGAGACGGCCTGCGCGGGTTTTTCTGGCCGCGGGGAAAGTACCGCGACGAGGCCGAAGAGGCTGCCGTGCGGGAGGCCATCCGCGCTGCCCTGTGCGGCGGGTAACGGCGCGCGCCGCCCGCGTTAAGCTCCATGGTTGAGGCGCGGGGAACACAGGTCCGGCTGGTATACTGAGATTGAGTCTCAGCATGAGCCGCTTCAAGACCGCCGTTGTAAGCATCTCCACAGTTTTCATCGCCCTGCTCCTGGTCGGGGCTGTCCTCGGCAAGGATGGGGGCGACAACGCTGCCTACAAGCAGCTCGCCGTGTACACCGAGGTGCTCAGCCGGATCAAGGCCGACTACGTCGAGGAACCGGATCTTCAGGGCGTCACACTCGGCGCTCTCAATGGGTTGCTCGAATCCATCGACCCGTATGCCAGCTACCTCAGCTCAGAGCAGTACCGCGAGTACATGAAGAATAAGGACGCGGCGAAAGGCGACGTCGGCCTGGTGCTGTCGAAGCGGTTCGGCGCGGTGGGTGTGGTCGATGCCATCCCTGGATCGCCCGCCGACAAGGCCGGGCTCACCACGGGCGACCTCATCGAGAGCGTGAAAGGCATCGCCACGCGCGACATGCCGCTCGCGTACGCCGAGCTGCTGCTGCAAGGCGAGCCCGGAACGACGGTAGAGCTTTCGGTGATGTCGGCGCGCAATCCCGAATCGCACAAGGTCACGCTCACGCGTGCGGTGATTCAGTATCCGGACGTCACGGCGAAGCTGTTGCCGGACGGCGTGGGCCACATCAGCGTGCAGAGCCTGAAGGCGGGCGCAGCGAACCAGATCGCTACCCATATCAAGGAGCTTGAGCGGCAGGGCGCCCGGCGGTTCGTGCTCGACCTGCGCCACTCTGCTTCAGGCCCCATAGAGGAAGGCGTCGCGGTGGCGAACCTGTTCCAGAGCTCGGGGCTCATCACGTACTTGCAGGGCCAGCGCGTTCCAAAGCAGACATGGGAAGCCGATCCCGCGAAGGCCATCACCAGCGCACCGGTTGTTGTGATCACCAACCGCGGGACTGCCGGCGCGGCCGAGATCGCCGCCGCAGCGCTGCTCGATAACAAGCGCGCGAAGGTGGTGGGCGAGCGGTCGTACGGCAACGCATCGCTGCGCAAGGCCGTGCCCATGGACGACGGCAGCGCGATCATCCTGTCCGTGGCGAAATACTACTCGCCCTCGGGCAAGGCCATCCAGGACACCGGCGTGGTGCCCACCGAGCAGATGATCGAGTACGATACGCCAGCCGATCTCGATGGGGAAGGCCAGCCCGCCGCTCCCGATCCGGATGCCGCGGCGCAGCCGGACAGCGAGGACCTGCTGCTGAAGAAGGCTATAGAGGTGCTGACCGGCGGAGAGATCGCCGCCTAGCCGTCCGCTACGGCCATCGGTGTATTAGCACTCGAAGCCTAAGAGTGCTAGAATAGTTCCCGAAAGAACCATGCCACTGTACGAGTACAAGTGCGGTCATTGTGGTGAACTGTTCGAAGCCCTGCAAAGGTTTTCAGACGAGCCCCTTACCGTGCATCCCAAGTGCGGACACGGGCCGGTGGAGCGGCTGCTTTCACCGCCCGCGCTGCAATTCAAAGGCACCGGCTGGTACGTGACGGACTACGGCAAAGGCAACGGCAGGTCCGGCGATGTGAAAGAGCACGCCAAGACCGAGTCAAGCCAAAACGGGACGTCAAAAGCCAAGACCGAATCGAAGCCCGCGTCGGCGACTAGCTGATCGCAGCGCTGCGGTCGAGCGCGCGCCCCGCCAGTTCAGCGGCGGCTGCGAGACCGAAGCCCGCCAGGGCGTCCACTACAAAGTGGTAGCGCCCGTAGACTGTCGCCGTAGCTATCAGCACCGCGAGAACCAGCAGCAAGCGCCCCACCCACCGGTGTTCTGGCAGCAGGCGCATCATGCCGAAGGCTCCGCAGAACGCACCCGCTACGTGTGCGCTCGGGAAGACGCTGGTGTGAATGCCGTAGCCGCCTACCAGCCAGAGGTTGAACTGCCGGAAGATGGTGAGATACGAGGGGAGGTCTGTCCCGGCGAAGACGGTCCGCGGCGGCTCCGAGGGAAAGTAGGGGAACAGCGAGTAGGCGGCGAGCGTGCCGACAAGGAAGGTTACGGAAAACCGGTCCGCCCGCTCCGGACGCTTGTAGACGTACAGCATCGCCATGCCGAAGACGGGCACGGCGTAGACCAGCGAGTAGGCGATCTCCAGAACCGACGGGATGAACGGGCCGAAAGACTCGATCGCGGCGCGGACGCCCCAATCGTTCAGAACCAGGCGGTCCCAAGAAATCCACGCGTTTTCCAGCTCGTAGGTGTGCGTTGCGGGCGCGAACCAACCCATCTCCCGGTACGCCAGCAGGATCATCGCCAGGGGATACCAGTCGCGCATCACTGAGAAAAACCTGCGGCCTCTCAACGCCTCGGCCCTCGGCAGAATCCACAGGCCCGCGAAGACGATGAGGTTCATGGCTACTGTGACGGCCGGAATGGAGGCTCTGAGCGGCAGCCAGGCCGCGAGCGCGGTGGTGTAGGAGAAGTACGCTACCAGCAACCACTCTGAGCGGCGCAGTGCCCGCGATTTCGTAATTCTTTCTTTTCTGGCCGCGTGTGCGGCGGCAGCAGGGTGCCCGGCGCCACTCTCTTTCGCAAGCACGTACTCCTAATTCATACCAAAAGCGGCGGCAGTTCCGGCGAGAGCGGCACTTTTTTGCTCGCCTCCGCCCGGGGCGGTCTTACAATCGACACATGCCGATCCGCGCACTACTTGTCGCCATGCTGGCGGCGGTCGCAGCCGGCCAGGATCTCCCAGTGACGGGGATCGCCGGAGTGGGTGTGATGACCTCCAGTCTGGAGCGGGCGCGCCGGTTCTACTCGGGCGCTCTGGGCTTCTCGGAAGCGTTCAGCCTGAAGGACGAGCGGGGCCGGGTGGTCTCGTCGTTCTTCAAGGTCAACGACGAGCAGTACATCCAGGTGACCGAGGCGCCATACGGGGATATCCGCATGGCCTACGTGGCTGTGCTCACGCCGGACCTCGATGCATTGCGAAAAATGCTCCTGAAGCGCGGCGTCATTCCATCGCCGATCACACAGAACCCGGACGGAAGCAGGGTATCATCGCTGAAGGATCCGGACGGCATGCGCATCGAGTTTGTGGCGCGGACGCCGGAATCTCTGCAAGCGAAGTCGCGGGGGCAGTACTTGAGCGAACAGCGCGTTTCGCGGACGCTCTGGCACGTTGGAATAGCCTCGGCAGATCTGGCCCGTTCGGCGGCTTTCTATACCGGAAAGCTCGGGTTCCAGGAGTTCTGGCGGGCCGCGCAGGCCGGCACGGAGACGCGATGGGTACAACTCCGCATTCCCGGAGAGCGCGGCGACGTGCTCGAACTCACCCTTTCAGACGGCCGCGAAAGCTACCCCTCGATGCAGCACATCTGTCTCATCGTGCCCGACGTCAAGGCGGCCATCCAGAAGCTCGCCGAGAACGGCTATCCCGGCGCGGAAAAACTTCAGTGGCGCTTCTGGCGCAACGGACGGCGCGCGCTCGACCTCACCGACCCGGACGGCACCAGGGTGGAACTGATGGAACCGCGGCAGCCCCGGTAGGGGCGGTAATGCCGGACTGCGGCTCGAAGGCGCACGCGGCCTATCCCGGCTCGCACCTGGCATACGGAGTGCTGCGGCGGTCGCATCGCAGGCGGCGGACCGCGCGCTCCACAGAGTGTGAGGCGCGGAGCCCGCGCATGCGCTGCCTGCTATGATGGCGGATTCCTATGATCCGTCATCTTTTTGCGCTTGCATTCCTACTCTGCGCGGCGGCGCCGGCGCAGGATTCTCCGTTTGTCACGCCCGAAGTATACCGGTACCTGTCCGGCGAGATCTCCGGCGACAATGCCTACGATCACATTCGTCATCTGACGCTCTACCAGAGCAACACTGCGGCCTCGGACGGATACCGCGACAAGATCCGCTGGATTGCCGAAAAGGCAAAGCAGAACGGCCTGGCAGACGTGCGCATCATCCAAGACCTGCCTGCGGACGAAGGAGGATGGACGGCGCGCGCGGCGGACCTCATCGAGATCGAGCCGCGCTATCAGCGGCTGGCATCTCTCGAAGCCGCCGCCGTCATGCTGGCCGACAACAGCGCCAGCGGGGACTGGACAGGCGCGCTGGTAGATGTCGGCGAAGGGCTCACGGAAAAGGATTACGAGGGCAAGGAAGTGAAGGGCGCGATCGTGCTCGCCTCCGGTCCTATCGGCGGCGTGGTGCGGGAGGCGGTGCGCAAGCGCGGCGCTCTCGGCGTGGTGCGGTACGACGCGCGCAACCTTGACGACCCGGACCAGATTCCGTGGATTCGCATGCCGCGTCCCAGGAAAGAAGACGCCGCGGCGTTCGGTTTCTCGCTCTCGAACCGCGCCGGATCGGAGCTGAAGCGGCGGCTCGCGCGCGGCGAGAAGATCATTCTGCGCGCCACCGTCACCGCGGAGTTCGAAGACAACTCCACGCAGTGGATGGTGGAGGGATTCATACGCGGGAAGCAGCGCGGGCAAGCGATCGTGCTCACCGCGCACGTGCAGGAGGAGAAGTACTCCGCCAATGACGACAACAGCGGCTGCGCCAACCTGCTCGAGATCGGCCGCGCGCTGGTGAAGCTCATCCGCGAGGGCAAACTGCCGCAGCCCGAGCGCGACATCCGCTTCTGGTGGGTGAACGAGATCGACGGCGAGTACGCCTACTTCGCGAAGCACCCGGAGGAGCGCTCCGAGATTCTGCTCAACATCAACCAGGACATGGTGGGCGCGAAGCAATCCGAAGGTTCGCGCATACAGCACATCACGATGGCGCCGTGGTCGCGGCCGAGCTTCCTGAACGACGCAATCGAAAGCGTCGTCACGATGGTGATGCGGGGGAACACGGCGTATCTCGCCGCCAACCAGGCGCCCGGCGCGAACGTGCCGTACTCAAAGCCGATTCTCTCGACTCGCGGCACCCGGGAACGCTACGGCGCAGAGCTGGTGCCGTACTTTTCGAACACAGATCACATGGTGTTCGTGGACTCGATCATCGGAATCCCCGCGACGACGCTGACCAACTGGCCGGACGCGTATATCCACTCCAGCTCCGACGACCTCTGGAACGTAGACCCCACGCAGCTACAGCGCAACGCGTTCATTGTGGCGGCGACCGCGTGGTACTTCGCCGCGCTGCAACCGAGCGGCGTGCCGGCGCTCGCCGCCCAGGTACACGCCGGGGCGCTGCGGCGGCTGGCTGCGGACCTCGCGCGGGCGTCAGACCTGATCGCATGCGCGGCGAACGAAAAGCGCGCCGAGGCTTACTTCGATGCGGTAAACCTGATCGATCGCGCGGCGGATCGCGAAGCGGGCGCACTGCGTTCCATCCTGGTGTTCGACCGTTCGCTCAAGCTGCCCTCGCTCGATCCGGTTGTCGCCCTGTACAGGAAGGCTCTGGCTGCAAACTACACTCTGATTGCCGGCGCGGAGCCGCCGCGCGCTCCCGCGCTCACTGATGCCGAGAAAGAGATGGCCGCGAAGGTGCCCGAAGTTGCGCTGGGCGTCGCGGAGTACATCGAGAAGCGCGGCTGGGACGAGGGCGGCCCCGAGCTGCATGGCCTGATGGCCTTCGAGGCGCTCAACTTCGTCGATGGAAAGCGAAGCTATCTCGACATCTACCGCGCTGTTCGCGCCGAAGCGCTGGCCGCGGGCGAGTGGTACTACGGCAAGGTGAGCGCGAGTGCCGTCGCGGCCTCCCTGGACGACTATGTCAACAAAGGACTGATCCGCCTGAAGGCCGCGAGGCCCTGAGCAGCAAGACTGTCCGAAACAGGCGTGCAGATGCCCGGCGAGCGGCCGGCCTCAGTTGAGCAGCGCTTGGTAGACCACGTTCGCGTACTTAGTCTGGATATCGGTTCTGTTCGGCATCAGTTGGATCATGAGCACCCTGACGAGTCCGCTGGAGGGGTCCACTTCGTAGGTGGTGCCGTAGGCGCCTGACCATCCGAACGCGCCTACGCCCGCCATGCCTTTGGCCCCGTAGCGGTCCACCGTCTCGAAGCCGAAGCCAAATCCAAGCCCGTTGGTTGAGTGCAGCGTGCCGCTCTGGTTGGTGGTCATCAGCGCCACGGTTCGGGGCGCGAGAATCCGGACCCCGTCCAACTCGCCGCCCCTCCGGATCATCTCGAGGAACCGCGCGTAGTCGCGCGCTGTGGAAAGCAATCCCGCGCCTCCCGCGAAGCTCTTTCTGGGTCCATCAATATAGTGCCCCTGGCCCTTCGACCCCTCCGGAGCGCGCACCATCTTTCCATCGGGCGTGCTTGCGTAGACGGCCGCCAGCCGCGCCCGCTCGGACGGAGGCAGGAAGAATTGCGTGTCCTTCATGCCAAGCGGTTCTGTGATTCTCTGCCGGATGAAGGCATCGAGCGGCATGCCCGAAGCCCGTTCTACGACGCAGCCCAGGATGTCAGTGTTGTAGCCGTACACGAACGCCTCGCCGGGCTGTGCTTCGAACGGGAGTGTGCCGAGGCGCTCCATGGTTTCGCAAATGGGCTCGTCCTTGTCGGCCGTGTACCAGCCGTTCCCCGCCGCCGGGCCGAGTCCCTTCGCCTCATAGAGCTTCGCGATGTGCGGCGATGTGCCGTAGGAGATGCCCGCTGTGTGCGTGAGAAGGTCGGCGATCGTGATGCGGCGTTTCGCTGGCACAGTCTCAATTCCGGTCGCGGTCTTGACGGCTACGGTTGTGGAGGCGAAGCTCGGGATGAAGCGGCTCACCGGGTCGGTGATGCCGATCTTGCCCTCCTCGACCAGGATCAGAACAGCCGCGCTGGTGATGGCTTTGGTTTGCGACGCGATGCGGAAGATGGTGTCCACAGTCATCTTTCGCCCGGCCTCCTTGTCGCTCCAACCGAAGGCGCGCTCGTAGATGGGCTTTCCATCTTTGAGCACGAGCGCCACGACGCCGGCCACCTGATCGTCGTCCACATACTTTTGCAGGACGGCATCCACGCGCTTGAGCCGCTCCGCGGAAACGGTGAACTGCTGTGCTTGCTGCGCGTTCGCCGGCACGCCGGTCCAGGTGAGTGCGGCGCTGAGGGCAAGTATCAGGGCTGTCGATCGCATCATCTTCTTCGTCTCCATGCAACGGGAGTGGCCAGGGGCGTTTCTCCCTGCCCGGTCAGAGTAATTTTACTGCCGCAGTCCGATTTAGGGCGTGGCGGTCTGAGAAGCGGTGCGGGATGGCCGGGCATCGCGGGCTCAGGTAAGTTGTTTTTCCGCTCTCACGAGCGCGACCGCTGCGGCGGACGTTTACGGTGCGCACAGATCCCGCGCTGGAGTACACTCTCTCGAAAGATCATGGCGAGATCACGATTTCTGCGAAACGCTGTGGCACTTGTGGTTCTGGCCGGCTCGCTATGCTGCCGGGCAGCGGATGGCAACGATCTGAAGCTCTGGTACGCCCAGCCGGCCGGAAGGTGGGTGGAGGCCCTGCCGGTAGGCAACGGGCGGCTGGCGGCAATGGTATTCGGCGATGTGCGCCGCGAGCACCTCCAGCTCAACGAGGACACCGTCTGGAGCGGCGAGAAGCGCGACCGCAGCAATCCCGCCGCGCAGGAAGCCGTTCCCGAGATCCGCCGTCTGCTGCAAGAGGGCCGTCCAGCGGAAGCGCAGGAGTTGGCCGACAAGGCCATGATCAGCATCCCGCGCGCGCTCCCTGTCTACCAGACTCTTGGAGACCTGTGGCTCGAGTTCGAGTCCGGGCCGGAGCCGGTAAGTTACCGCCGCGAGCTCGACCTCGATACCGGCATCGCGACAGTCCGTTACACGGCGGGCGGAGTTACTTACGTGCGCGAAGTATTTGCTTCCGCGCCGGGCCGGTGCATCATCGTCCGGCTGACGGCGGATAAGCCCGGCAGCATCTCCTTCCGCGCTACTATGAGCCGCCCCGCGGACGCGACGGCCGAGGCTCAGCCGGGCCGGCTGATCCTTACCGGCCAGGCGCTGCCGAAGCGCGCGCCGGGAGAGCGCCAAACGGGAGTCCGCTTCCGGGCCGAGGTGCATGCATCCGTTTCCGGCGGGCGCATGGAGAGCAGCGGCGACAGCCTCAACATCACCGCCGCCGATAGCGTGACACTCACTATCGTCGCCGCCACAGATTACCGGGAAAAGGATTTGGCCGCGGCCTGCGAGCGGGACCTTTCAGTCACCTCGCGCTCTTCCTACGAGGCGCTGCGGAAAGAGCACATCGCGGATCACCAGCGTTTCTTCCGGCGCGTGCGGCTCGAGTTGCCCGCGGATGACTCGCTCCGAAACCTGCCCACCGATGAAAGGCTCAAGCGCGTGCAACAGGGCGGGGAAGACAACGGCCTGCTGGCCCTCTACTTTCAGTACGGGCGCTATCTGCTGATCGCGAGCAGCCGGCCGGGAAGCCTCGCGGCGAACCTTCAGGGTAAATGGAACGACAGCCTCACGCCCGCCTGGGGCAGTAAGTACACCATCAACATCAACACCGAGATGAACTACTGGCCCGCGGAGACCTGCAACCTCTCCGAGCTTCACGAACCGCTGTTCGACCTGCTCGAAAACGGGCGCGAGGACGGCCGGCGCGTCGCGCAGTTCTACTACGGGGCCCGCGGATTCGTCATGCACCACAACACCGACCTGTGGGGACACGCGGTTCCGATCGACGGCGCGCGCTGGGGCGTATGGCCCATGGGCGCCGCCTGGCTCGCGCTGCACCTGGCGGATCACTACGATTTCACGCGCGACCGCAGCTTCCTGGCCGAACGAGGCTACCCGCTGATGAAGGAGGCGGCTGAGTTCTTTCTCGACTATCTGGTTCCCGACGGCAAAGGACGGCTCGTGACCGGGCCTTCGACCTCGCCGGAAAACGAATACCAGCTGCCCTCGGGCGAGAAAGCGGTCCTGTGCATGGGGCCGACGATGGATACTTCGATCCTCCGGGAGCTGTTCGGGCACGTCATCGCAGCCAGCGAGACCCTCGGGATCGACCCGGAGTTCCGTGCGAAGGTGGCAGCGGCGCGCAAGCAGCTCGTGCCGCTGACCGTGGGCCGGTACGGGCAGATCCAGGAATGGCCTGAAGACTGGGAAGAGACAGAGCCCGGCCACCGGCACATATCGCAGTTGTTCGCGCTGTTCCCAGGCAACCAGATCACCCCGCGCGGCACTCCGGACCTGGCCCGCGCTGCCCGCGCCACCATCGAGCGGCGCCTCGCGCACGGAGGCGGGCACACGGGCTGGAGCCGCGCGTGGATCATCGGCTTCTGGGCCCGGCTGGCCGACGGCGAACAGGCGTACGAGCACCTGCTAGCGCTCCTCCGCAAGTCAACGCTGCCCAACCTGTTCGACAATCATCCGCCTTTTCAGATAGACGGCAACTTCGGCGCGACCGCCGCGATTGCCGAGATGCTGGTTCAAAGCCACAGCGGGGAGATCGAGTTTCTGCCCGCGCTGCCGAAGGCATGGGCAAACGGGAGTGTTTCCGGCCTTCGCGCCAGGGGAGGAGTTGAACTCGACCTGACGTGGAGCGGCGGATTGCCAGTGAAGGCGGCCCTCAGGGCATCAGTGGACGGCACGCACCGGCTTCGCACCGCTCCGGGTGTGCGCATCCGCTCCGTCCGGGAGGGCGCGCGGCCGGTCCGCCTGCAATCAGTAGAGGGCGCGGCGCAAATCAGCGTCAGAGCGGGGCGCGCGTACACGATCGAGTTCGAGAAGACCCCGGCACGGTGAGCGCGGGCGCATATGCGCCTGCACGGGGATCATCACATCTACGAGCCTTTGCGACGCACCCGGGAGGTTCGTTCAGTCTCGCGGAAGGCGGCGCGCGCCTCCGAGTGCCAGACAATGGCGCGCCGGGCGCCACCCGCAACTCACGAGACGAGGTTTTTACTCCTCCACCACCTCGATGCCGTTGACACAAGCCATCCCGACCACGGGCACGAACGTCAGGACGATTTTGCCCTGCGCGGTCGGCCGGATGCCGGTGAAGACCCGGTCAATCGGGCGCCCCTCGCCGCCAGCTTCCTTGATGATGTCGAAGTTCCTCAGAAGCGCCACACCGTTGCAATACACGTCGAAGAGGCGACTTCCGACGCCGCCGGAACCTGAGTTGCGGCGGCCGTAATGGCCTTCACAGAACTTCAACGTCACCCGGTACCGGCCATTGGCCACGGGCACCGCGTAGGAGAAGTGCCCCCACCGCTCGCTGGCGTAGAGCGCCCTGTCGTGCACCATGGAACCGTCCTCACGCGCGGGGTTGGTCGTGCGGACCAGCGCATTCCCGCCCAGGAAATACGAGTCGGCCTGCCACTGCCGACCCGCCGAATCGCACCACGAAGAGGGGAATCCAGCCCGGATGCGTGTGGGCCGGACCTTGCCGTTGACCATCGGCAAGATCTCTATGGCGCTCAGCATCGGCGCGCCTTTGACACCGGCGAAGCTCAGGTGGAGGAAGCCGTCCTCAGCCGGGGTGATGTCGCGCAAAACCTGCACATCCGCTGTGTTTGCTCCGGCGGCGTTGGCTACTACGTCGACGGATGTGAGAACCGTCCTGCCATTCACGACGATACGAAACAGGCGCTGCCCCTCTCCGCTCGATTCCGCGCTGAGGAGATCATCCAGCCCGGTCTCGGCAAAGTGCAGGCGGAGCTCGTATAGTCCCTTCGGGAGCGGGATGTCGTATTGGAAATCGCCGCTCCGCAAGTGCCGGTAGATGTCCGGATCCAAGGTTCTCAGGATCTTCTCTGAAGGCCGGAAGACGACGGTTCCGCCCGAGAAGTAGCGGTCCGGGCTCCACGTCCACCCGTTACGGTCAATGTAGGGATTCGTGGCTCCCATGATCATCCGCAACCCATCGCTCGGCTGGAAACCCGTTGCCGCGGCGGGCGTTGGGGTGGAGCGCGCTTCCGAAGGGGCGGCTGGAGGAGCGGCCGGCTCGCCCTGGAAGCGCCAAAACGCCAAAGCGCTCGCTGCGACGAGCAGCGCGGCTGCCCCGGCAAGCGCGACCCAGAGCCTCGGCGTGCGAGATGGATTGAGCAGCCCCTTCGGGGTCTCCTGGGTTGGAGGCCCAGACTCGTCAACGGACGCATCGGGCGCGTCCGGCCGCTGCTGGTCCTGCGCTTCCGCAGCCGGCGTGGCCCATCTGAACTCGGCCCTATACGATCCGGGCGGAAGCTCGATCCTCACCGCGTGGGATTCCCCATTTCCGGTAAGGTAGTGCTGCGCCAGCTTCTTACGAACCTCGTTCGCCGTCACGCGCACTATCGTGTGCTGTCCGGCGTCGAAGTCCGGAGGGAGCTGGAACAGCTCCACACCGATCGAGCGCTCCTTTAGCGAATCGCTCTCGCCCCTCAGGGTGCGTTCGACGACGTATTCAAGGAAGTCGCGGCAGCGCTTGCTGGTGCGAAAGGCAGCGCTGTCGAGGAGGTCGTTTAGCTCCGCCCGGACTGCGCGCACGCGAACTTCCGTGAGCCGTGTCTTGTCGAGCTCAATCATCGTCTGTCCAGCGCGAATCATACCACAGCCCCCAAAGCTGTTCCTGCCAAAGCGACAACCACTCCCCTGCACCGATCGCTTTCAGTGCTGGGTACGATGATAAACCGATCTTTCCGGCGCGTCCAGAACTATCGTTGGGGGCCTTAACCCCGCCGGTTAACCGTTAGCGGAAGGGTTGCCCGATCCTGTCACATCCCACGGAAACCAAACAAAACATTGGATGTCTGTGCCAAAACCGTAAAAAACCTAGCACGTATCAGAAAAGCGTGATAGCGTAACCGGAGCCAAGTTGTTACCTGGCTGTGGGGTCTTTGCGCAGAATTGTGGCGGTCAGTGGGGGAATACTGCCGTCCGTCGCGCTAACTGCAAGCCAGCTAAGGGAAAACGAGGTTAATCAATGCGATTGCTGTTAAAAGGACTCAGGGTGTCGAGCAGCGTCCTGCTGCTTGGGATCCTCATCGCATCTTTAGGTTACGGTCAGATCCGATCAGGCGCGATCACAGGCACAGTGACCGACGCTACGGGCGCCGTGGTACCCGGCGTCCAGGTGGTTGTCACGAATCAGGAAACTAATGTCGAGACCACCGCGGTAACGACCGATGCGGGCCTCTATACGGCCCCCTATTTGCCAGCGGGGACCTACACCGTCTCGGTGAACGCCCCTGGATTCGCGCCTTATCGTGAAAGGGACATACCCCTCGCGACGGCGCAGACCGCCAGGATCGACATCACCCTTCGGGTGGGCAGCCTCGAGCAGGCCGTAGAAGTTGTCGCAACGGCGATGCAGCTTCAGACGGCCAGCAGCACGGTGTCAGGCGGGGTCGAGACCCAGATGATCGACGTGCTGCCAAACATCACCCAGAACCCGTTGTTTTACGCGGCTTTGCAGCCGGGTGTTGTAGCTAGCAACGCCACCCAGGACACGACCGGTCTGTCGTCGTTCGGCATCGGTATGACCGGACGCCGCCAGTTCTCCGCTCTCAGCGCCAATGGCGGTCGTCCGTTCACCAATGACATCCAGTTGGACGGTCTGCCGGTGATGGGCGGTGGTTACAACGAGACCTCGGTCGTGCCCAACACAGAGGGCCTTCGCGAGGTTCGCGTTATCCAGAACAACTTCAGCGCCGAGTACGGTCGTGGCCAGGCGGTTCTGTCCATGAGCACGAAGCCGGGAACGAACGACTTCCATGGGACGGCCACCTACATGATGCGTAACGAGGCGTTCAACGCGAACACCTTCGGGCGCAACGCCAACGAGCTGCCCAGGGAAGCTTTCAAGGTCCATGATTTCGGAGGCTCCCTCGGCGGCCGGATCATTCGCGACCAGTTGTTCTTCCACAGCAGCTACCACCACATGCGGCACGACCGTGGCAGCGCCAGCCTCTACACCGTCCCGACGGCCCTGGAGCGCGTGGGAGATTTCAGCAAGACGTTCATCCGCGATGAATCCGGAGCGGCGGTGCCTGCGGCGGTATTCGATCCGTTCAACGTTACGCAGCTCGGTCCGGACCTCTACCGGCGCGCTGCGGTTCCGGACGCCATAATTCCGAACCCGCATCCGGCTGCGCTGTTGGCCTACAGCTACTACCCCGAACCCAACCGGACTCCGGACGACGCGTTCAACACCAACAACTTCCAGTCCGCGGTGGTGCAGACCGTCCGGCGTCATAACCTCAACAACCGCGTCGACTTCCAGCGCGGCCAGCACTCTCTGTACTTCAGCGGCGGCATTTCCTGGGCGGAAATCGTCACGCCGCGCCCGTTTGGCGAATCGCCGTTCAACGGGGCGCCGGGATCGCAGAGCGACAAGAACCCGTATTTCCAGGTCGGTGATACGGTCGTTCTGAGCCCGACCATGGTGCTGGACGTCCGCTACGGCATGAGCCGGATCATGGCCAAGCTCCAGGCGGGAGATAAGAAGGGCTTCACCGCGGATCTGTACGACCAGTTCGGCGTGCCGAGGAATCTGCACCCGCTGATGATTTTCTTCGGTACGGCGCCTGACATCTCCCCGAATACTGCCGGCACTGGCGTCGGCGGAGGCAGCAACTGGACGGGCCTGACGAGCGGACTTTTCAACAGCAAGGTTGAAGGGCAGCTCAACCACAGCCTGACGGGCAGCCTGACGATTATCCGCGGGCGCTGGACCCACAAGATGGGCGGCGAGTTCCGCAACCTGCTGTCCAACTACGCCGATCCGGAGCAGGGCTCGGTGGCATACCCCTCCCAGTGGCATAGCGTTGGCGGCAACTTCAACTTCGAGTACGTCACCGCCAACGGCGGAGTTGCGGGCGACACGCGGAACAACGTGCAGAGAGGCATCAACGCAGCCCGCATGCTCCAGGGCGCCGGGCTGTACTGGATCCGTCCCGGCATGAACGTGAATCCGGCGTTCTCCCAGAAGTACCTGGCGTTCTACAGCCAGAACGACTGGCGTGCGACGGCCAAGCTGACCATCAACCTTGGCCTGCGCTGGGAGCTCCAGCCCGGACCCACCGAGCGCTTCGACCGCATGTCTTCCTACGACCTCAGAGCCACCTCGCCTTGGGGAACGCAGGGCACGCTTGCGTTCGTCGGCACCGGCGGCTACAGCCGCAATCTGTGGGATACGACCTGGGACAACTGGGGGCCGCGCCTTGGCGCAGCTTACCAACTTGATGACCGCACGGTCATCCGCGGCGGTTTCGGCATCACCTATCTGCCGACGAGCACGGGATACTTCCCGAGCCCGGTGGACTACGGCGCAGTCACGTTCTCCGGCGGCGTCAACCAGATTCCCTACGGCCTGAACCCGCAGGGCGTTCCGGTGGTGAAGTTCTCCGACCCCGCGCCGCTGGCGCCGGCTGTGGGCAACGACGTCACCAACCCCGCAGCCTGGGGCATCGGCGAGTGCCGCTTCGACCGGCACTACAAGAATGGCCAGGCCATGCAGTGGAACTTCTTCATCGAGCGCCGGTTGGGCGAGACCTGGATGGCGTCGGTCGGCTACACGGCTTCCAAGAGCAAGAACCTGATGAACCGGTCGTTCCCGATCCAGAACCTGCAGAGCATCCCCGCCGCGACGCTGGCGGAATGGCGGCAGCAGTGGATCGACAGCAACGGCACGCTGAACCCGGCGAGCCAGCAAGTCCAGAACCCCTGGCAGCCCGCCACCGGCGATCTGCTGCCGTTCAAGGGGCCGCTGGCTTCGCGGACGATCTCCCGCGAAAGCTCGCTCTACCCCTATCCGCTGCTGGTCGGTTCGGCGGCGGCGATCAACAGGTCTGATGCGACGGCTGATTACCACGCTCTTCAGCTCCGCCTCACTCGCGCCTTCGCGAACGGCCTGATGTTCGACGCGCACTACACCTGGTCGAAGGAAATCGACAACACCGACAACATGGCCGACAACCAGGGCTTCAACGCCGGCGGAACGGTTGGCAACCACGACATATTGAACCTGAAGAACAACAGGCACCTGGGTATGTCCGACATTCCGCACCGGTTCGTCCTGACCGCTCTGTACGAGCTGCCGTTCGGCCAGGGCAAGCCGTTCGACGCTGAGAACCGGGTTTTCCGGGCCATCGCCAGCGGCTGGCAGACCAGCGCCACCGTGATCGCCCAGTCGGGTACGCCGATCGCGATCAGCGGCGCTACCGATGGTGCGGTGCTCGGGCGGCCGGACCGCCTCGAGGGTGTTCCGATCGAAGTTCCTAAGGAACTCCAGAAGTGGTACGACGGCAAGACCTCCGTTACGCTGCCCAACGGCCGCGTTATCACGCCCAACAAGAACACGTTCCTGAAGTATTATTCAGGTGCTTTCGAGGGTCGAGTTGTGACCGCGCCGAACGGCAAGACGATCATCGACCGGTTCTGGTGGGGCACTGGAGCGCCGGTGTACAACGACATCCGCACTCCGGGCCGGTACAACATCGACATGGGTTTGAGGCGCACGTTCAGGATTCTGGAGAACCTGAGCCTCGAGATCGGAGCTGATGCCATCAACGTCCTGAACCACACTCAGCTCAGCGGTGCATACTCCGGCAACCTTGGCTCTACCAACACCGGCACGAACGCTGCAAAAGGGCTCAAGCCCGGCATGAACAGCAGCGACACGTTCGGTACCATCGGTACCAACACGTTTGCTCCTCGGCAGATAATGCTGCGGGCGCTGATTCGCTTCTGACCTTAAGCGCGCGTGACCCGGTGGGCGCAGTACTACCGCCGGGTTACGCGCTGGCCACGGGTATCAACTCACGCGTGGCATGGATGGTATTGGGGGGCCCTGTTAGAAGCAGGCCCCCTTTTTCGTGTTCGCCTGGGTTCTTCGGGCCGGGGCAGGCTCGGAAAACCGGGGCCTGGTTGGCGGCCGCAGGCCCGGCGCGCGAAGCGCTGTTCGAGAGCGGCCGCGATAGAGGAGGCATGACAACGATACTCGGCAGATACGCGCTGCTGGGGCTGGTCCTGGCGGGATCGGCCGCATATGCGCAGCAGGGCGGCCGCGTGGATCTCGGCCGCTTGCAGACCGGTGCGACGGTTTCGTTCACTCGCGCCGCGACGGGCGAGTGGGGTATAGAGATCGCGGGAGGGGCGGCTCCGCGAATCGTACAGCCTAAGCCTGCGAGACTCGAGGTGTTCCGCACGGAGCAGGATATCCGCCAGCTTGCAGCCGGTTACCGGACGGTCAGGAAGTCGGCTGCGGGCATAGACGCCGGCGCGGAAATTTCATACGACGATGGCGTCGTCTTCCGGGTCCAGGACCGTTGGAGCCTGAGCGGAGCGGTGCTCTCGGTGCGCAGAAGCGTGGAGATCGCGGGGAACGCGCAGGGTGGCTTTCACTCATCCGTGGTCCTGACCGTTGATCCTGCCGTGGGCTGGAGCGACATCAACTATATGGCGCCCGGCGCGCTCTACGGCGACCCCACCTACAACGGCGACCGCTCCCCGGGCGGCACGCTGAACTACGCGGCCCGGCGCTACATCATGCGGGAGGATATGCTCCCGGCGCCGCTGTTCGCGCTCTCGTTCGCCAACGGCGCTTCAATAGCCATCCTTGACCCGGCACCGCGCGGCGATTCCACGATGGAGGAAACCAGGCTCGCACAGGCTGTGATGACCGACGCGCGGTTTCAGTTCGGCGCGATCGGGGCACACGAGCCCGACGGCGGCCCCGTCGAGTTCGGCTTCTGGTTTCCTGGAAACACCACCCAGTTCGCGCGCGCCCGGCAGCAGGAACAGGCGCCGCCCACCACGAGATGGATCCGGCGGTATCACCCCATCGCGCAGGGAACGGCCCATTCATATCAGGTGGATTTCCGCTTCGGGCAGAACGAGTCTTTTCGTGACGTGACCCGCAATGCGTGGCGCTGGGCGTGGAACACTCTGAAACCCGCCGTCGCGTACCACGACATCGAGCAGGTCCGCCGGGTGCTGATAGACCATCTGGCCGCACAGGCCGCGACCGTCGATGGCCGCACCGCCATTCCCTTCGTGCTGAACACCATCACCGACCAGAAGCAGTGGAACTGGAGCATGGTGGCGATGGGGTTCGTCGGAAAGAACCTCGAGTGCGCGGACCAGTTGCTGCGTGAAGGCGACCGGGACAAGACTGAACGCGGGCAGAAGATGCGCGAGACCGGCCTCGCAATCATCTCGTCCATGATCAAGGCGCTGTCGGAGGTGCCGCTGCAGGCGACAGGCTACGACCTCAACACCGGGAAACCGCACGACCACATCTGGCTCGCTCCCTGGCTGCGCAACGCGACAGAAGACATGCGGGCGCTCATGCGGGCTTACCGCCGCGAGCGGGCTCAAGGCCGCGAGCATCCGGAGTGGTTCAACTGGGTGAAGTCCTACGTGGACTGGTTGATACTGCAGCAGCGAGAGGATGGGTCCTTCCCGCGGCGCTGGCAGCCGGGAAGCAGCGAGGTCGCTGAGCCGACGGGAACGACCAGCTACAACCCCGTGCCGCTGCTCATCATGATGAGCGAAGAGACCGGCGACCCGAAGTACAAGCAGTCGGCAATCCGGGCTGCAGAGTACGTCTGGTCGACATGGGGGACGCGCGGCGTCTTCATCGGGGGTGCAAGCGACAACCCGAACATAACCGATAAAGAAGCCGGCATGCTCAGCCTGGAGGCTTACCTCAGCCTCTACGACTCGACAAAAGAGCCCAAGTGGCTGGAGCGCGCCAAGGCAGCCGCGGACTTCGCCGAGAGCTGGATCTGGATCTGGAATCTGCCGATGCCGCCGGATGCCGATGACGCTCAACTCCACTACAAGAAGGGCGTATCGACAATCGGCCCGCAAGGCATCACGGCCGCCGTGGCTGGCAGCGTCGATCAGTACATGGACTGGTCCGTGCCTTCGTACGCGAAACTGTACAACTACACGAAGGACGAGCACTACCTCGACGTTGCGCGCATACTGCTGCACAACACGAAGTCAATGATCGCTCTTCCGGGCCGCCAGTACGACTTCAAAGGCATAGGCTGGCAGCAGGAAGGCTGGCGCTTCGGTCCCGGCGGGTCCGGGCGCGGCATCGGTGGACACCGGTTCTGGCTGCCGTGGATTTCCTCGAACCACCTGTTCGGAATAAACGGTCTCGAGGAGTACGACCCCGCACTGTTCAAGAAGCTGTGTGCGAAACCGTAGGCGGGGCAGGGTAGCGCGGTAAAGTGACGGCGTTCCCGTCCGCGACTCTGCGGTTGTACGGATGGAGCGCCAGGTGTTGTGACGCGAGGGGGCCATCGCATGTGGCCCCCTTCGTTGTCTTTAGCGAGCATCGGGAAATCCGGACATAGCGAGCCCGGGTTGGTCTGCGGGCGGAGGCTCTGGTCCGCTGTGAACGCAGGGCAGCGGACACTGACGCCGCCGCTGAAATACGGGCGCGCACGGCGGCGAGTTGGAGTAGTCTGGTCGGGATGGAAGGCATGTACAGGAAACTCGGCAGGCGGCGTTTCATTCAGGCGACGGCAGCGGCTGCGGCGGCAGGGACCGCGGCCGGGGCTGCGAATCAGGCGCGGAGCGTGGCCATCATTATTGATACGGCGGACGCCGTCGCTTCGTCCGCGCCGGCGCGGTGGGCGGCCGGTGAGCTGGAAAGCGCGCTCGGCGAACGCGGGCCATCTGCTCGTGTGTACGAGAGCGCCGCGCAAGTCTCCCCGGGCAATCTACGGATATTTGCCGCAGGCATGGCCTCGCGCGGCGCCGCCGCTGCGCTCAAGGCTGCGGGCGCGCGCGTGGAAGCGGTGCCGGAGGCGCTCGCGCTGTTCCGGGGACGTGACGGCGTGTGGGCGTGCGGGTATGACGCGCGTGGCCTCACCTACGCACTCCTGGAACTCGCCGACCGCGTGCGCCATTCCGCCGATCCCCTGGCGGCGCTCGTCATCTCGGAGCCGGTTTCCGAGCGGCCCGCGAACACGATCCGCAGCGCCACCCGCCTGTTCACGAGCGATGTCGAAGACAAGCCGTGGTTCAACGATCGCGAGATGTGGCCGGCATACCTTTCCATGCTGGCTTCGCAGCGCTTCAACCGCTTCAACCTTGCCTTCGGGATCGGCTACGACTTTCTCAGAGAGGTCACGGACGCCTATTTCCTTTTCACCTACCCGTTCCTGCTCGCGGTGCCCGGATATGACGTGCGCGTGCCGCAGTTGCCGGATGCCGAGCGCGACAGCAATCTTGAGATGCTGCGCTTTATCGCCCGGCAGGTCACGGAGCGAGGCATGGA
This sequence comes from bacterium, assembly GCA_050260275.1. Lineage (GTDB taxonomy): Bacteria > Acidobacteriota > Terriglobia > Bryobacterales > Bryobacteraceae > DATMXS01. Next base: position 28,037 of record JBLNBX010000169.1, read on the forward strand.
GTTTCAGTTGGGTCTGTGGATGCACGGCTACGAGTGGATCAACAGCCCCAACGCGAACTACACCATCGAGGGGCTCACCCGGCAAAACCACGGTCCTTACTGCCGCGACGCAGTGCGGGCGCTGCTGCAGGCTGTGCCCGAGATCAGCGGAATCACGTTCCGCGTGCACGGCGAGAGCGGCGTGGAGGAGGAGAGCTACCAGTTCTGGAAGACCGTCTTCGACGGCGTTGCGACGTGCGGCCGCAAGGTCGAGATCGACATGCACGCCAAGGGCATGAGCCAGGAGATGATCGACATCGCGCTGGAAACTGGCCAGCCGGTGAAGATCTCGCCGAAGTTCTGGGCCGAGCATCTCGGCTTGCCCTATCACCAGGCGGAGATCCGCGAGCAGGAACGGCCCCGAGCCGGCGCCGAGGCGTCGCGCCTCATGAAGCTGAGCGCCGGCTCGCGCAGTTTCCTGCGCTACGGCTATGGCGACCTGCTGCGAGAGGACCGCAAGTGGGGCGTGCTGCACCGCATCTGGCCCGGTACGCAGAGATTGCTGATCTGGGGCGACCCGGTCACCGCTGCTTCCTACTCCCGCGCTTTTTCCTTCTGCGGCAGCGACGGCGTGGAGATTATGGAACCGCTTTCGTTCAAGGGGCGGCGCGGTTCCGGCATCGCGGGCGGGCGTTGCGCTTATGCGGACCGGTCGCTGGCTCCGCGATGGGACTGGCAGAAGTACGCGTACACGTACAGGGTCTGGGGACGCCTGCTGTATAACCCGGCGAGCGATCCGGACGTGTGGCAGCGCGCGATGCGCCGCGATTTCGGCGCTGCGGCCGCAGACCTGGAGAACGCGCTGGCAACCTCCAGCCGCATCCTGCCCGCCGTAACCACCGCGCACCTGCCCTCGGCCGCGAACAATCAATACTGGCCGGAGATGTACCTCAACCATTCCCTGATTGATGCAGCTAATCCGGGCCCGTACACCGATACCCCCAGGCCGCGAGTGTTCGGCACGGTGAGCCCGCTCGATCCGCAGTTGTTTTACCGCATGGTGGACTTCGCAGAAGACCTGCTCAAGGGCGAACGCAGCGGCAAGTACACCCCTATCGAGGTGGCGCAGTGGATCGAGGACTATGCCGCCAGGGCCGGCACATCGCTCCTGCGCGCCAAAGAGCGGGCGGAGCAGCCGAACCGGCCCGAATACCGCAGGTTGACGATTGACATTGCCATTGCCGCGGATCTTGGCCGCTTCTTCGGCGCAAAGTTTCGCGCGGGAGTCCTGTATCACATCTTCGAGAAGACGGGCGATAGAATCGCGCTCGAACAGGTCATACGAGCCTACCGCACCGCGCGCGAGGTGTGGGCCGGAATCGCGGCCCGCGCTAAGAACGTTTATATGGCCGACATCACGATTGGCGAGACGCGCGTGTTGCGCGGACACTGGGCCGATCGCCTGGCGGACATCGACGCAGACATCGCGGCCATCAGCGCGAAGCTGGGATCTGCCAAACAGGTGTACTATCGCGACCGCATCGACAACGCCATCCGCGAGGCCCTGGGCCGGCCCAGGCGGCCCGCCGCGGCTGGACGCCACTCTCCGGCAAGCACCTTCCAGCCAGGGCGCACCCTGCCGCTCGAGTTCTTCGCCGAGAAGGTCTACGCGTCCGTGCTGCTGCACTACCGCCACGTGAATCAGGGCGAGCGATGGCAGAGCGCGCCCATGCAGGCGGACGGCCGTCTCTGGCGCGGCGCGATCCCTTCGGAGTACACTGACAGCCCCTATCCGCTGCAGTACTATCTCGAACTGAAGGAGAATCCGGAGTTGGCCACGTTGTACCCGGGCCTCGGGGACCAGCTTACAGGCCAACCGTATTTTGTCGTGCGGAGAGCATAGTCGCGAACGGCCGCGCCGCCTTGTGTGGAGCGGCTCAACACGCGTGCCTCGATCGCGCACAGTTTGGGAACGCCTCGGGATTCTCACCCGGGGCACAGGCAAGGAGAAGAACACTATGCAAAGCACCGTCATGCGTCTTGCTCTGGCGGCCATTGTCGTTCTGGCGTCGCTTCAGTCGCGCGCTCACGCTGCGGATGTACTCGCGCCCACCCCGCCTATGGGATGGAATAGCTGGGACTGCTACGGCACGACGGTGACCGAGGACGAGGTCAAGGCCAACGCCGATTTCATGGCGCGGCACCTGAAAAAGCATGGTTGGCAGTACGTCGTAGTGGACATCCAGTGGTCTGAGACCAATCCGAAATCCCACGGCTACCGGGAGAACGCCGTGCTTGCGATGGATTCATACGGCCGGCTCATACCCGCCGTGAACCGTTTCCCATCTTCCGCGGAAGGGCGCGGGTTCAAGCCACTGGCGGACTACGTCCATTCGCTGGGCCTGAAGTTCGGCATTCACATCATGCGCGGCATCCCGCGGCAGGCGGTTCGCGCCAACACCCCCATCCTGGGAACCACGCTGCGCGCCGCGGATATAGCAAACCCTCAATCGATCTGCCGCTGGAATACCGACATGTACGGCATCGACATGAGCAAGCCCGGAGCTCAGGAGTACTACGACTCCATCGTCCGCATGTACGCCGATTGGGGCGTGGATTTCATAAAGGCCGACGACATGCTGCGGCCGCTGCACAAGGAGGAAGTCGCCGCGCTGCATCGCGCAATTCAGAAGACCGGCCGCCCCATCGTCCTCAGTCTTTCCCCCGGCCCGGCAAAGGTGGAAGACGCCGAGTTCCTGGCCAGCCATGCCCAGATGTGGAGGGTTTCAGATGACTTCTGGGACAACTGGAAGGCGCTCCGGCACGCATTCGACCTGATTGCGCCGTGGAGCGGAAAACAGCGCCCCGGCGCGTGGCCCGACGGCGACATGCTGCCGCTCGGGCATATCGGCATTCGCGCGGAACGCGGCGACGACCGGCAATCGCTGTTCACGCGCGATGAGCAGCGCACGGTCATGAGCCTGTGGTCGATTGCGCGTTCACCGCTGATGTTTGGAGGCGACCTTCCCACCAGCGAGCAATACGCCATCGAGCTGATCACGAATGACGAGGTTCTGGCGGTCAATCAGCAAGGCGCGAACCCCAGGGAGCTGTTCCGGCGCGGTAACCAGATCGCCTGGGTTTCGGATGCTCCGCAAGGCGGCAAGTTCCTCGCAGTCTTCAATGTGGGCGACAGCGGAGACGAGGAAATCCGGGTGGAGCTGAAGGAGCTGGGGCTATCCGGCAAGTCCCGCGTTCGCGATTTGTGGACGCGGCAGGATATCGGAGTTTTTGATTCCGAGCTGGTGTTCCGCATCCCCGTGCATGGATCGGGGCTCTACCGCGTCACGCCGGAGTAGCGCGCGATAGGCGAGGGGATTCCGGATCGTGAAGTTCGCGCCGGGAGCTCCCGCGTGAAACCGCAGCGGTGAAAAAAGCGGGTCCGAGGCCGGGGACTGCCCCGGACCCGCAGGTTCAGCGCCTCGCGAACTCGTAGATTACGATGCTGTGCGGTGCAACGCGCAGCAAAGCGGGGTCGTTCGCGGGCTCCTGGGAGATCTGCACATCCTTGCTGTTAAGTCCGGTCACGGAGGTCAGGCTGGGACCCCACATACGCCAGGACTTGCCACCGGGCTGAAGCTGGATTCCCTTAACGTCGAGCGCGAGCTCCTGGACGGATTCGGTCGGATTGATGACCGCGATGGTGAGCGCTTTGCCGTCCTCTGTGAGCGCGGCGCTCACGTCGACCGGGTACGTCGGGCTGCCCGCGTTGATGCGGGGCTGGTCGCCGCCCACCGGATACTTGGGACCGGGGACCGGCGACGTACCGCTCACCTCGACCGGCACGGTTCCGAAATGGTCGCGGTAGAGCTTGAACAGGAGTCCCGTCGTGTTCAGAGCCGCCTCGGTCTCGTTGAAGTCGATGGCTCCCGTACCCATCGTGTGGCCGGCCATGATGATCAGGCCGGAGTGGCGGAACATCTCGTGGAACACCATCGCGTGCGCCAGTTGCAGCATGAGATTGTTCCCCGAAGACCGGGTGTAGGCCCATTCATCGAGGGCCATCGGGACCCGCTTGGCCGCAGCCGCCGGGATCCGCTTGTAGTACTCCTCGTACGCCTCAACCTTGTTGCGCACGCGGTTCGCCGGCCGGCGCACCCAGTCGAGGAGATCTTCCTTGATGTCGATGCGTCTGGCCTGCTTCAGGTCGTACCGCTGGTTGGCGTAGGAGTAGAAGTGCTCGGACATGATGTCGATGTTGTCCAGGCAGTGAGTGAGCAGCCCGCCCGTCCAGTCGGCTGCCGATCCGAAATCGGGCGTTTGTTTGCCGATGAGCCGCTGCGAGATGCCGTAGATCGTCATCTCTTCAGGCGTCGCGCCGGTGGCCAGAAGCTTGATGGTGGGGTCAACTTTCTTCATGGCCTTGGCGAACATGTTGTGCTTGATGACGTACTGCTCGAGCGCCATGTGGCCGAACTGCCACGTGCCGTACATCTCGTTGCCGATGCCCCACCACTTCACGTTGTAAGGCGCCGGGTGCCCGTTGGCCGCGCGCAGTTTTCCCATCGGCGTGTCGGCCGAGCCGTTCACGTACTCGACAAGCTCGGCGGCGCTTCGCGCCTCGCCAAAACCGGCATTGACGCTGATGAACGCATCGACGCCGAGAAGCTCGCACATGGTCAGGAACTCATCGGTTCCGACATCGTTCGGCTGCACCGCCGACCATACTGGATCCCAGATGGGCGGCCGCTTGTCCGGGTCGCCGATGGCGTCCTTCCAGTCGTGGGCCGAAAGGAAGTTGCCGCCGGGGAAGCGCCACATGCCGGTGCGCAGGTCCCTCAACAGCGCCATGATGTCCGGCCGGAAGCCACGGATATTGTCCGCCGGCATCAACGAAACCGCGCCGACACGGAACGTGCCCTGTCCCGTTGCGTAGATCTCGATGCGGCCGTTGTTGGTATCCGCGCCCGCGGTGAACTTGAGCGGAAACCTGGTGTAGGTTGAGTTGGCTTTTGAGATCGGGATGGTTTGGCGGTCGCCGGGGGCGTCGCCCCAGACCAGGCTGACAACGACCTTCGCTCCCCGATCGGCGGCAAGCACCACTCGCCCGGTGTACTCCTTGCCCTTGCGCAGCACCAGCCCGGCCTGCCTGATGCCCCGCGGCTCGGCGCCATCAAGTGTTATGACAGGGCTGTGATCGCCCACCCACGGAGTTTTCGTGTCCATCGTGACGGAGGAGTCCGGCCCGATGGGCACCCAGCGATTCGCGCGACGGCCACGCATCGCCCGAGAGGTGGCAGCCTGCTGCTGCGGCTGGGCTGACGTGACCGGATAGTAGAACTTGCGGTCGTCGAGCATCTCGGCCCACATGCTGCGGTTTACCAGATCGCCGATGTGCTCGATGAACTGGCCGTAGATGTATGGCGAGATTGGCGGGGCCGTCTTGCTTGCATCAATCGTGACGGCGATCCGCTGCCCGGGTGTACTGCCGGTCTGAGCGCTGGCCGCGGCTATGGCAAGCGCGGCTAGCAAGAGCAGCGGCACTGATCTCTTGAGCATTAGTCCCTCCTTGCGTCAGGCTGGCGTTTCAAGCCCGGCACTGAACTCAGTTGACCGAGGCAGGCGGCCGTCCGCGTCTCGGGTCGTCCTTCGGCAACTGATACGGCTCCAAAGCCGCCGTAAACTTTTCGAGCGCAGCGCGCAGCGCGGGGATATTCGGCGCGCCCTTGCGCAACATAGCCACCGTCCGCGTGGGCGGGTCGTACATCGCGATGAGCTGGCCGGCCTCGAGGAGATGAGCAGATATCTCCGCGAGATCCAGACCGGCCTCCCAATTCGGGTTCGCGGAGGCTAGCCACTTCCTGTTTTCGGCCACCGCCCTGGTGATGGCGCCCTCGCGGTCCGGCGCGGCCAGCATCACATCATCCGCCCGGTTCCGAAACATGCCGAAAAGGGCTGCCACAATCGTTGGATCGCGGATGGTTCCGTTGGGGTGGAACACGCCATGCACCGTGCCCCACTGGTGCGTGATCATCAGCTCCCAGATGTACCAGCCGACTTTCGCGTTCATATGCTCTTCGAGCGCGACGTCATAGGGGTTGGCCCGGGCGATGCAGCCGATCTCCGTGTTGATCAGCGGTTTGCCAACCTTTTCCGCGTATGCCTTGGCTTTGGCGATATCGGCGCGGATGGCGGCGCGGGTGGACAGGTAGTTGTGGAACGACAGCACATCCACCGCCTCGCCCATCTCGATCATGTTGTCCGAGAACGCAGCGCCTATCGTCACGGGCGTTACGGGGTCGAGCTCGCGGAACATCTTGGCCATGTAGACCGCGTGCTCCATGCGGGTACGATTTGCCGGCGTGGGCGGCAGGGCGCAGCAGTCAGGTTCGTTGGATACGTCCCAGATGAACAGCCCCGGTTCCTTGCCGATGGTGGCGACCAGGTCGGCGACGAACTCTCTGGACTCCGGCCACCTCTCCTTGTTCATCGAGACGCCGCGCGCGTATTGAATGGTGGGCATGACTC
>JBLNBX010000170.1:0-9095 GCA_050260275.1 bacterium
GACCCCGGGGTTTAGCCCCGCATGTGGTTTAATAGATAGAAGATCAGGAATTCACCATGACCAACGCGTTGTTGATGAAGTTTGTGCAGAAGAACCGGCGCGCCGATGTGCCCGAGTTCCGTCCGGGCGACACCATCAAGGTGCACGTCAAGATCAAGGAAGGCGACAAAGAGCGCCTGCAGGCATTCGAGGGAACCGTGATCGCCCGCAATAACAGCGGCATGGGCGAGACCGTCACCGTTCGAAAGTTCAGCTTCGGCCACGGCGTCGAGCGCATCTTCCCGGTCAACGCCCCGGTGATCGACCATATCGACGTGGTCCGCACCGGTAAAGTGCGACGCGCCAAGCTATACTACCTGCGTGGTTTGCGCGGCAAGGCCGCCCGCCTCAAGGAACGGGAGTAAGCCGCAGCGGCTGACCTGAGCCGGCCCGAGCGGCCGGCCGGAAGGGCGAATGCCGGGTAGGCGTAGTTTCAGATGCACCGGTACCCTCGAGCGTGAGGCCCGCGCGAAAGGCTACACGTTCGTCGCAGGCGCTGATGAGGCCGGCCGCGGCTCGCTCTTCGGCCCAGTGTTCGCCGCTGCCGTGGTGCTCTCCCCGGAGCGTCCTATCCGCGGCCTCCGCGACAGCAAGGAACTGCCGGCGGAGGCTCGCCTGGAACTGGCTGCGATAATCCGCGATGTAGCCCTGGCTTGGGCGGTCGCTTCGGTGGACGCGTTTCTGATCGACGAGGTCAACATCTACCAGGCGTCCTGTATTGCCATGAAGCGCGCCATCGCGCAACTCGACCCCCAGCCGGATTGCCTGCTGCTGGATGCGGTGCGCCTGGATTTGCCGGTGGCGCAGGTTCGCGTGATCCACGGCGACGCGCGCTGCCAAACCATAGCTGCAGCGTCCATCCTGGCGAAAGTGGAACGCGACCGCTGCATGTGCGAGTGGGACGAGGTGTACCCGCAGTACGGGCTCAGACGGCACAAGGGCTACACGACGGCGGAGCACCTGCTCGCGCTCGAGCGTTACGGACCCACGGCGCACCACCGTTTCAGCTACGAGCCTGTCCGGGCCGCCTGCCCGCGCGCGCTCCGGTTTGATGCCGCGCAGTTCTCGTGGATGCCGGCGCGGCGCTATCTGGCCGGCATCGAGCCCTCGCGGCTGCGCGCCAGGTATGGCCCGCGACGCATCGCGTGGGAGCAGGCCTTTCAAGCGGCTGCGGCGGCGGAGCTCGAGATGCCCGGTTCGGCGGCAGGGGAACTCGAGATGCCCGGCGTAGCGGTAGGGGAGGCGTGATGGGAATGAACCCTGCTCCCGCCCAAGCGGCCGGGCTCAAGCCTCGCAGCGCCGGTCTCATCCACAAGATCGGCTCCGTTTTGTTCGTTTTCTTCTGCTTCGAGGTCGGGGCTTTTCTGGTTTTGTTCCCGTGGCTGGAGCCGTGGCAGTCCAACTACTTCGCGACGTTCGTTCCAGCGTGGGACACCATCTGGTCGAGCGCCTACTTCCGCGGCGCGGTCAGCGGACTCGGCATAATAAATATAGGCATCTCGTTTTCGGAGCTGTTCCGTTTGCGTCGCTTCTCGGGTGGCGGAGAGCGTCCGGACGGCTCCTCTAAAGAGGTTTTGTGAGAGTGGATCTTCCCAAGAGTCAGCTTGCTGAGACGAAGGCTCGCGAGAGCGGCGCGCCGCAGTCGGACGGGCCCAGGAGCGCGATCGCCGAGTGGGCGGTCACCATCATCCTGCTGCTTTTCGGCACAACGACGCTGGTACAGGCGTTTGTGATCCCGACCGGCTCGATGGAAGATACCCTCCTGGTGGGCGACCACCTGCTGGTTGACAAGCTCTCCTACGCGCCCTCGGACTCAGTCATGCGGCGCCTGTTGCCCTATGACGAGGTCAAGCGGGGCGACATCATCGTGTTCCGCTACCCGGTGGACATCTCGCAGACCTTCGTGAAGCGCGTCATCGGCATTCCGGGCGACCGCATTCGCATCGTCCACAAGCAGGTCTACCTCAACGGGGTGCCTCTCAACGAGCCGTACAAGTATCACAAGTCCGAGTACTTCGGCCCGTATCGCGATGACTGGCCGGCCGAACCCGACGCGCAGGTGCTCGACCGCGGGCTCGAAATGCTGGAGAACCACATGGTGAACGGGGAGATCGTCGTACCTCCCGGCAACTACTTCGCCATGGGCGACAACCGCGACTCCTCGCTGGACAGCCGCTACTGGGGGTTTGTTCCCCGCGAGAACATCATCGGCAAGCCGTTGATCATCTACTGGTCCTACGACGCCACGACCGAAGCGCTGTCGGGCCCGACGCTCAGCCCCGATCACCTGCTAGACCTGGCTACGAACTTCTTCAGCAAGACGCGCTGGGAGCGTACTCTCAAGCTGGTTCGCGCCAATTGAGTACAATGTGGTACCCGCAGTGACTGTGCCTACTCAAGCACCGGCAAAGTCCGAACCGCGCCCGGAACGTGGGGTTTTGGCGGAGTGGGTGATCCTGATCATCGCGCTCCTTTTCGCCATAACCTCGCTGGTGCAGTCCTTCATCATCCCGACGGGTTCCATGGAGGACACGCTGATGCGCGGCGATCACCTCCTCGTCGACAAGCTGGCTTACGCGCCCTCGGGCCCCATCTCGCGGTACCTGCTGCCCTACGACGAGATCAGCCGCGGCGACATCATCGTTTTCCGTTGGCCCATCGACATCCGGGAGAACTACGTCAAGCGCGTCATCGGCGTACCGGGGGACCGCATACGCATCATAAACAAGCAGGTCTACCTCAACGGCAAGCCGCTCAACGAGCCGTATAAGTATCACAAGACCTCGTACATCGATTCCTACCGCGATAACTTCCCAGGGCACCCGAACGTCGCGCTCGCGGAACCTGCGTACGCGATGCTGCGGGACAACGTCGTAAACAACGAACTCGTGGTTCCCCCCGGGATGTACTTCGCCCTGGGTGACAACCGCGACCACTCGCTCGACAGCCGGTACTGGGGTTTCGTGCCGCGCGCGAACATCGCCGGCAAGCCGGTGCTGATTTTTTGGTCCTACGACGCCCCGACGGAGCGGCTGGCGGACCCTAACATCATCAACTTCAGCCACATCTTCGACCTGGCCACGAACTTCTTCCGCAAGACGCGATGGGAGCGGACGCTGAAGCTCGTGCGCGGGTATCAGCTCCGCTAATCCATGCCCAACTCGAACCGCTACGCGCTCATCATGGCAGGCGGCCGCGGCACTCGCTTTTGGCCGCGCAGCCGCAAGCGCCGCTCCAAGCAGGTGCTGGAGGTTTTCGGAACTCAGTCGCTGATCCAGCAGACTGCGGAGCGGGTCGCGCGGGTGGTCCCGCCCGAGAGAACGTGGGTGCTGACGAACCCCGACCTGCGGCCGGTGATCGCCGCGCAACTGCCCACAATCCCGCGGCGGCAGATCATCGCCGAGCCGGCTCAGCGCAACACCGGGCCGTGCAACGCTCTCGGCGCGCACATTCTGGCAGGGATCGATCCGGCCGCCATCGTAGGTGTGTTCCCAGCGGACCACGTTATCAAGGACGTTCCGGCGTTCACACGCGTCGTCGAGGCGGCCTACGAGGCCGCAGCCGGCGGCCACCTGGTGGTGGTGGGAATCGAGCCGCGCTGGGCCGACGAAGGCTACGGCTACATCGAGTTCCCCGAGGGCGTCCGCGCGGGTGATCTGCGGCCGGCGCCCGTCCGCAGCTTCCACGAGAAGCCCTGCCGCGAAGTGGCCGAGCAGTGGGTGCGCGCGGGGAACTACTTCTGGAACGCCGGCATGTTCTTCTGGCGCGCATCGGCCTTCCTCGACGCCGTGCGCAAGTACGACCCGCAGACTGCGACTCTGATAGCTTCGCTGCCTCCGGTGCGGAGCCGCGCCTTTGCCTCTGCGTTCGCGAAGGTGTACCCGACGGCGCGGGATATCTCCGTGGATTACGCCATTTACGAGAAAGCGGACAACGTGGTCGGCATTCCTGCGGGCGACCTGGGCTGGAGCGACGTGGGCACCTGGCGCTCGGTCTACGAGCTGCTGCCGCACGATGACAACGGCAACGCAGTGCGCGGCGAGCTGGTCGGAATTGAGAGCCGCGGCAACTACGTGGATGCCGAACGGAAGCTGGTGGCGCTGGTAGGCGTCGAGGATCTGGTGATCGTCGACACTCCGGACGCACTGCTAATCGCCCGCCGCGACCGCGCGCAGCAGGTGAGCCAGGTGGTGAAGCGGCTGGAGGCTCTGAAGCGGGCGGATTTGCTGTAGGGGCGTTGAGCGGCATTGCCGCGGCGCGACTCGCGCGGGCGATGCTAGAGTCCCATTTGTTCGCGAAAGCCGCTACTCACGATGGGAGCACTGCTGAGCATGCAGCGACAGTAACTTGAGTCAAAGCCGGACCACGGGGTCCGGCGCGGACGAGGGCGTCCGCCCCACGTAACCGAGGAGACCGGAGCTGCCGCCACCGGCTGGAAGCCCGCTGCAGGCTGATAGCCCACCCCGCACAGAGCCAGCTCCACTTGAGGGCCACTCTACAAAGATCCCGGTTCCATATGAGGCCACCCCGTCAGCCCCCGATTCCGCTCGAAGCCCGCCTCAACACTGGAGAAAGACGGAGATGCGCGCCTCGGGCGGCCGGCCTATGGTTCGGGGCCGAAGTCGGTTCGGCTCTCGAAATCGTACATGCGCGCGAGCAGTGAGTCGAACGCTTCCTGCAGCTTGCGGATGCGCTCGTCCACCTGGTTCTGGCGAGCCTTCAACTCCTGCGTGAACTGTTGGAATTCCTGCCTGGTGACAAAATCGCCGTTGCCCATTGCCCTCCTCCACGCCCCGATTCTAGCGCAACGCTCCGGCGCGCACGCGCGTTCACAGCCGCGCCGCGTCCGATACGCTCCAGCGCATCAGGGCCTCAGACGTGAGCCCCGGCACACGAATGCGTGGCCACTCAGTACCCCAGGTCTCTCAGCTTCTGCTCGGTCAATCCGGACGGGGCGTACGCGGACAGCATCCGTTCCACGTACTTGGCGAGAATGTCGGCCTCGAGATTCACGCGATCGCCAACGCGCCGGGCGCGCAGGTTTGTATTCGCGTACGTGTGCGGTATGACGGCAGCCGAGAGGACACCCGCGTCCACGCGCGAAATCGTCAGGCTGATGCCATCGATGGCGATCGAGCCTTTGAACACCACGTAGCGCGCGATCTCGTCGGGGAAGCGCACCGATAGCAGCCAGTTGCCGTCGCGGAGCGGCTCGAGCGCCGTCACCTGCCCGGTCGCGTCCACGTGGCCCTGCACAATGTGGCCGCCCAGCCGTCCCGAGGGCGACATCGCGCGTTCCAGATTCACCAGCGCGCCGGGCCGCAACTCGCCCAGGCTGGTGCGGTCGAGCGTCTCGGGCGAAACGTCGGCCTCGAACGAGCCCGCACCCACCTTCACCACGGTGAGGCAGACGCCGTTCACGGCCACGCTGTCGCCAGTCTTCAGACCTTCCAGCACGCGCGCGCAGCGAAGCGACATCCGCGCGCCCGCCCGTTCAACGGTTCCGACTTCTTCGATGATGCCCGTGAACATAACTCAGCGCTCGAACCAGGCCTCGACGGCGAACTCGTCGGGCGGAATGGGATGCAGGCGGACATTGCGCAGGCGCACTGCGTCGCGGCGGCTGCGGCGGCCCGCTCCTCCGGCAATCGGCAGCGACTCGATGCCGCCCAGCAGCTTCGGTGCGTAGTAGAAGAACACCTTGTCGGCGATTCCCGAATCGAGCACCGCCCAGTTCAGCTTGCTGCCCGCCTCTATCATGAGCGAGAGCCGCTTCTCGCACGCGAGCCGCTCGACTACGCCGCGCAGGTCCACGCGCCCGCCCGGCCCGTCGAGTGTCCACACGCGCACGCCGCGCTCTTCTAGCGCAGCGCGGCGGGCGGCCGATGCGGCGGACGTGGTTGCCACGACGAGGTCGCCGGCTGCGCTCGCAACCATCTTCGAGTTAGGCGGCAGCCGCAGTTGAGAATCGGCAACGATGCGCAGCAGCGGCCGGCTGCGCTCCCGTCCGGTGCGATCCGTGAGCAGGCAGTCGTCGGCGAGAACGGTGCCGATGCCGGTCATGATTGCGTCGGACTCGTGCCTCAGCCGCTGGACATCCGCTCTTGCCCGCTCCGAGGTGATCCATCCCTCGTTGTCGTCCGGAGCCGAAATCTTGCCGTCGAGCGTTAGCGCAGCCTTCAGCGTAACGAGCGGCCGGCCCGTGCGCATGAAGTGAACGAAGGCCTCATTGATGCGCTCCGCCTCGGCGGTGAACTCGCTGGCTACCGTCACCTCGATTCCGGCCTCCTGCAGACGCTCGAATCCTTGTCCGCAGACCAAAGCGTTCGGGTCCTGCATGGCCGCGAACACGCGCGCCACTCCGGCCTGTATGATCGCCGTGGTGCAGGGCCCCGTGCGGCCCTCATGGCAACAAGGCTCCAGGGATATGTACAGGTCCGCCCCGCGCGCCCGCTCGCCGGCTTCCTCCAGGGCAATAATCTCGGCGTGTTTCTTCCCTGCCCAGGTGTGGAAACCGCGCCCGACGACCTGATCTCCGCGGACTACCACCGCGCCTACGGCCGGATTCGGGCTGGTTCTCCCGACACCCTCACGCGCGAGCGCGAGAGCCATTTGCATGTAGCCGGCGTTCATGCCTCGAACAAGGATGCCACGAACTTATCCGGCTCGAAAGGCAGGATGTCGTCGATCTTCTCGCCCACGCCGATATACCGGATCGGGAGGTTAAGCTCGCGCGCAATCGGAATCACTACGCCGCCTTTCGCCGTCCCGTCGAGCTTCGTCAGCACGATGCCGGTTACTCCGGCGGTCTCGGTGAAGCGCCGCGCCTGCTCAAGCCCGTTCTGTCCGGTGGTGGCATCCATGACGAGCAGGACCGCGTGCGGCGCTCCCGGAACAAGCCTGCCTGCCGTGCGGCGCATTTTCTCCAGCTCGGCCATGAGGTTGTCTTTTGTGTGGAGGCGGCCCGCCGTGTCTACGATGACGTAGTCGATCCCGCGCGCCTTTCCGGCCTGGATGGCGTCAAAGAGCACGGCGCTCGGGTCCGCCCCCGGCCGCTGGTGAATCACGTCCACGCCGGTGCGCTGGCCCCAGACCTGCAACTGCTCGGTTGCGGCAGCGCGGAACGTGTCGGCCGCGCAGAGCAGAACGCTGCGGCCCTCGTTCTTGTACATGTTCGCCAGCTTGCCAATGGTGGTGGTCTTACCGGTGCCGTTGACGCCTACGATCATCACCACCGCCGGCCGCTCTCTGACCACCGGCAGCGGACGCTCCGCGGCTTCGAGAACGGTGACCAGATGCTCCCGGATCACCTGTTTCAGCTCCGCCGCGTTGCCAAGCATCTTCCGGTCAACTTTGTACCGGATGTCGTCGAGGATCTCGGAGGCCGTGCGCACGCCGATGTCGGCGGAAACCAGCGCGTACTCCAGTTCTTCAAGGAGGTCCGCGTCGATCTCGCGGCGGCCCGCGAGGGCGTCTAGCTGCTCGGACAGCCCCTGGCGCGTCTTCTCAATTCCGCTCTTGAGTTTTTCGAGCAGAGTGGGTTCGCTCGGCACGGAGCCGAACAAGGTTTGAATTGCCATCTATCTGTTTCGATTGTATCGGGTACGGGAAAAAGGAGCGCGGGCGCTCCGAGGGTCGCGGTGGGCGCTTTGACCGAAAGCGTCTACTTTCCCACCAACCGCTGGCGCAGGCGGTCCGCACGCGCGTTGAGGGCGCTGATCTGCCTCAGGTCGTCTTCGGCCATCTGGACGGCCGTCTGAACGCGCAGGATGTCGGCCGCGGCCACGCCCGCAGCGCCCGCCGCCGGATCATCGCTCCGGGCCGAGAGCGAGCGGTAGCGGTCGGAGATCTCGCGGTAGCGCCGCAAGATGCCGTTCAGGTACGTCTCGCGCTGGCGCTCGATCTCGTCGAGCTCGCGCACAATCTTGGGAAGCGCGTCCAGCCGCGAGGCGCTCTCCCGGTATTGATTCAGCAACTGCGTGTTGGTGGCCATGAGCTGCGAGAGGCGCTCATCTTTTCCGTTCAGCTCGAAACGCATGGCTTCGACGATCCGGCGTGTGCTGGCCGCGGCTTCCTTGAGTTCCGCCTCGGCCTCCGCAAGGCGGCGGTTCTCCATCGAGAGTTTCTCGATGCTGGCCTCCAACTCGCGCACCCGGGCTTCGAGCAGACGCACGGATTGCGTCTCCGCCGCGAGTCTCTCGCGCATCTGTATGAGCAGGCGCGCGTCCTCGACGCGCTCGGCATCCGGAGGTAGCTTTTGCCCAGTGTCCAGGGGAGCAGGCGCGGGAGCCGCGCCGCGCAGCGTTTCGAGTTCGTGCGTTGCCTGTTCGAGGCGCGCGCGCAGTTCGCGGCTGCTGGCTTCGGCGGCGGACAAGCGCTCGATCGCGTCAGCGCGCATGCGATACTGCCACAGCGCAACGCCGCTCACGACGACGATCGCCAGCGCCGCCGCCACTACCGGCCAGCGCGAACGTTTGTAAGTGTTGCCCATGTTGCTAATCCTTGTCGAGGACGATGCGGCTGCGGTAGCTCAACGCTCGTCCTTGGTTATCGAGCTGCACCTGCAGCGTCCTTTCCGGACGCTCCGGCACCCTCAGCACGAGGCTGTAATGCGACGTAGCCCTGGCCAGCGTCGAGGCGATAGCCTGTGGCACCTCGGCCCGCGAGCGGCAGAACACTGCGTTCGTTCCTGTCGCCGCGGCGAGCTGCATAAGGCCGCTCTGGTAGGCCTCGTTCATGCGGTCCGTGCGGTAGTTCAGGTGCACGATGAACAGCGGCGCCTCATAGGACGTCAGCCTGGCCTCGAGCTTCGAGATCTTCTCGCGGATGAGCCCCTCGGGGAACCTCCGGCTGATGTCGCGCTGGTCGCTTCCGTTCACTACCGGATTGATGTAGTCGTCGCGGTAGTTGTAGATGCTGGAGTCCGTCACGTGCACCACCGCGACGCGCACGTTCGCCTTGTTGAGTATGGTGTCCGCGATGCGCGCGCTCGTGACTACCGTATCCAGCAGGCCCGGGTATCCGCTAACCGGCAGCTCCATGATCGCCTTCTTAAC
>JBLNBX010000171.1:0-4338 GCA_050260275.1 bacterium
ACTTACTCGGGGTATAAGGCCGACGAGCGCCCGCTCCGTTTTCACGCCGGCGGGCGTACCTATGAGGTCGCGGAAATCGAGGATCAGTGGGTCGGGCCGGAAGCGGCGTGGTTTCGCGTGAAGGCATCCGACGGCAACGTGTATATACTCCGCCACGCGGCCGATCCGGAGGACACCTGGACCGTCGAATCGTTCCGCCGCGGCTGAGTCACCTGCGGAGTTACAATCGCCCCTGCATCTCCGCGACAGACCGGACGCCGCGCGCGGCTGCCCCATCAGCCTCAAGCGGCGCTCTATCCGGCGCGTGCGTGAGCCTCGCTGATGCGCGGCGCTAATCGACAGTCGCGAGTGGAGCCTCGCCTGCCGATTGCGCGGTGAGCACTCCGTTAGCACTCTTCAGAGCGGCTTCGATAGCAGAGGAGTAAGCGTCGCGGTTCGCCGCGAACGCCTGCATCTGGCTCGCCGCGAGTTGTGTTGCGCGAGGAGGCCGCATACGCTCGAAGTTGATGAAGGTGCCGTTTCTGCTTATGCGAAAGTCGAGGTGCGGTCCTGTTGAGAGTCCCGTCGAGCCCACCAGACCGATGCGCTGGCCCTGCTCCACTTTCTGCCCGGCTCTCACCAGTCTCCGCGACAGGTGCAGGTAGTAAGTCTCGTACCCGTTTGCGTGCCTGATACGCACCATATTTCCCGAGCCGCCCGAGTACGTGGACGCGACGACCGTTCCCGCGGCCACCGCCTGCACCGGAGTGCCGGCCGGTACTGCGTAGTCGGTGCCCAGGTGCGGCCGGTATCTTTTCAGTACGGGATGGAAGCGCCGCCGCGAGAAATGCGAGCTTATGCGCGCCTCGAATTTGAACGGCGACCGCAGGAACGCCGCTTGCAAGGACTTGCCATCGCGCGAGTAGTACTGGGGCTTTCCGTTCTCATCCGGGAACAGAAAACCCTCATAGGTTGTCCCGGCGTTCACGTACTTTGCCGCCAGCACGCGGATATAGGTGGGCGGCTGCCCGTTCTCGTACTCCTTCTTCTCGATAAGCGCGCAGAACTGGTCGCCCTCCTGCGGATCGGTGTAAAAGTCCAGATCCCAGGCGAATATCTCGGCGATGGAGAGGGCCAGTTCGGGGCGTTCACCCACGTCTTCCATGCTTTCGAACAGCGAGCCGCGCAGCACGCCGCAGACGGGCACGGCCTTGATGGCGCCCGGCACTTCTATAACGGCTGCCTTGAAGGAACCCGGCCCACCCGCGAGTTGAAGCCGGTGATCGGGGTCGATCGCGTACTCGATCGAATGCAGCGCGTCGTTCAGGCGGGTTAGCACCAGCTCCGTGCCGGCGCGCAGCTTCCGCACGTCGAAGACGCCCTGGAGCGCTCCAATCATCTCCATCCGGGTGGCCGGTTCGACGCCGGCGCGGCCCAGCAGCACATCGAGCGTATCTCCGCGTCCGATGGGGAGGCTTTCTGTGGTGATTTTCGGCTGAGGGGTGGCGGGGGCTGGAGACAACTCTACCGAGCCGGGTGGAGCCGGCGTCCGATGCCACCATGCGAACCCGGCGATCGCGACCGCTGCGATGCCGATGCCCAATGACCCCAGCGCTATACGCCTGGTGCGGTCCATTTTTTCAGAGTAGTCATCGTGAGCTGCCCGGTCAACATATCAACCGAGGTAAACGAACACGGTGAGCTATGGCGCCGCGCGACAGCCGCCGGTGAGATGCGCATCCCGGGGAGAGAGGAAGCGATGACCGCTGTGCGGCGGTGGCCGGTGCGGGCGCGAGCTCGATTGAGGCCCGCTAGACTAATATTCAGTGCGTGAATCGGGCATCGAGCGCCTGAAATCGGGCGCGTTCGACGTCCTCATACTTGGGGGCGGCATCAACGGGGCCGGGATCGCGCGCGATCTATCCCTGCGCGCGCGGCGCGAGCGCGTTCCACTCTCCATCGGGCTTGTCGACAAGGGCCACTTCGGCGGCGGCACCAGCGGAAAGAACTCGCAGCTCATACACGGCGGGTTGCGATATCTCAAGATGCTCGACATCGGGCTGGTGCGCGAGGCGCTGGACGAGCGCGCGCGGCTGCTGAGGCTCGCACCCGGGCTCGTCGCCCCGCTCGAGTTCCTGATGCCTTTGCGGAGCGTATTCGAGCGCCTGTACTACGGCTTTGGATTGACGCTCTACGACGCGCTCGCCGGGGGACGCAACATTTCGAGGCACCGGGAGGTTTCGCGCACGGTCGAGCCCGGGCTCGCGCCCGAGTTTCGCCGCGCATTGCAGTTCTACGACGCGCGCGTACACTCGGCACGGTTCGTGCTCGCGAACGTCCTCGATGCCGTTCGCAACGGCGCCGCCGCAGCCAACCACCTCCGCGCCGAGGCCTGGGAGCGAACGGGCGGAGGCTGGCACGTTACGCTGCGGGACGAGCTCTCCGGCGAGCGCTTCGAGACACGCGCGCGCAAGCTGATCGACACAACCGGACCCTGGAGCCCAGTCGAGCGGCTTCGGCTGGTGCGCGGTTCCCACATCGTGCTGCCACGGCTTAACACGAGCGACCGCGCCATAGCATGGTTCGAGCCTTCCGGACGCATCGTGTTTGTCATCCCATGGGGCGAGGCGGGAGACCTGAGCCTGGTGGGCACGACGGATGTGGATCACGAGGCCGGGCCAGACAAGGTGAGCATCTCGGAAGCCGAAACGGCCTACCTGCTCGAGGCCGTGCGCGCTTTGTTCCCCGCCGCACGCGGTCTGGAGCCGGTGTCGGGGTTCAGCGCCTTGCGCGGACTGGTGCGCGAAGAGTCGAAAACCGCCGCGGGAACCAGCCGCGAACACAGGATATGGAACTCCAGGGACGGCGTCTTGCATGTGGCGGGAGGGAAGTACACTACGTACCGGCTGATGAGCGAGCAGGCGTCGGATCTTGCCGCGCGGGAGATAGCGCCGGCGCTGGCGCGGGTGCACCCGACGCGCTCGGAACCCCTGGGCATCGAAGCGGCCCTGGACGGTTCCGTTGCCGGCCGCATCGAGCACGCCGCCGCGCATGAGATGGCGCGGCGCCTTTCGGACCTGATGTTCGTATCCACATACTGGGGATGGGAGCGGCGTTGGGACGTGGCATCGCTGGCTCCGTACGCCAGGGAACTTGGCCGGCATCTCGGTTGGGACGGCCGCCGCGAGAAGGAGGAGGTGGAAGCCGTACTGTGCGACCTGCCGTTCGCGAATCGCTGAAGCAAATCACGCTGCCAGCGGCCCGGGCGCTGAGCCTCCTCTCCAGCGCCCTGAAGGCGGCCTACAAACACAACTGCCTCGGCTTTGCGAAGGGTGTGGCGTACTCGCTGCTGCTGTCGTTCTTTCCGTTGCTGGCTTCGGTGGCGATCATACTGGCGCGGACGCGAGCAAGCTGGATGGCTCGAACGGTGGTCCGTTTTCTGGCGCAGGCGCTGCCGCCCGGCGCGGACGCCGCGGCCATGCGGTATTTCGTTGCCGTCGGGCGCCAGCCGCTGCTGATACCCGTGACAACGGCCGTGCTTCTCTCGGTTTGGGCGGCCTCGGGAGCGATCGTAACGTTCATGCAGGGCTTCAGGGTGGCGTATCACATACCCGCTGGGCGGCCGCTCGTTTGGGAGCGGGTTGTGGCGATGCTGCTCGTGATCTCCGCCGCCATCCCGCTTACCGGAGCGTCGGTGTTCCTGATGCTGGGCTCTAACGCCGAGCGCGCGCTGGTCACTTGGGCGGGATTGCTGCCGAGCGGCGCCGAACTCACCGGCTGGATCTCCTTCGGGGCCAAGATGGCGCGCTACGCGATCGCGCTCTGCGCCGGGGCAGTTGGCGCTCTGTTCCTCTACTACTTCGGGCCGAACCGGCGGCAGCGGCTGCGGTACGTGTGGCCGGGCGCGGCGGTCGCGTCCCTGGCGTGGTTCGTGGCCAGTTTGCTGTTCGGCTGGTACGTTCGCACCCTTGGCGGGCACAACCTGATGTACGGGAGCATTGCGGCGGCCGTCTTGCTGCTCGTGTGGATGTACGTTCTCGCGGTGATCGCGTTCGTCGGTGGCGAGATAAACGTCGCCTGGGAAAAGCAGGCGCGGTAGATCGCAACCGGAGACGGCGGGCAGCGGCGCGCCGCACGGAGCGGAGCCGCTCCACGGGCATCTGCGGGCGGGCCTTGTCCCCAGCAGGCTCCGAAGTTGCCGCACGCCGGCCCGCGCTACGCTTGTACTTGTGGGTTTTCATCTGGCCGTCGATTACCGTCCCCGAGGTGACCAGGAGCAGGCTATCGAGCAGCTCGTCCGCGGCGCAAATGAGGGCGAACAGCACCAGGTTCTGCTCGGCGTAACCGGCTCCGGCAAGA
>JBLNBX010000172.1:0-2580 GCA_050260275.1 bacterium
CCGTATTCCAGGGCACGACGCAGTAACTTCGCTGACGGCGCCGCACCGGGTGCACGATGCGATCTTACGCGATTCGCTCTGGGACGGGAAACCATTCCGCGAATCGGAGAACGGCAAACGGCTGGTTTCGGCGCGAGCCTGGAATGCGACTCCGTTTTACGAATTCGCGCCCACGGTGTTGCTGTTCGGAACCTGGGACTCTCAATCGGGCGGCGGCGTAAATACCGCGAAGATCGCTCGATCTCTAGTCTCCGAAATTATAGCCATCGATGCCGTGCCCGGCGTGCGAACGTCGTCGCGAATCGATCCGCTCGGCGTCAAGCTGGTGCAGAACGTCATTGCAAAGACCGAGGACGGGGAGATGTGGCGTTTTACGGAGCCCGCGGGCGATGGCAAGAAGGGCAAGAAAGCCGAAGGGAAGTTCCTGAAGCCTTCGGAGATCAATCACGGAAACGTGAAGCCCTCGATCACACCCGGTGGAGTGACCTTCCGTGAGGCCGTGCAGACCACCGTGCTTTCGCTCACGCAGATCCGCAAGCTGCATTTTCCGGACGCGAAAGGAACGACCACACAAGAGCGTGACGTCGCCGGGAGGGCGGTCATCGCCGCGCTGGGTTTGTATGCCGTCACGCTGAGTCAGGCGGACGGATATCAACTGAGGTCGCGGTGCCAACTCGTACCGGAGAGCGCAGCCCAGTTCGAGATCATTGGGATGACGCACAACGAGCGGGAGCAGTTCGAACTGGACTCGTCCGACGCCGCCGCGGCGCTCGAAAGGGCACTCGGCGCGGCGGAGAAGCAGGGCCTGAAATGGCATAAGGGGCGCATCGAACTGCAGCCGCGCGAGGATCTAGTCAAGCTCGTCGAGCTCAGCGACCGCACGGTGACGGCGGCAGCAGAGGAGAAGTGAGCCGTGCTCGCGTTCGAGGTGGAGTATCTGCTGGGCCGGTCATTCGCGGGAGATTTCAGGGATCGGTCCGAATCGGAGTGGCCTCCTCACCCGGCACGGCTCTTTTCGGCGCTGGCGGCCGCTTTCTTCGAAAACGGCGCCGCGGCGCGCGAGCGGGAAGCGCTCGAATGGCTGGAGAGCCAGGGGCCGCCGTCGATCAAGGCGGGCGCAGCGGGCAACCCGGTGAAGACGACGGCTTTTGTGCCGACCAATTATCCGGGCGATCCGGTGCCCGTTTTGCGCGGAAAGCAACCGCGTGTTTTTCCGGCGCAAGCGCCATCGGAAGCTACCGTGTACTTCATCTGGCCGCAAGCGGAACCGGAAACCGACGTCTCCACCGCGCTCAATAGCCTGGCGGGCCGGACGGCGTACTTGGGGAAAGCGTGCTCGCTAGTCCGCATGCAGGTGACGGACGCGACACCACAGCCGAACTACGTTCCGGACCCGAACGGAAAGTGCGTGCTTCGCGTGCCCAGCCGCGGCCGGCTCCGGGAACTCGAGTGGCTCTTCTCAGCAGATCGCCGCCCTTCAGCCGGAGCACAGCAACGCTACTCGAACCTCGATGACGAGCAACCGATAGAAGAGCCGGTTCCCGCGGAATTCGGATATATGGCCGTGTTCGATAAGAAAGACGGCCCGGGCTTGCCGATCGAAGCCACGTTGACGTTGACAGAAGCGGTGCGGTCCGCGCTGATGTGCGTGGCCGGGAGCGATGGCGCAATCACCGAACTGATTCACGGCCATAGCGGGGGGACACACTGCGCCATCGCGGCGCTGCCGTTTGTGGGACGGGAGCATGCGGACGGGCACGTAGTGGGGTTCGCGGTCGTGCTGCCGCGGAACACGCCCATCAGGGACCGCAGGGCCGTACTTTGGGCATGCGGCGAGCTCGTCCAACGCGGGCTGCACATTCCGGGAATCGGCAACTGGACTCTGGGCGTAATCGATGCGACGCCGCTGAACCGCACGTTGCGAAGCGCGACTTGGACACAGCCCGCGCGGAGATGGCGCAGCGTGACTCCGATCCTGCTCGACCGGTTCCCGAAGAAGAAGGGGCCCACCGTGGAAGAAATTTTGACGGCTGCATGCACGCGGATCGGGTTGCCCGCCCCGATCGGCATTGACCATGGGCCATATTCGTGGCTGCCGGGCGTATCCGCCGTCCCGGCGTTCCGGCTACAGCGGAAGAACGACGACCGACCGCGGTGGGGAGTGCACGCGACGATCGAATTCCCGGTGAAAGTGACCGGACCTGTGCTGCTCGGCGCCGGCCGATACTTCGGGCTTGGACTGATGCGGCCGGATGCGGAGGGGCGGGATGACGAGCGTTGATTTCGCGAAGTTCTACGCCGCAGTCCATGACGGCCGAAGACCTTTCCCGTGGCAGGAGGAGCTTGCGAAGCGCGTCCTGGACTGCGATGGGTGGCCTCGGGCGATTGGAGTGCCCACGGCCTGCGGGAAGACATCGGTCGTGGACGTGGCCGTGTTTTCGCTCGCGGCACAGGCGGACAAACCGGCAGCAGAGCGCACAGCTCCTCTCCGGGTGTTCTTCGTGGTAGACCGGCGGCTCGTTGTGGACGATGTTGCGCGGCACACGCTGGAGTTGGCCGGCAAGATCGCCACGAGCCAGT
>JBLNBX010000173.1:0-4951 GCA_050260275.1 bacterium
TCGCGTGCCAACATTAACAACAAATTATATCGCGTTCACCGGAACCTTAACACCAGCGCCATTTTAGGCATAAACTGGCCACATGCCCGTTTACGGGGTAATTGAGCCTTTGCCGCCCTTCAGGATGGCGGCCGTTGCAGGCTTCCGTGGGCTGGAGCGGCTGTCTTTCGGCGGCGAGGTCCCCGGCTGCGAGCGCAATGACGAGCACCCGCTGATCCGCGAAACCGCGCGCCAGCTTGCCGCTTATTTCCGCGGCGAACTGCGCTCGTTCGACCTCCCGCTCGACCCCGCCGGTACCGAGTTCCACATGCGCGTCTGGGCGGCGCTCTCGCGAATCCCGTACGGCGAGGTCAGGAGCTATGCCTCCATCGCGAAGGAACTGGGAACCGCGGCCAGAGCCGTGGGACAGGCCAATGCGGCCAACCCGATCGCCATCGTGCTGCCCTGCCACCGGGTCATCGCGGCCGACGGCTCCCTCGGAGGCTATTCGGGCGGCCTCGAGAGAAAGCAATACCTGCTCGACCTGGAACGGACAGTGGTGCTCGCCGCTAAGGCGCGCGCCACGATGGCACGCCTGAGCAGGTTCTGAAGCGGCAGCCGGCCTGCGCGGAACCAGCGCGGGTGGCCCGCGCCGTGAGCCTCATTCCTTGCCCTGCTCGCGAACGAAGCTAAGAATGTCGAATTTGCGGATGTGGCGGTCCGGGAAGAAACTGTTGACCGCCTGCTGCTCGTCGTCGAACACGTCGAAGATGGTGCTGAGCTTCGTGAGCACCAGCAGCTCGATGCTCCTCTCGCTCAGATGCTCCAGGACAAGCCCTCCGCCACTCCTGCGGAGTGCGGTGTAGCCCATCACGATGACTCCGAGGCCGGTGGAGTCTATGTAGTCCACCTCGCGGAGATTGAGGATGACGCGATTTCGTCCGGCGGCGGCCAGTGTGCGGAAGCGTTCCCGCAGTCCAGCGGCTTCCTCGCCGACTGTGATGCGCCCGGCCAGGTCGAGGATAGTTATGCCCTCACGCTCGCGCTCGGATATGGCTAGTGACACCGGACCGCTCCTCCGACGACGGGCGGCTCACTCACTCTGCTGCGGCTGCGAGGGCGCTTCCCTGGCCTTCTCGTCCGGAGCCTCGATCATATATCCGATGCCGCGCACGGTGTGGATCAGCTTGACGGGCCAGCGGTCGTCCACCTTGCTGCGGAGATGCCTGATGTAGACGTCCACTATGTTCGTCAGACCGTCGTAGTCCATGTCCCAGACGTGCTCGACGATCATGGTGCGGCTGAGCGGCCGCCCGCGGTTCCTCATCAGGTACTCGAGGATGCTGAACTCCTTGGGCGCAAGCTCGATGGGCTCGCCGGCGCGGGTCACCTTGCGGCGGATCGCGTCGAGTGTCAGATCACCCACCTGCAGACGTTCGGGCGTCGGCTGGCCGCGTCGCAGCAGCGCTCGCACGCGCGCAAGAAGTTCGGTGAAAGAGAACGGTTTGCCGAGATAGTCGTCGGCTCCCTTCTCCAGGCCCTTCACGCGATCATCAACCGCGCCGAGAGCGCTGAGAATCAGTACGGGCGGGCTCACCTTGCGGTTGCGAATTTTCTCCAGGACCTTGAGGCCGTCCATGTCGGGCAGCATGAGATCGAGGATCACGAGGTCGTAGTCGGTGGCGTGCATCATTTCGAGGGCAGTGGCGCCTTCGCCCGCTGAGTCCACCGAATACCCGGCGCTCTCCAGCCCACGTGCGACAAAATCCGCGATGCGTTTTTCGTCTTCGATTACCAGAATGCGCATCTGTTCCTTCAAAGCCGGTTCCTTACTTGGCGGCGTGCAGCCACCAACCCTGGAGTGCCGAAAGCGGAAATCCTGCCGGCGCGAACGAGTCGAAACCCTTCACACAGATGAAGATACCATAAACTGAAATCGGCCTGAAGTTTTTCTAATCTGTCCAGTACTGGAGCGTTTCGCCCCCGCAGGAGCGGGGGTGGGAGAGCGTAAAGTTTCGGCTGGGGTTGACGATACGCATAGCAGTGCACGCGGGAGACCTGGACGCTACCACCGGACCAGCTAAAACGTCGGCTGCATCGCTGCGCATAGTACTGGCCTCACACGCCGCGTGGCTGGACGGCAAACCAGACGGAGAACAGGCCGACCTCACCGGCGTAACGCTCAGTGAGGTAAGGCTCAGGAATGCCAGACTGCACAAAGCGGTTCTTCGCGCCGCAACGCTGATCGAGGCCCATCTGGACGGCATCGACCTTAGCGAGGCTGTTCTGGATGGCGCCGACCTGCGGCAGGCAAACCTCACCGGCGCGGATCTTTCCGGCGCGGACCTCACGCAGACCATCATGGATGTGTGCCTGCTGTCGGAGGCGACGCTGTGCGAGGCCAAGCTTCAGGGCGCATCGTTAAGGCTCGCGAACATGCGCGAGGCTCGCCTGCTGGAAGCTTCCGTAAGCAACTCCGACTTCACCGCGGCCGTCCTCAGGGGCGCCATCCTCAACCACGCCAACCTGATGAACAGCACTTTCACCGATGCCGACCTTCGGGGCGCCGCGTTCTACCGGACGCGGGCGTACTTGTGCCAGTTCCGGTCGGTCACCGGGCAGAATGCAGATTTCTCCGGCGCGCGTTTACAGTCCTGTAATTTTACGGCCGCACAGCTAACTTCGGCGCGCTTCCGGGATGCCCAGATGGTCCAGTGCGTCTTCAACCGGGCGCAACTGGCGGGCGCGGATCTGCGCGACGCCAAGCTGGACGGCTCCGAATTCGCTCACGCCGCGCTGCACGGAGCCCAGATGGCCGGGGCCAGTCTGTTCGCCGCTGACCTGCGCGCGGCCGATCTCACTGGCGCGCGCGGACTCCGCGCAACCCAGCTCATGCAGGCTCGGACCGACGAAAGCACCATCCTCCCGAACAAGCGGCGCGGTCCCTACATAAGGGGGTCGGGCGCAGAGCGGCCCGCGATGGACTGAACCGGGGAACGGGCCCGGCGCATAGCGCTGCCAACCAGGGCCTGCGCGGCGCGCTCTGGGATAGAAACCCGCGTTCTGCCGTGGCGGGCGTCAGGCAGTGGCAGCCTCGGTCTGCGGCCCGGCGGCGCAAAAATCGAGCAGCGCGGAGGCCACCCACTCGCGTTGTTCGGGTGTCATCTCTGGATACACGGGCAGCGCGAGTACTTCGCGCGAGGCGGCCTCGGCGTGCGGGAAATCGCCGGCCGAGTAACCCAGGTACTTGAAGCAATCCTGCATGTGCAGCGGCAGCGGGTAATAGATGTCCGTGCCGATGCCGCGCGCCTTAAGGAACTCGACAGCCTCGTCGCGCCGTGCGATGCGAACAACGTACTGGTTGTAGATGCTGCTGCAATCAGGATCGGCGTAGGGAGTGCGGACGGCCGAGCCCGCGAAGCGCTGGTTATACCACTCGGCGTTGCGCCTGCGCGCCTCCGACCACGCCTGAAGATGCGGCAGTTTCACGAGCAGCACAGCCGCCTGCACGGCATCCAGCCGAAAGTTCGCGCCGATGAAGCGGTAGAAATAGCGCGGCTGCATCCCATGATTGCGCATCACGGTGAGACGCGCGGCCAGCGCCTCGTCGCGCGTGACGACCATGCCGCCGTCGCCCGCAGCACCGAGATTCTTGCTCGGGTAGAAGCTCAGGCATCCGGCCGTTCCGAACGAGCCCGCCGGCCTGCCTTTGTACGTGGCGCCGATGGCCTGCGCGGCATCCTCGATGACTGGCAAACCGTGGCGCGCCGCGACGTCGAGAATGGCATCCATGTCGCACACCTGCCCGAACAGGTGCACGGGTATGATGGCGCGCGTGCGGGGCGTGATGGCGCGCTCGATCGCCGCGGGGTCGATGTTGAACGTGCGCGGGTCGATATCGGCGAAAACCGGACGCGCGCCGGTGCGCGCGATGGAGCCCGCCGTCGCGAAGAACGTGAACGGGCTGGTGATGACCTCGTCGCCGGGGCCGATGCGCAGCGCCATCAGGCATGCCAGCAGCGCGTCGGTACCGCTGGAGACGGCGACGGCGTGCTCGCATCCGCTGAGCGCAGCGACCTGCCGTTCCAGTTCGGCGATCTTCGGCCCGCCGATGTAAACCTGTGAATCCAGGACCTCCGTAACGGCGGCGATCATCTCGCCGCGCAGGCCGTCGTACTGCGCGCGCAGATCGAGCAGGGGAACTCGCATTCGTATCATTTATAGCGCGGCACTGCGAACGGCGGCTCCGGGACGCCCGCGTTCCGGTGCGGGCTATCATGGCTACAGGATGTGGCGTTTTCTGGCCCTGGGATTGCTTCTGCCGCTCATCGCCGCGGCGGACGATTGGGTTGAGTACAAGACCGGCGCGTTCGAGGTCTGGACGAATGCCAACCAGCGCGACGCGCGCATCATACTGAACCACCTCGAGCAGGTGCGGCACGTGCTCGGCCAGACGGTGAAACAGGACGAGATTAAGCCGGTGTGGCCGGTCCGGGTGCTCGTGATGCGAAATGCGCGGCCGCTTGCCCCCGTTCCGGCGCGCGATACGTACATCTCAGTGCTCGACTCAAGAGCGCCGATCCCGCGCGAGTGGATGGCGCAATTGGTGCGCATCCTGATCGAGGATGGAGCACGGCGCATGCCGCCGGACATCGAGGCCGGGCTCATCGCGTTCTACTCGACAACAGACGTCAACGGCGTGCGCGTCACCCTGGGCGTGCCCGTGCCTCCGGCCGAGCGGAACCTGGCGTGGGCGAGAATTCACCTGCTGCAGACGGATCCAGAGTACTCGGGCAAGATCCGCGTGATGCTCTACAACCTCCAGCACGGCGTCGATGCCGAGCCGGCGTTCAGGAACGCTTTCGGCAAGACGCCGCAGCAGATCGAGCAGCAGGCGGCGGCGCACCTCGCAGCGGGGCAGTTCGCGACGGCGCTGGGCAACTCGAAACCGATCAACGCGCAGCGCGACTTT
>JBLNBX010000174.1:0-5123 GCA_050260275.1 bacterium
GTCTCGCCTGCCCCTTCGACCTTCGAGATCATGTCCGAAGTGGGCCGGAAGATTTCGCGCACCGCGAACAGAGGCACTATGTAGCGTTCGCCTCCCACCCCGATAACCAGCCCGTCAAGAATGGCCAGAGTCAGCGGCAGCTTCAGGAGGAACGTGGTGCCCTGGCCGGCCGAAGATTGCACCTCTATGCGGCCCCGAAGCTTCTGTATGTGCTTCCGCACGACATCCATTCCGACGCCGCGCCCGGAAACGTCGCTCACGCGGTCGGCTGTCGAGAAGCCGGGTTCGAAGATCAGCGCGAATACCTCGGCGTCGGACAGGATCGCATCCGCGGCCACCAGCCCTCTGTCCCGCGCCTTCGCGAGCACCTTGTCGCGGTTTATTCCCCGCCCGTCGTCCGAGATCTCGACCAGGATGTGCCCCGCTTGATGCGCGGCGCGGAGCCGGATGTGGCCCACCGGATCCTTTCCCGCCGCCCGGCGTTCCTCAGGCGTTTCCAGGCCGTGGTCGAGCGAGTTGCGGATCATGTGGATCAGAGGATCGGAGAGTTCCTCGACTATGGTGCGGTCGAGCTCCGTGTCCTCGCCAGACAACTCGAGCACAGCCTGCTTGCCCGCCTTGCGCGACAGGTCGCGCACCAGCCGCAGCATCCGCCGGAAGAGCTGGCCGATGGGCTCCATTCGCAGAGACATCGCCGTCCGCTGGAGCTCGTTGGTTGTGCGCGCCAGTTGGGCCAGGTTGCGCTGGAGCCGCGGGCTGTCCAGCGCGCGCAGCTCCGGGTCGTGGTGGATCTGCGATTGCGCGATCACCATCTCGCCCACCATGTCCATCAGGTAGTCGAGCTTGCCCGTGTCGACTTTGATCGTGCGGGTCTCGACCTGACGCTTGGCTTGGAGCGCTTGCCCCTGTCCTCCTCCGGCCGCAGGCGCCGCACTTGCCGCGGCCGCGCCGGGTTGGGACTCCTCGCGCGTGGCCGCGGACTCGTCCACGCCGGCTGCAATCGCGTCCTCCGGAACCGCCGCGGCGGCGCCGGGTTCGGGCTCGTCGCGAGCGGCCGCGGGCTCATCCACGGCGGATTCAACCGCGTCCTCCGGAACGGCTTCGGAAAACGATGCAATGCGTTCGAGTATCTCGCTGTTGTCCGGTTCGGCCTCGGCGGTCTCACCGCGCACCACGCGTTCAACGCCGTCGAATGCGCGCGCGAGATAGTCGCGCCCCGACAGCACCAGGTCGATTGCGGCCGGAGTGATGGCCAGAGTGCCATTCCGCGCGCGGTCGAGCACGTTTTCGATCTCGTGCGCCACCTGCTGGATGGCCTTCAGCTCGAGGAATCCAGCCAGGCCCTTGATGGTGTGAAAACTGCGGAAGGCCGCGTGTATCGCTTCCGAGTCCCCCGGATCGCTCTCGAGCGCGAGTACGTAACCTTCTAGCGCAGAGAGGTGCTCGCGCGACTCGGTCACGATCTCGGCCACGAGATCGACATCCTCGAGTAGCGCGTTTGCCCCAGCGGACCGCGGCTGCGGTTCCGCCGTTACTTCTGCGTCGCGCCCGATGGCTGTCTGCAACTCGCTCACACCCTGCTTCAGAGCCTCGCTGAGAGCCGCGAGATCGGCGTCTCCCGGGTACGAGTCGAGCTTCTCCTTCAGCGCCGAAGCCATTCCGGCGATGTCCGGCCGGCTCTCTCGCTGCGCCTGCTCCTCGACGCCCGCGAGCCCTTCCGAGAGGGTCCTCAGGCTTCCCGGGGCCTGAGGATCCGCCTCCACTGCCGCGAGGGCAAGCTCCTCGATGCGCCGGCTCAGGCACTTCTCTTGAGGAGCGCCGGCAGGATCTCCGGCCTCAGCCGGCTTCGGGCGCGCCCGGCCTCCACCACCCGATTCCGAACCTCCCGACCGTGCGCGCGCCATATCAGAACTCCTTGAAGTCCTCGTCCAGCGGAATTGCCGAGCGGTCGACAGCCGCGGCGGTCACCACCGCCTCCTTATGCACTGGCTTCGCCTGGGGCTGTACGGCTTTGCTAAGAGATTCGAGCGACGCAGAAGTAGCGTCTTGCCCGCGGCCGGCGGGAAGTTCTCTCGCCCTCTCTCGGCGACGCGCGCCGAAGCGCACTGACGAGCGGCCGTCCTCTTCTCCCCCGACCATCTGCCTGAGTCCGATGATGATCTCGTTCAGCGCCTCGGCCTGCGCGCTCATCTCCTCGCCCGCAGACGCGCTCTCCTCCGCGCTCGCCGCCGCCTTTTGCGTCACCTGCTCCATCTGCGTGATCGCCTTGGCGATCTGCTCGATACCCCGCGCCTGCTCATCGCTGCCCAGCTTCACCTCGTCGACGAGCATCTTCACCTTTTCGGAACTCTCCGTGATGGAGCGGATCGCCGCTGCCACTTCGTCCAGCCTGGCGCTGCCTTCGTTCGACTTCGCAATCGACTCTTCGATCAGCGCCGCCGTATCCTTCGCCGCCTGCGCCGACCGCTGTGCCAGATTCCGCACCTCGTCGGCCACCACCGCGAACCCCATGCCGGCCTCGCCGGCGCGTGCCGCCTCAACCGCCGCATTCAGCGCCAGGATGTTTGTCTGGAATGCGATCTCGTCGATGACCTTGATGATCTTGCTGATCTTGTCGCTGGAGGTGTTGATCTCCCTCATCGACGCCACCATCTGCTCCAGCTTCCGATTCGCTTCGCTCACCAGCCGGCTCGACTCGATCATCTCCTCAGCCGCCATGCGCGAGTTCTCGGCATTCTTCCTGGTCATCGATGTCAGCTCTTCCGTCGAGGCGGATGTTTCCTCGATCGAGGCCGCCTGCTCGGACGCGCCCTGCGCCAATGCCTGGCTGGAAGCCGATACCTGCTGCGCGGCGCTCGCGACCTGCTCGGAGCTTTCTCCAAGCTCGCCGGCGGCGCGCTGCAGCGCCCGGCTGATCTGGCGGACGATGAGCAGCACCAGCGCGCCCAGCCCGATGGACAGGCCCAGCGCTATGAATGCCGTCCACCGGCTGGCCGAGCCAAGGCTTTCGCCCTCGGCCCTTGCCTCCCTCAGGTTCTGGTTCTGAATCTCTCTGAGGCGCGAAGCCGACCGGACACTCGCCTCGTAGACGGGTAGGCCTTTGTCTCTGCCGATCTTAAGCGCCAGTTCGCCGTCGAGCGTTTCGGCTGCCCGCCTCAACTCCGCGCCAACCGCACGCCAAAGCCTTCCCTGTTCCTCCAGTTCGTTCGCGGCGCGCCTGCCTTCTTCGGTCCTAACCATGGGCTTGATTTCCGCAAGTACGCGGTCCCACCTGTCTGCGGACTGGTCCAGCAGCTCGTTAGCTTCCCTCACGCCCTCCGGGGACTTCGCGAAGGCACAGATGATCATTCCGCGCTGGGCGGCCAGCATGTCGGCCGCGAGGGTGTTCATCTCGCTGGAGCTTTCCAACTTGGCTGCGGTTTCGTTCGTAGCCGTGGTCAACGCCGTGTTAAGCCTGCTGATCGAGCGCAGCGACGTGAAGCCGAGCACGAGAGTCACGGCGAGCATCGCGCCCGCGCAGAGCATCAGTTTCTTGCCGATTGTCATCTGTGTTTGCATGCCGGTCCTCACTCGCTCCCCTTGACCAGGTTTTCGATTGCATGCAGCTCGCGGCTGTTCAGGACTTCATCGATGTCGAGCAGTATCTTGACCTTGCCCTTGATCTTGGCCATGCCGAGGAGATAGGGCGTATCGGCATCCTGGCCGAAATCCGGCGTGTCCTCGACATCCGATGCCGCTATGTTCAGCACCTCGGAGACGCCGTCCACGATGATGCCGGTGTACAGCGCGCCAACCGCACCTTGTACCTGGACGACAATAATGCACGTGCGCTGGCCGTACTCCACCTGGGGAAGGCCGAACTTCATGCGGAGATCCACCACGGGGATCACCTTTCCGCGCAGGTTGATAACCCCTTTCACGAAGTCAGGCGTCTGCGGGACTGCGGTGATGTCCTGCAGGCCCATGATCTCCCGCACCTTCAGAACCTGAATCCCATACTCCTCCCGCCCAAGGGGAAAGATCAGGTACTTGCCTGCCCTGTCGTCTCCTCTTGTCCGGACGGCGCCGGTGTCGATTACAGTCGCGCTGGATGCCATACAGTCCTCTTTCGCAGCTAAGGGCCAGGAGGCCAGGCTGCTGCCGTCGTGAGGTCGCCGTGCGCGCGGCGCTTGCGCCAGCGGCGCTCACAATTGCGTTATC
This sequence comes from bacterium, assembly GCA_050260275.1. GTDB lineage: Bacteria > Acidobacteriota > Terriglobia > Bryobacterales > Bryobacteraceae > DATMXS01. Next base: position 4,201 of record JBLNBX010000174.1, read on the forward strand.
GGCGTCAGGACGGCAAAGAATAGCGAAATGCTGCGAAGGGGCGTGCTACTGCGCCTCGATAGGCGAGTCGATTACTACGGCCCGCCGGTGCCCCGCGCAACCCACCCGGGCGCGGTACTTGCGGCGGCCGTTCACCAGCACATCCACCGGCTGGGCGAGCGATTGCCCCAGGTTGAGAAGTGTGCCCGGCTCCAGCTCCAGCAGTTCGCGCACGGCCAGCTCGGTATCGGGCATGCGCGCTTCGATCGCCACCGTGGAGTTCCGCATGATGTTCAGGATGCGCTCCTGGTCCGCCGGGCTGGACTCGGCGCGCCGGCTCGTCCATTGCTGGTCGAACTTGCGGCGCAGCATCTTGATCGTGATCGACGGCACGCCGATGTTGATCATGCCGGTGGACTCGCCCATGCGAACCTCGATGGCTATGCTCACCACCGCCTCATTCGGCGCCATCACCTGCAGCAGTTGAGGGTCGGTCTCGCGACCCTGAATGCTGAAGGATATCGGCGTTGTGCTGCTCCAGGCCTGCTGCAGATCGTGCAGCACGATGCGGTAGAAACCGTCCAGCACCACCTGCTCTATCTCGGTCATCTCGCGGGTGATCTTCAGCGCGGACTTGCCCGTTCCGCCCAGCATCGCCTCGAGGATGGGAAATATGAGCGACAGGTTGATCTCGAGCACTGCGGTTCCGTCATACGGTTTCATGCCGAGCAGCACGAGGCATGTGGGAGAAGGCAGGCACTGCGAGAATTCCGCGAACGACAGCTGCTCCACCGAGATCAGGTTCGCCGTCACGTACACCCGGAGGTAAGCCGAGAGGCTCGACGCCAGGCTGCGGCTGAAGTTTTCGTGCAGCAGGTGAATGGCGCGGATCTGGTCCTTGGCGATGCGGTCCGGACGCCGGAAGTCGTAGGCCACGGCCCGTT
>JBLNBX010000175.1:0-8824 GCA_050260275.1 bacterium
GTTTCGGTCATGAGAGGGGCTGTACGGCCCCTCTCATTCTAGGACTTCTGGCCGATTCTAGGCCTTTTGGCCGGAGGTGTTCCGGCCCATCTTCTCTATCTCGTTGAAGTACACGCGCCGGCCTTCATCCATGGCCAGGTTCGCGAGGATGACCATGGTGGAGTCGTGCAGGCCGATCTCGACGTCGGCCGCCGGCTTCCGGCCGGTACGGCAGCACTCGAAGAAGCTGTCGAGCGAGGCGTCGACGGGGTTGACCTCTTCCTGCGGGACCATGACGCCCTTGCGATACAGCCACAAGCGGGCGAACTTCATCTCGCGCTCGAGGAACGACTCCTTGCCAGTCACGTTGTCCTTGGACAGTATGATCGGCAACCCGCGCTTGCCCGACGCCGTGCTGACCAGCGTCGCGCTCGCCAGTGCTGCTCCCTGCTTGCTCCCGGCAGCAGGCGTGGGCTGGTTCGCGCTCGGCTCGTAGTACCACAGCGCCAGCGCGGGCTCGCGGTCCGTGCCGACGGTGATCTCGATCGTGCCCTCGGTGCCCATGATGACCTCGCCGAACTCGGTCCGCTGCCCCTGGAACTGCGTCAGGTGGTTGTTCGTGCAGATCGACTGGTAGATCATCTTCTGGCCGGCGGGGTACTTCAGGATGAGCTGGATGTTGTCGTACACCGTGCGGCCGTCCTTGATGAACTCGTTGCCGCCCACGCCAGTGACGAACTCGGGAGTGGAGCCGAACATCCAGTCAGCCACGTCGATCTGGTGCGAGCCCAGCTCGGCCGTCAGGCCGCCCGAAAACTCGCGGAACAGCCGCCACGCGGATTCCTTTCCGCGCGCCGGGTCGATATTCATGCGCCAGCCGGGATTGCGGTTCCACTGCGCGTAGATGTGCGTGACCTTCCCGAGCATGCCCTTGTCGATCATTTCCTTCGCGGTGCGGTAGAACTGGCTGTACCGCCGCTGGAGACCGACCTGGATCACCTGCTTGGGCCGTTGCGCATGCAGCTCCCGCAGCTCGTGAACCTCCTCGGGCTTGAAGACCAGGCTCTTCTCGCAAAACACGTGCTTGCCGGCGAGCAAGGCGTCTTTCATGATCGGGAAGTGCTTGTAAAGCGGCGTCGCGATGATAACGGCGTCAACGTCGCGGCGCGACAACAGCTCGCGATAGTCCTTGTAACCCTTCGGATTGTTGCCCGCCGCATCGATGCCCTTCTTGAGATTGGGCTCGAAGATGTCGCACACAGCCACGCACCGGCCCGAATCGACATTCTGGAGGTGCTGGAGGAGGTAGGTTCCGCGGCTGCCCGTGCCGATAACGCCGTACGACACCTGGTTGCCCGCCGCCTTGACCTTCCGGATATGCGGAGCAGCGAGCGTCGCCGCGCTCGCAACCGAGACAGCGCCGGCGGTCTTGAGCACGTCGCGCCGGCTGACCTTCGTTGCTTCTGGCATGGAAACCCTCTATCGAGACGCCCCGCTGGACTGAACAGGTTACAGGACAATCCTTGGAGCGTACAAGCTTTGAGTATAGGTGCTTTGCCGAGAGCCGCGCAAACCCCTCGAAAACCGGGATCACAGCCCCTCCGGCTGCGCCACGGGCTCCCGGCCTTCGCCCCGGGCGGCGCGCCGGGCGGCCCATTCGGCCCCCGCAAGCAGCAGCATTGAGCCCAGGAAGCTCCACAGAACGATCAGCACCGAGTACTTGAACGGGCCGTACTCGCGGCCCAGTTTGTCGAGCCACAGGGGGAACGTGAGCAGGTTCACGTACTTGAAGACCTCGAGCGCGAGACCCACGGCGACCGCGGGCGGCAGCACCGCCCTCCAGTCGATCTTCGCGTTCGGCAGAAGCCAGTAGATCAGGAACAGCGACAGAATTGATACCGGGACGGCGGCTGCCTTGTACGCCGCAACCTGGAGCAGCCGCGCGAGCGGCCAGTTGTCAGCGATGGTCTTCACGTTGAGACCCGTAAGCAGTGTGGACAGAAGCGCCAGGCTGCCGCAGATGAGTATCAGGCCAAGGCTGACAATCTGGTTTTTCACGTAGCTGCGGTTCTCTTTGATGCCCCAGGCGCGGTTGAGGGCCACCTCGAGCGGCTCGAAAACGCCGTTGGCCGTGATGATCAGCACGCAGACGGAGAATAAGCTCAACTCCGGCCGCCCACGGAGATAGATGGGCAGGTTGCGAAAGACGAAGTTGTCGCCGAAGTAGTCATTCAGCACCAGTGACATGGCCGCGCGGGTGGCCTCGATACCGAGCAGAAGGTAGCAGACGTACCCGATAACGATGAGCAGTGGGAAGAACGACAGCAGCACGTTGGCGGCAATCGAGAACCCGTGAACGTGCACCTCCGTCTGCATCCAGTAGCGAAGCGTAGGCGCCAGCGCGCGCCACAGGGTGCGCCGCCGCGGTTCGCTCAGCGCAGCGGTTAAGCGAGGGACCTGCACGGCAATTTTCAGGGTAGCGCGGCGCGAAGCCTGCCATGCACTGGCGCCGCATCAGGGGCCTCGAGCCCGCGCAGGGCTTCAGCCCTGCGAATCGAGCGCCATCGCCGCAAAGGCTAAAGCCCGATGTGACACGCGCTCTATCGGCATGGATGCGCAACGCAGGCCGCAAGCCGCCTTGCCATCCTCACGTGCGCTGAAAACTTGTCAGTGCCGCTGCACTTGGAGCCCGCGAATGTCCGCCTCGCTCCTGGCGGGGTCTTTCTCTGCATCGGAATCGCGGGCCCCGTTATCTTTCCGGATCGTGATATTTCCGCGCTCGACGGAAAGCGTGATCGTGTTCCCCGCGGCGTTGCGCGACGCGATCGTCGCGCCGCGGCGCGTGTCGCCGCTTGCGACCTCGAGGTCCGGGCCGAACTCGTTGATTATTTCGCCGCGTTCGGTCGTACCCTTCAGGGAGAAGCGGGCCGACTCCGGCAAACTGAGCTCAATCTCGCCCACTCGTGCGCGCACGTCTATCTTCGGCGTGGTCTTGCCGCTCGGGCGCAGTATGATGTCCCCGCGCTCGACGGCAATCTCGACCGCGTCGGTGAAGTTCTCCAACTGCACGTCGCGCGAGCGGTTCGTAACCAGCCGTATGGGACCCACAATATTGGAGCCGGTGAAATTACCGAGGTCCATCTGCACCCTGCCCGGGATACGCTCCGCCCGGAACTCCGTCTGCGGCGTCTGGATGCGAATGCCGCGCGCCAGGTTCCGGAACTGAAGATCGCCCGAGTAGGACCCGTTAAGGACCACCTCGCCGCCCATCGCTTCCATCTCCACGTCGCGGCCGCGCCCGCTGGTCACCTCAAAGCTGCCCTTCACGTTGGCTGCGCGGATGGAGTCCGCACGGCGCACGTCCAGGCGGACGTTACCGCCGATGTCCTGCACCCTCACATCGCCGCTGTCGCTGCTGACCTCGACCGCACCGTTTACGCCGGAGATCTCGAAGCTGCCCGAGCGCGCTCGCACCTCGAGCGCGAGCGAACGCGGAACGGTGATGTCCAGGTCGGCCGAGACGCGCTGCTCACCGGTGATACGGTCCTGATTGGTGCGTACTACGAGCTGGTCGGCCTGCGCAGTAACCTCGAGCGGCGTGGAGCGGTCGGCAGCCGCCGCGGCGTCCTCGTCGAGAGCGCGCACGGACTTGCGCCCGGCGATGGTCACCTCATCCACGTCGCTGCCCACGATGCGCATATCGCCGCGCAGGTTCTCCACGAGCAGCTTGCGGGCCTGCGCGGCGGGCGCCTTCTGCTGGGGAATGGGAAACTCGTAGCCCTGCCCGAACATCTCCAGCTTGTTGATGTGGATAAACGGCGGTAGCATGCGCCAGCGCTGCTGATTAGCGACGTAAAGGCCAGAGCCTATGACAGCGATAAGAACCACCAGCACCCACTCTCCGCCCGAGATGCCGGAGTGCGGCAGCGGCCGGCGGTGGGCCGCCATAGCGAGCAGCTCCAACAGCCGCACGCTACCCCAGACGATCAGCAGGAACGGCCAGAAGCGCCCCGCCAATTCGAATGACGGCAAATCGGGCCGGAACGAACCCAACAGGAACCAGATGCCGATCAGAATGATCAGAATCGGCCCTACCAGCGATCCTCGTTGTTTCATTCGCCGCCTCCCATGAAGGGCGGGCCCGCATCATAGTCCGAGATGGACCGTGCCGCAGCCATCTCGAGCAGCTTCATCACTCCGAAGACGATCAGCAGCATCGGCCACGTGCGCGTGAACGGCCACCCCGCGTAGTAATCCGCCACAAACAGCGCGCCAAGCGTGATCAGCATGATCGGCCCGCGCGCCGCGCGCAGCAGGGAATAGCTAGCGTCTCGCATCGGACCCCCCCTGTCCCGGGAAAGCGTCGTCGGGGCCGCTCATCCGCGAGTACAGCATGTAAGCGCCCAGCCCGATCAGCAGGAGTGGCCAGAAGCGCGCGATATCCCTGAAGTGGAGTATGTCCATCGTGCTCAGGAAGAACAGCACGCCGAGCCCGATCAGCACGAACGGCGCCACGGTGCCACCGCGCCGCGCCGACCGGAGCGGGAAGATGCTTGAAAACTCGTCCGGCACCAATCCGAGTTGGCGCTTGCGCGCCGTGTGATACGCCTCGAACGCCATGTAAAACCACCAGACTGCGATCAGAAGTCCGAATAGGGGCTCCAACCCCTCCGCGGCGCCCGAACTGACTATCGTGATCAGCGTACCGAAGATAACGATGTGGATGATGTTCTTCGCGTACTGGCCGTTGTAGATGGCGCCGACGCCAAAGAAAAAGCTCAACAGGAAAGCGAGAGCGGGCGAACCGGACCCTGACTGGCGGGGCGGCGCCGCCCCATGTGACTGGGGCTGAGGAGGCGTCACGACCGGCCGGGGCGCGTGCTCTTCGCAAACGATGGTGCCATGAACCGGACGCTGGCACGCCTGGCACAACGGCCTGCCGCACGTTCGGCAGAACGCCACTGCCGCAACGTCCGTATGTTTATAGCAGTTCATGACTTATTTCTCCTGCTCCCCAGTACGCAAGCCGCTGGCGGAAGCTCCGCCGGCTTTCTGCTGGGGTGTGACTTTCGGCTGAGCCCCCCATTCCGGCTGGCTCGGTTCCGGCGCGGCGGCGTTCCCTTCGGTCCATTCCCGCAACTGAGTCTGAATCTCATAAACCAGCCGGATGTTTTCGTAAAACTTCACGGTCCGTTCCCAGGCGCGGTGGATCTTGTACTCCACCGCCGTGACGATGTTGGCCGGCCGCAGGTCGTTCAGCGTGAGCTGCCGCGGGGAGATGCCCACGAAGCGCGCCAGCAGCGAGAACGACAGGATCGTCATGGCAAAGCCCATCGCGAAGCGCGGTTGCAGTATGGGCTGTATCCAGTTGTGCAGCAGGCGTCTCAAGCCCTTCGGCTGCTCGGGTTTGGCCTTGAAGGCCTCCGGCAGCTCGAAGAGTATCCGCGTCATCAGCTCGGGCGGAGCCTCCACCGGCGGAACCTGCTGCATGAACCCGATCGCGGCCGAGATGTCGCGGGCCATCGCGGCGCAAAGCTCGCAGGAGGCCAGGTGGGTTTCCACTTCCAGCCTTCCGGCGGCGTCGAGCGTCCCGTCCAGGTAGTCGCAATAACGGATCTCGAGATCGGCGCAGTTCATACGAGCACCTTCTGGCGGCGCAGGATCCGCGCCAGCTCGGCGCGGCCGCGGTTCAATCTCGACTTGACGGTGCCTTCCGGCACCTTCAGCACCTTTGCGATCTCCTTATACTCGAACCCCTCCAGATCCCGCAGAATGACCGTCTCGCGCAGCTCCGGGGACAGCTTCGCAAGCGCGGACTGTAACAGTTCGCTCGCCTCGCGGCCGGCCAGCATGCCGTCGGTCCGCGACTCCAGAGCCGTCTTCTCCTCAAGCACCGGAAGCTGATCCTCGATGGAATCGCTCATCCGGTCCATGCGCGAGCGGCGGTAGTGATCGATCAGCAGGTTCCGGGCAACGCGCGTGATCCAGACCGAAAGCGACCCCTCGCCGGCCCGGAAACTCTTGAGAGAACGGAAGATGCGAAGGAAGACTTCCTGGGTCAGGTCCTGGGCTTCGGACTCCTTGCCGGTGAAGCGGTAGCATAGGGAGTAAACACGCCTGGTGTAGGACTTGACCATGTTTTCCCACGAGGTCTCGTCTCCGTTCAGGCACCGTTCCACAAGGTCCAGGTCCGGGTCCAAGCTGTTCCCTATCAACGTCCTGCGGCAGCCTAGCAGTCCGCTTCCATCACCTGCGGCGGCAGCAGTCTCAGCCGGCGTCCGCTTGTCTGCGGGCCAGGCGGCCAGAAACGTTGCTGCGGTCGCTGCCACTGTCCTCGTCCTCCGAGCCTGCCCAGTACCGCCGGCCCGTCCGGCGCCTGAATTCAGGCTTCCAGTAAGAAGAACGAGGGCTTATGATAAGAAGTTCGCTCGAAATCTAAGCCACCGGCATGCAACGTTCCATTCTAACGGGTTTGGGCTTGAATCCAAGTCAGATTCCTCCCGAAACCAGGAACGCCGGACGATGGAAGCTTTGGCTGGTGGCGGCTGCCGCGCTCCTGTTCGTCATCTGGCTGATCCGGGAGCAGTGGCTGGGCGCGGGCTTCGAATGGCAGGCCCTGGCGCGCAGCTTCGTCGAGCTGGACTGGAGATGGCTGAGCGCCTCTGTGGCCATGGCGCTCTTTAGCTACGTCGTCCGCGCGCTGCGGTGGCGCGTGATGCTCCGGCCTCTGAAGCCGGGCACGAGCGTCCGCAACCTGATCTCAGCCACGATGATCGGGTTCACGGCGGTAACCCTGGTGGGCCGTCCGGGTGAACTCGTCCGCCCTTACCTGATCTCCCGCAAGGAGAACCTGCCGCTCTCATCCCAGATCGCCGCGTGGTTCCTGGAACGGATCTGGGATCTGCTGGCGTTCGTGGTCATGTTCGGGTACGCCATGGTTCACATCGGGCGGTCGCGGGAGGTACTCGGCCCGCGATTCGAGGTGGCGATCCAGGCGGGCGGCTATCTGATAGTAGCCACGGGCGTGATCTGCCTGATCGTTCTCGTCGTCCTGAACCGCTACTCGGCGGCCATGCGGACCCGGCTGCTGGACGCGCTGGCGTTTCTCCCCGAGAAGCACCACCGGCGCGCCGACGGGCTCGTGACGGCGTTTCTGGACGGCGCGGCTTCGACGAAAAACCGAAGCACGGTGATGCTCCTTCTTCTCTACACCGTGGCCGAGTGGCTGGTGATCATACTCTCTGTCGCCTTCCTGTTTGGCGCCTATCCGGGCACGGCGCCGCTGGCGGTGGCCGACATCATCACGTTCACGGCGTTCGTTGCCTGCGGGAGCCTGGTCCAGATCCCGGGTATAGGCGGCGGAGTGCAGATTGCCGCAATCGTCGTCCTGAACGAGCTTTTTCACGTTCCGCTCGAGCTGGCGACGGGCATGGCGATCATGATTTGGGTGATTTCCTGGATCGCGGTGGTGCCGGTGGGTCTGGCGCTGGCGTTTCGCGAAGGGCTGAACTGGCGGCAGTTCAGGGCGCTTGAGCGCGAGGCGGCGGAGCGCGCGGAAGCCGTCGCCATGCGCGCCGACGCCGGACCGGGACAGCCCGCGAGCGGGGGTGCTCCAGTATGAACTGCCCGTTTTGCAATCACTTAGAGGACAAGGTAGTGGACTCGCGCGAGAGCCGTGAAGGGGATGTCGTGCGGCGCCGGCGTGAATGCCTGGGCTGCGGGCGGCGGTTCACCACCTACGAGCGCATCGACGAAGTGCCTTACATGGTGATTAAGAAGGACGGCCGGCGCGAGAAGTTCGATCGCCAGAAGGTCCTGGCCGGACTGCTCAAGGCCTGCGAGAAACGCCCTGTGGCGATGGGTAAGCTGGCGGGAATTGTTGACGACGTCGAATCGCGGCTGATGGACAGTCCCGAGCGCGAGATGAGCACCGCCGAGATCGGCGAGACGCTCATGGAACAGCTCCGTGCGCTCGACAAGGTGGCCTACGTGCGTTTCGCCTCGGTATACCGCGATTTCCAGGATGAAGAGGCGTTCTTCAACGAGCTCAAGGCGTTGATGCGCCAGAAAAGGCCCTGAGAGGAAAGCGCTCCTGGGACCACAGTGTTACAACGAGCTCCGAGGATGAGCCCGTTTTGATGTAACCAAAACCATTCCCAGACATCTTGAAGATTAGGGCTTAACTTATCCGATCGCGGATGGTATGATCTATAGTGGCATTCAGTGCCAGAAGTGCAGCCGTCGAATGCACACCGGGTGTCCGGTGGCCAACGCATACCAGTCTACCCCCGACCAAGCTGAGGAATAGCCCTGTCCAGCGGGAAGGTGAGTCAAAACAGTGGACCATTTTGAAGATCAGTTTTTGGCTGATGGTCAAGAGCCGCTTGGGTTGCCCTTTGACGAGGAACCCAAGTTCTTCGACACGGAAGCTGACGAGTTTCACACGGCGCAGCAGGCCGAAGAGTCCATCTACACGGATGATCCGGTACGCGTGTACCTGCGTGAAATGGGTGCGGTCCCGCTGCTGACTCGTGAAGGCGAAGTAGATCTGGCCCGGCGCATGGAGCGCGGCAAGCTCAAAATGCTGAAGGCGATAAGCCGCTCCGCGCTGGTGCAGCGGGCAGTGCTCGAGCTTGCCGAGCAGATCCGGCGCAACCCCGAAGAGCTCGAGAATCACGTCGATTTGGGCGACTCCGAGGAGGGCAGCGACGCGCACCAGAAGCGCCGCAACGAGATTCGGCAGCAGTTTGCGGAGATAACGGCGCTCGAGAAGAAACACCAGCAGCTTGCGGAAAAGCTGGAGGGAACTCCGGCAACTAACAAGAAGGCCCGCCGGCGCGCCATC
>JBLNBX010000176.1:0-44487 GCA_050260275.1 bacterium
CGAACTTGCCTGACCCGGCTGCTTTTGCGGTGATGGGATGGGGTTTGGTGATGCTCGGCGACATTCGCCGGAAGAGAAAAAGAACCTGAGAGGGGCGCTGCCCGAGTAGGGCAGCGCCGTCGCTGCGGTTTCAGCCGCCTTTCTATGCTCCGCCTTCGCGGAACGAGTCCACATTGCTCTTGTCAATCAGCGTCGCGCCGGTGTCAACCAGGCTCGGGATAGGCGACCGCGCGTTCTGCTTGAAGTCCGCGGTAAGCGTCTCGAGTTTGTTGTGGTACAGCAAGTCGAGCACCTGCGCGCCGAAGTACGCCATGGTATAGGGCTTCTGCGCGATGGTGGCCGCAATAACGCCCTTTCTGATCCAGTCGAGCGTCCTCGGGTCTGTATCCATCGCCACGATGAGCTTGTCTTTAGCCGTGTGCCGGCTCACGACATCGGCTACTTCGGGGCAGGATTGCGCTTCCAGGCACACGAATGCGTCAACCGCCGGCTTGCCGCTGTCCAGGATCTCTTTCGTCCGGTCGAACGCGATGCGGGCATCGCCCTTCATGTCCACCACCTCGACTATCTTGATGCCGGGGTTGGCGCGGAACACCTGTTCGTAGCCGTTCAGGCGCTCCTGGAGATTAACCTGGCTGGGCATCGTTAACACCACTACGTTACCCTTGCCCTTCAGCGCTTTGGCGACGACCTCGCCGCCCATGCGTCCCGCTTCATAGTTATTTGTGCCGATAAACATCAGGCGCTTGCTGGCTGGAGCATCCGTATCGATCGTGATGACAGGGATGCCCTGCGCGACGGCCTCATCGATGAGCGGGGTCATTCCCTCCGGGTCTGCCGGCGAGACCAGGATGCCCGCCGGTTTGATCGGCCGGGCCAGGAGCTTCTTGAACTCCTCCTTCTCGCCGTTCGGATCGTAAGCATCCGTGGCGGTCAGCTCGCACTTGACTCCGAGCTTAGTAGCGGCGTCGGTTAACCCCGCAGCCGCGCTCTGCCAGTAGGGAATGCTCTTATTTGTTGTTACGAGGAAGTAGGCTTCTTGTGTATCGTGCCGCGACCCACCTCCACAGCCAATGAGCGGGATGGTGAGCGCGGCGCAGAACACCGCGCCGACTCTTGACGTTCTCTGCATAAACTTCGGGGCGGGCGAAAACCAGCCGGAATGCCAGTATATCGTGAGCGGGACGGCTCAGGACTGCTCGCGCTCGGCCTCGCGATACACGTCGCGCTTCGAAAGGCCGCGCTCCCTCGCCACGGCCTTGATGGCATCCATGCGCGTCATTCCTGCCCGCACCTTCGCCTCGACGGCTTCGGAAACCGGAGTATCGTCCTCGCCCGCCGCGGCCGGCCCGGCGGAGCGGCCCACCATCACCGTGAACTCGCCCTTGAGCGGGACGTGCGAGGCCAGCAATTCGGCCGCCGTGCCGCGCAGGAACTGCTCGTGCAGCTTCGTCACCTCGCGCGCCAGAACAACCGGACGCGGGCCGAGCACCGCCTCGATATCTTCGAGCAACTCGCGTAAGCGGTGCGGCGCCTCATAGAACACCAGAGTGGCCTGCTCATCTTTCAGGCGCGCGATGGCTTTGCGGCGCTGGGCCGCGCGGGGCGGAAGAAAACCCGCGAAGTGGAAGGCATCGGTGGGCAAGCCCGACGCCGACAGCGCCGCCGTTACGGCGGCCGCGCCCGGTATGGGCTCAACGCGGATTCCCGCATCAATCGCCGCCACGACCAGGCGGTAACCGGGATCCGAAACCAGCGGCGTACCCGCGTCTGAGACGAGCGCCACGGCCGTCCCTTCGAGCAGCTTCGCAACCAGTTCAGGAGCGCGCGCGGCCTCGTTGTGCTCGTGGTAGCTGATAACAGGCGTCCGGATCCCGTAGTGATCCAGCAGTTTCCGCGTCTGCCTCGTGTCCTCGCACGCTATCAGTCCGGCCTCCCGCAGTATGCGCAGAGCTCGCAGCGTGATGTCTTCCAGGTTGCCTATCGGCGTGGCCACAACGTAAAGCGTGCCGCTCATCCCAGGATCAGTTTATATGTGTCATCCGGGCCGCGTTGACCCATGCGCCAAAGCCCCGCTGGCGCGACTTCTAGTACGATAGTCGCAGCCAAATATGCCAGATGACTCAGCGGGCGCGGAGCTCGCGCCACACGGGCCGTTGTACACGTTCGAAGTCCCGGGGAGGCCGCTGTCGATCGTTCTCGAGCCGGCGGCGGCGGGCCAGCTTCTCAATGAGGCCATGCGGGGACTTGGCCTGGTGCCGCGCCGGGGCGCTGAGGTCGGAGGGATCCTGGTAGGCTCGGTCGTGCGCGGCGCGCGCACCGTCATACGCATAGAGCAGGTGATACCGGTGCCCTGCGAATATGCTTTCGGGCCGAACTACCTTCTGTCCGGCAATGACAAGGAAACCTTCAAGCGCGCGCTTGCGGGCGTACCTGCCGTGGGCTTCTTCCGAACCGATACGACAGGCGAGCTTACGCTGCAGGAACGCGACGCGGCGCTTCGTGACGAGCTGTTCCCGGACGATCCCGTCGCGCTGATCGTCGCGCCGCGCATCCTCGAGGCGAGCCTGGCGCGCTGCTTTGTCTGGCGAAATGCGGAGCCGCTGGAAGCCGGTAAGGCGCGGATCAGGCCGCAACCGCGGCAGAGCAGGCGCGAGGCATCCCCTCAACAGGCCCCGCAACACAGGCCCCCGGCGAAGGAGGCATCGCGACTCGAGCCTGAGCCAGCCACGCCAGTGCCGCAGCCGGCGGAGGCCGCCCCGGACGTCCCGATTCCCGGCTTCCTTTTCGCATCCGAAACAGAAGGGCCGCCTGCTTCTTCTTCGCCGCGATGGCGGTCGCGGGCATTTCGGGCGCTGCTGATCGCCGCTCTTCTGGTTGTGGGCGGCGCGCTGGGCTATTTTGCGGCACTCAGTCTGTCCGGCAGCGCGGGCACAGCCTCGCGGGCGCAGGACCCGTACTCACTCTCGCTCGTTGTGCTCGAGTACGGGGAGAATCTGCATCTGAGCTGGAATCGAAAGGCCGCTCCGATTGTGGCCGGAGGGCGCGGGCTGCTGAACATCGCAGACGGCGGGACAAACCGGACTCTCGAACTTACGTCCGCTCAGTTACGAAACGGAAGCGTTACCTACCATCGCCTGACGGACGATGTCAGGCTGAGGCTTGAGATATTCGTGCGGGACAACGTCAGCGTGGGTGAGACGTGGGTTTACCAGCCCCGGCCAGCCGATCAGTGATTCAGGCGGCCTTGCGCTTCCCGGCGGTGGCCGCTTCCGGGTGCAGCAGAGCTTCGAACACGGCCGTGTAGTACAGCATCGCCTCGTTCAGGTCGGCCTCGCTGGCCTCGCCCTTGATGTAGCGGTCCGCGATCTCATGGGCGGCGTGGTAGTCGCTCAGTACGGTTCCCGCGTCGGGCGGCGTATCCGGTCCGCTCAGATCGTACCCGGCATCCTTTAGCACCTCGGAGGCAAGCCGGTCTACGATGCCAACCGCCGCTTTGGGGTCGTCGCGAAACCAGCTCCATGTGCTGCGCCAGATCTCCTCTACGCTTTCGCGGTCCTCCGGCTTGAGAGTGGGAAGCGTGGCAGGGCGGGTTGTGCGGAACGCAGCCGGGAGCGTCTTTTCGCGGCGCTTCCGGCTCCGGAAGGCGGGTGCGGCGATCGCGATCACCACCGCGATCAGCAGAGCTATGAGGAGGACAGTCGTCATGCGCCCTCCTGTGAGGTCCCCTCGATTTCAGGGTCCCGTAGATCGAGGACGCAGTCAACGTGTCTGAGGCGCTCCCGGCAAGACGAGAAAGAAAAAGGCCGCCCTGTCCGGGCGGCCTGTCGAGGTGTCGGGGCTGGGCGGCTCGCTCAGGCTCCAACGGCCGAAGTAGTTTTGAACAGTCGCGCCCGGATCAGGTTGAGGATATCGTTTGCCAGGAATGGTTTCCGCATGATCGGGAAGTCGTACTCCTGGCAGATGGCCTCTTCCTCGGGCGTAAGCTGGGCCCCGGTCATGATGATCACCTGGGCCTTGGATGCGCGCCGCTGCAGGCGAACACCGAGCTCCACTCCGTTGCCGTCCGGCAGCAGATAGTCGAGCAGGGCGGCATTGGGCGCCTGCCGGCCGATCAGGCTCTGCGCTTCCTGGGCCGACTCGGCGGTCAACAGTCTCCAGCCCGCCTGCGACATGAGCCGCTCGAGAAACTTGAGCAGGTCACGGTTGTCGTCCACAATCAGGACCGTCGGGTGCTGCGGCGCACGCACCGCGCCAAACTCCACAGCGTGGATGTGCAGCTTCTCGGCGCCCTCGGCGACATCGACGCGCACGCGCGCGCCTGGGTCGATCTTGCCCTGCGCCACAACTGTGGCGAGCGGCTGCGTAAGGAACTTGTGTATGGTGCGCTTCAGCTCGCGCGCGCCGTACTCCGCGCTGGTGCCCTTGTCGAGCAGGAACTGCCGCGCTTCGGGGGAAACCTCGATATTGAAGTAGCGGTCCCCCAGCCGCGTATTGACGTGCCTCTGAAGCTCAGCGATCTGCTGGTCCAGAATCGCCTTTAGCGCCTCGGCGTCAAGCGGGTGGTAGGTGATGACCGCGTCGATGCGGTTTACGAACTCGGGCGAAAACCGCTTCCGGACCGCCCCCAGCGCTATGCTCTCCAGCCGGCTCGCGACGTCGCCCTTATTCTGCACGAACGCCTTCTGGAAGCCCCACTCGGGGTTCAGCTCGCGCGACATTTCGTGCGCTCCGAGGTTGCTGGTCATGAAGATCAGGCTGTTCTCGAAGTTCACCGTGCTGTTGTCGCCCAGCCGCAGAATGGCGCGGTCCAGGATGCCGAGCAGCAGGCGCGTCATGGACGGCGCGGCTTTCTCGATCTCGTCGAAGAGGACAATCGAAAGATTGTGCTTCTCGCTGGTGACCGAGTTAAGCTTCTGCTGAGTCAGCAGCGGCTGCGTTTCGCGGTGTCCCAGATAGCCCGGGGGCGCGCCGATCAGCTTCGCCACCTCGTGCTCCATCTGGTACTCGGCGCAGTCCACCTTCAGAACGTTCCTCTCGCTGCCGTGCAGCACTTCGGCAAGCGCCTCAACCGTCTTCGTTTTGCCCGTTCCCGTTGGACCCAGCAACAGGAACACGCCGACCGGCCTGCCCTCGGGCGCGAGGCCCGCCTGGAACATGTCGATGTACGGGATGATGTGCTTCATCGCCGCAGGCTGGCCGATCACCTTCTGCGACAGTAAGCTGATTAAATCGTGAGAGTTATCCCCGGTTGCCTTCTTCTGCTTGGGGGAGCCGGAGTTCTTCATTTCGCGAGCTTCCCTTTCTGGCCCCATTATGACACCTGATAGTTTGATGTCTCAGCGTTGCAACGGGTTTATCAAGCTCTTTTAATAAGAATAATTTACAGGATTATTCTTTATAAATGAGACACTTAAGTCTGAAATGAGGCAGGAGGCGCGTCCGTCTCCGTAAGGGTTGTGAACGCGTGAGGCTGCTTTGTGCGCGGCTGGGTCGTCGAGCAGGCGTGTGGCTTCACAAACTATTGTATCCACGCAAGTTCCAGCCAATTTTACGGTTCCGGCCAGAACCGCCTCCGGACGCTCGGTTTTTTCGCGCAGAACCAGCACGGGTTTACCGAGCGTCGGAGCCTCCTCCTGAATGCCGCCAGAGTCGGTCAGGATGAGGTACGCGCGGCGCATGAGGTCCACAAAAGGCGCGTACTCCAGCGGTGCCGTGAGAAGCACGTTGGGGACGCCGGCGAGCAGCCTTTCGACCGGCTCCCGGACGCTGGGGTTGGGGTGGACGGGATAGACGATCTGTACATCTCGCCGCGAGGCCAGCCGGGCAAGCGCTGCGCAGATGCGTTCGAACGGTTCTCCGAAGCTCTCGCGGCGGTGGGCGGTGACCAGGATCAGTTTCCTCTCGGGATCGAGTCCTGGAAGGTCCGCGCCGGCCAGCTCGCCGCTTTCGAGCCAGTCCCGAACCAACAGGACGGCGTCGATACTCGTATTTCCTGTGACATGAATCGCGCTGGCGGGCACGCCTTCCGAGCGCAGGTTGGCGGCGGCCCACTCGGTGGGGGCGAAGTGCAGCGAGGCGATGCGGCTGGTGAGGACGCGGTTGGCCTCCTCGGGGAAAGGCTGCTGCAGATCCCAGGTGCGGAGACCGGCCTCGACGTGGCCGACGGGCACCCGCCTGTAGAAGCACGCCAGCGCTCCGGCGAAAGTGGTCACGGTGTCGCCCTGCACGATGGCCAGGTCGGGCCGGATGTCGGCCAGAAGGGTATCGAGGGCGGCCAGCATGCGCGCGCACGCCTCCAACGGCGTTTGCCCGGGACGCATGATGTCGAGATCGGCGTCCGGCGTGACGCCGAAGGTGGACAGAACCCCGTCGAGCAGCGCACGGTGCTGCGCGGTGGCGCAGACGCGAACGTCAAGCCCGGCGCGCTCGCGGAAAGCCTTCACCACGGGGCAGAGCTTGATCGCCTCCGGGCGTGTTCCGATGATGACGAGAACTCGGGCGCGGCGGCTCAAGTCTTACCTTTTAGCACGGCTTAGCACGGCAAATGCGCTTGGGGCTGGCGCGGAGACACGTATCGGCTTGTTCGAGCAATCGGCGGATGGAGCGGCGCCTTACTTGTGGCGATAGGTGATTCGACCCTTGGTCAAATCATAGGGCGAAAGTTCCAGAGTGACGCGGTCGCCGGCGAGCACGCGGATTCTGTTCCTGCGGAGCTTGCCGGCCAGGTGGGCCAGCACGGTGCGGTCCTGGTCGATCTGAACGCTGAACAGGCCGCTGGGAAATTTCTCAACTACGGTTCCGGTTACTTCGATGGAGTCTTCCTTGCTCATTGTCCTCCTAATAGAATTCTTATCTGGCGCGTGCCGCGCCAGCGCAGGCGGGCCGGAAACCGGCACGCTTAAGGCGGGCGCAGTGCGCGTATTCGGAACGATTATACAGGCTTCGGCGCAACCGGGGCCTGGGGGAGTCCGATCCAGCCGCCTCCCGCTTGGTAAAATGGATCACACCCCCCATGATCGCGGCAGCAACACTCACCGAGGAAATTCTTCAGCTCAAGCGCGAACGCCGTGCGATTATCCTCGCGCACCACTATCAGGAGCCGGAGATCCAGGACTTGGCCGACGCAGTCGGCGACAGCCTCGAACTGGCACGGCGCGCCCGCGAGTTCGATGGCGATGTGATCGCCTTCTGCGGCGTGTGGTTCATGGCCGAGACGGCCAAGGTGCTGAATTCCACTCGCACCGTTGTCGTTCCGGACCGGGAGGCCTCCTGCAGCCTGGTCGAGAGCTGCTCTGTGGACGCGCTTCGCGCCTGGCGCCGCGCCCATCCGGAGTATGCCATCGTCAGCTACATAAACACGTCGGTGGAGGTCAAGGCCGAGAGCGACATCCTGTGCACGTCGCGAAACGCCGTGGCCGTAGTGAACTCCCTTCCCGCCGAACAGCCCATCCTGTTCCTGCCGGACCGCAACCTCGGCCGCTGGGTTGAGCGGCAGACCGGCCGCACGAACATGCGCCTGTGGCAGGGCACCTGCATCGTGCACGCCACCTGGGCCGCGCGCAAGCTAGCCGAAGCGCGTGCGAGCATGCCCGGAGCGCTGGTGGCCGCGCATCCGGAGTGCGATCCCGAGGTCGTGGAGCAGGCCGATTTCGTGGGTTCCACCACCGCGATCATCAAGTGGTGCGTGGACGCGCCCGGCTCCGAGTTCATCGTGATGACCGAGAGCGGCGTTCAGCACTCGCTCAACAAGCTCGCGCCGCACAAGCGCTTCCATTTCATCCCGAACGAGCAGTGCAATTGCAGCGAATGCCCGTTCATGCGGCTGAACACGCTCGAGAAGCTGCGGGACTGTCTGGTCACGCTCGAGCCACGGGTGGAGCTGCCGGACGAGATCATGCGCCGCGCGCTCGTGCCCCTCGAGCGCATGCTGGCCATCGCATGAGGGGCCGTGGCGGAACTGCGCGACACCTTCGGCAGGCTGCACGATAGTCTCCGTATCAGCGTCACCGACAGGTGCGACATCCGCTGCACGTACTGCATGCCGGAGCGCGAGGTCGAGTTCGTCCCGCGCGGCGAGATCCTCACTTTCGAAGAGATAGAACGATTCGCGCGAGCGGCCGCCGGGCTTGGCGTGCGGGAGATCCGCCTCACCGGCGGCGAGCCTCTGCTGCGGAAGGGGCTGCCCGAGCTCGTTTCGCGGCTCGCGGCCATTCCTGGAATCGAGGACCTGGCGCTCACGACGAACGGCGTGGCGCTGGAGGAGATGGCCGTTCCGCTTTTTGAGGCTGGTCTGCGGCGCGTCAACGTGCACCTGGACACGCTAGACCGCGAGCGCTTCATCGAGATCACCCGGCGCGACGTGCTAGAACGCGTGCTGGCGGGCATAAATGCCTGCCTGCGCGCAGGCTACTCGCCCGTGAAGATCAACGCCGTCGCGGTGAAGGGACTGGTAGAGCCGGACATAGTTCCGCTGGCGCAGTTTGCCCGCGAAACGGGCTGCGAAGTACGGTACATCGAGTTCATGCCGCTCGACGCCCAGGGACTCTGGCGGCGAGACCTCGTGCTGCCGGCTTCCGAGATCCTCGAGATACTCTCGCGCGAGGTGGGGCCGCTGATCCCGCTCGAAGGCGACGAGCGCGCGCCTTCGCTCGATTACCAGTTCGCCGACGGGCGCGGGCGCATCGGCTTCATCGCTTCCGTGACCCGGCCCTTCTGCGAGCACTGCAACCGCATCCGGCTCACAGCCGACGGCCACTTGCGGTATTGCCTGTTCGCGCTCGAAGAAACTGACGTGAAACCGCTGCTTCGCGGCGGCGCTTCCGGCGACTGCATCGCCGAAACCATCAGAAACGTCGTACGCGCGAAGTGGGAAGGGCACGAGATCAACACGGCGAGATTCGTAGCGCCGTTGCGGCCGATGTACTCGATAGGCGGATAGTCTGTGTGGGGCAGCTCTTGCGGGCCGGTGCGCGATTCGCGGATTTCGCGAGTTGGCGTGCGGGTTCGTCACGAGGCGGCCCGAACCGGGCGCAGGCCCGGCCATCCCCACGAAAACACTCGGATGGGTGAATGCGCATCTGTGTGCGCTGGTTGTGCGCCTGCCGCATATAGGACAATCGCAGCTTCAACATGATTCGAGTTGCCATGGCACTTCTCGCAGGTGCAGTTCTTCTCCCCGCGGCAGATGACAGCGCGCTTCGCGAGCGCGCGATGCGCCTTCACCGCGAGGCGATCGTCGTCGATACGCACAACGACATTCCCATGCTCATGACGGACAGGGGCTACGACCTCGCCATCCGCCACGAGGCCAGCGAGGCGCAGACCGACATTCCCCGCATGAAAGAGGGCGGGCTCGACGCTGAGTTCTTCGCCGCGTACGTCGCGCCGAGCTATGTGAAGACGGGCAACGCGGCCGCGCGCGCGAAGGAGATGATCGCGGCCATAGCGGACGCCGTGCGCCGCAACCCCGATCTCGAGTTTGCCCGTACGGCGGCGGATGTGCGGCGAATAGCCGCGTCGGGGAGGATCGCGGCGATCATCGCCGTCGAGGGTGGCCACGCGATCGAGGACAGCCTCGACAACCTGCGCGAGTTTCACCGCCTCGGCGCGATGTACATGACCCTCACGCACTCAAACACCAACAACTGGGCGGATTCCTCCGGCGATATCGACAAGCCCGGCGTGAAGCACCACAACGGCCTGACGGAGTTCGGGCGCGAGGTGGTGCGCGAGATGAACCGGCTGGGAATGATGGTGGACGTTTCGCACGTATCGGACAAGACGTTTTGGGACGTGATCGAAACCTCACGCGCGCCCATCATCGCCTCGCACTCCTGCGCGCGCGCTCTCGCCGATGCCTCGCGGAACATGACCGACGATATGCTGCGCGCGGTGGGCAAGAACGGCGGCGTGGTGATGGTGAACTTCGGCGGGTGGTTCCTGCACCCGGACGCGCCGTCAGCAGCCGCGAAGCTCCGTCCGGAGTTCGAGGCGCTGAGCAAGCGCTTCCCGAACGACCCCGCGCGGCAGGAGGCCGAGGAGCGCAAAATCGTCGCGAAGATGCCGAAGGTGCCGCTATCGATGCTGATCGACCATATCGAGCACGTCGCGAAGGTGGCCGGCATCGACCACGTGGGCCTCGGTTCCGACTTCGACGGCGTCAGCGGCTACCTGCCCGTGGGCGTCGAAGATGTCTCAAAGCTGCCGAACATCACCTACGAACTGCTCAAGCGCGGTTACTCGGACGAGGACGTCAAAAAGATCCTCGGGGAGAATATCCTGCGCGTGATGGAGGCGGTGGAGAAGGCGGCGAAGAACTGAGGCCGGGCTTGTACCCAAGCCCGCACCAGAGCTGCGACGTAGCGCCCTTCACCTCGCGAACGTCAGCCTCAAACCCGTCGTGAATAGCAGATCGTTCTTCTTGCTGCCGGGCACGGGGTCGCTGAGGAGCCGGTCGCTTACGGTGAACTGCCAGCCCAGCCAGCGCCACAGCGCAGCGTCGGCGGAGAGGTCCACGTTCAGGCGGTACTCGCCGCGATTGGTCAGGTTCGGGAAAATCAGCGCCTTCTCGCGCAGGGAGATTCGTTGGGTGAGGCGGAACAACAGATCCTGGCCGATCAGTCCCTCGCCCGAGGTCCGCGTCAGCCCGGTGGAGAACCACTCGCGGTTGAGCGCCGCGCCGGCCTGCCAGTCGAAGTAACCGCGGTCGGATTTCCAGACATGGTGGCCGAGGCCCCACGCGGGCGCGAACCGCAGGTCCAACTGCTGGAACTCGTCGAATTCGAAATCGCTCGACGCGAAGGTGAAGATGTTCGGAGTCAGGTTCAGGTCGTACTTGAGGCCGCCGCGTATCGCGTTCGCGGTTGGCACGGATACCCCGTCCGTCTTCGCGCTCGCGCGTATAGAGGTGAAGTGGAGGCCGATCTTGTCGCGCGGCGTGGCGCGCGCCGCTACAGCGCTCGTGGTCATGTTGGACGCATACGCGTTTCCGCGCGCCTGGGATATGCCGAAATCGAGCGACGCGGTCCAGAGATCGATCAGGCGCGGGCTCAGGTAGCGGTCGATCTCGGCATCGTAGGAGTCCTTCGAGCGGATATAGACGATGCCGTCTCGGGCGGCCGGGACCGTGCCGGCATCCTTGCTGATGATTTCGGCCGTATCGCCCTTGAGCGTGATCGCGCCGCTGATCACCTTTCCGTCCTTCATGCCGACGTATACAGGCTCGTCGGCCTCGATGCTCGCGACAGCATCCCAGGGGAGCGTGACCTCGACATCGTAAACCGACTTGATGATCACCTTGCCCTCGGCGGCTTTAACGACCGTTCCCGTCAGCCGGTCGCCGTTTTTCAGCGTGACCACGTCAGCGCGCGCGGCGGCGCACACCAGCATGAGCAGACACAGGGCAGAAGTGAATCGGAAATGCATTAGCGCTCCCTCCAATTTGAGTCCAGGTCTGGACAGACCCACCTGCGGCTTGCCGCGCCGGAGCATGCCCGGGCGCGCGGGACCAGCAATCCCGCGGCGAGACATTATTCGCATTCTCCGGCCATCGCGGAGGCGAACGCAAGGCCATCGCCCGGCCAGCTTCTGATGGCCGCAACGGCGCTGCGGCCCGGCAGGCAGTGATCAGCGCGCTATCCGGGCGCCAGAAGACATCAGCACTTTCACCGGTCCCACGGACTTGACGGTTCCGTGCTCCGTTCCGTAGATCCAGCGGTAGTAGACAACGCGATCGCTGATCGCAGGGATGGTGATGGAGCAACCGGACCTGCAATCGACACCCGTGTAGGCGTCCGTATCTGCGAACTTGTACGGGTCCGCCGGGTCGTATTCCGCGGAAACAGCGACGCAGGCCTCGCGTCTCTGCGTGCAGCGGAACTGCATGGACGGGTCGTATCCGAATGCGACCACAGCTCTCACGGCGCCGGCCACGGGCGGCGAGGACACCTTCACGGGCACGAATGTCGACCGGTCGATTCCGTCGGGCTCGGGCAGTCGAGGAACGCGCGCCAGCATGCTCGTGTTCTCGCCAGTGGTGTGGTCGTCGAAGATGGTTGTCGGAAACACCATCCACTCGCCGTCGGGCAGCGCGCGCGCGTTGGTGAGCTGTCCCCAACGCCGCCACGCGCCCGAGAGCCCGCGTATCAGAACGCGGCTGTTGATCGCGCCGCTTTCCGTGACGGGGGCGTCGACGCCGAACTGCACCACCGCCTGGCCATAGGCTCCGACGTGAAATGTGCAGAGGTCGAGTTGGCCGCCGGACGGACTGCCAAGCGAGCACGAGGGCGTCGTAAGGTACGGCAGGTTGGCGTACATATCTCCAGCGACCGATCCCGGCCAGCACTCGCCGGCCTGGTAAGCTGCGCACATGGTGAAGTGGCCGGCGGGCGAGTCGTCGAGCCGGCTTCCGGGCCCGCTGATGTCCAGCAGCACATTCGTGCCGCTAATCCCGATGTACGGCGCCTTCTTGACGTCGCGCGGGTAATCCTTCGCGGCCGGTACCCGATAGATGTACGATGTGCCGTCGACCTTCTGTGCGGTTTCGCCGGGCACCGTGCCGGACTGGAATGGCGTCAGGTCCAGAAACCAGCCGCGGCGATCTTCCGAAGGGGCGTTCCAGTTTTCGAACGACGGGTGTTTTTGATAGCTGTTGCCGTCGCAACCGGCAAACACACCGGCGAATAGCGGCGAAGCCTGGTGCACGAAAGTGGCCGGTTTGTTGAAGTTGTCCGCGGGAAACGGGCCTTTGCGGACAAACCAACCGGCGGCAATGTCGTACGGATCGCGGGCCACCCGGTGCAGGTTGCGCACGAACCGGTCCGTGATCCAGAGCGAGCCGGAGGCGTCCATACCGCGCGGATCATCCACATAGCGCCAGAAGACGTCCGGGGCGTAGCCGGATGACGTGTTTGCGAGGCCGGGGCAGACCGCCTTGAGCGTGGCGCCCGCGGCGTGAGCCCTCTTCGGGTACGCGCCCCAGCCGCGCTCAACCGTCCAGTTGTTTCCCGTCTTCGCGATGATTCTGATGTATTCCGGCGCGTCGGTGAACTGAAATATGTCGCCCGGCAAGGCTTCCTGCAGGTACCTGGAGCCGTCGCGCGGCAGGCTGCCCGGATCGCAAACGGGCTCGCCGTCCACGGTGATGACGTCGGCGTCGGCGTCGATGCCTCCAGCGTTCTGAAGCGTCACGTACCACGGTCCGGTGGAGCCCCCGCCGCGCAGACCTTGGGTGATGAAGTGGAATATGTCTCCGCCGGGAACATAGGCGGCATAGTGCAGCCCGCACCAGCGCGTGGCCGGGTTCCGGTGGACGGCCGCCGCCGCGATTATCTTCAGGCACGACGAGCAGGAACCCAGCGGGCGCTTATCGCCGAGGTCGAGCACCCACAGCCATGCGGGCGAATCCTGGTTGAGCGCGCGGCAGCTCCCGAGCAGACGGTTGCCCTGAACGGCCGCGAGCGAGCAGGACGCGAACGTGGGGCCCGAAAACGACGCGTCGAATTCCGATATCAGCCCGTCCAAAGCCGGGAAGCCCGCGGGCGTCAGGTTCGTTATGGACCACTGCGCCTGAGCGTCCGGCGGCGCCTCCTCGTCGTTGCCCGTGTACCGTAACTGGAGAAGAACAGGCTTCTTCGACGGCTTACCCGTGCCGATGGCGTAGAGCACGTTGGGATCGTCTGCATCAAAGTAAGCCTGAGATGGTAAGTACCCCGCCTCCCAGTCGGGCCCGGCGTTGTATCTCAGGTAGCCGAGGAAGCGGATGGAGCCGTCGTCGCCAAACCAGTACAACCTGTTAATCTGCTGCTTCGACTGGACCGTGCAATGGTATCCGCCGTTGGTTTTCTGCTGCGGGCAGGCTACCTCGCTGCCGGCATCGAAGCTCGTGGGATAGTCCTTTGCGCTGTGAGAGGAATCCGAGGCGAGCGAGGCGCGCTTCGCCAGAACGCCGGTTACCGGGTCGATCACCTCGTACCCCCTGACGTTCGGGATGGAGGGGTAGAGATACTTCATGGGCGCGCTCGACCAGTCAAAGGGTGTGAGTTCCCCATAGGTGCTGCCGAGCGGAACCGTCGCCGTCCTGAAGGAGCCCATGTACATCGCCGGGCCGCAGGTGATGCGGAACCAGTGGGGCGTGTCCGCCTGAAGGGTGCGGCTGAACCGGTTGGCTCTCGAGAACCGGCCACCCGCGCCCTGCGCGTTCGCCGCGCCGGCATTGGCGTAGGAGAACGTGTGCGAGTCCTGGATCGAGACGACCAGGGCGTCCTCAGCGTCGAATGACGAGTCGGAGACACCCTCGATGGCGGCGCGGTCGTTGACGGCAAGACCGTGCGGTCCAGCGGTCGTGACGGTCGCATACCTTCCCTCGGCATCCCGGATGGCGGTGACGATTCTCACCGGCGCGGGCGCCTCGCGCACGCTGTATCCGGACCAGCCGGGTATGGGAATCTGGCCGGCCACGAACGAGCGCCGGGTGCCCTCCGAAACGCTACCCGGCCTGTCGTCCCGGTTCGATCCGGGGAAGAGAGCGGTGTTGGTGTCATTCACGGGCCGCGTCATCGCCGGGTCGGTGAACACATCCACCGTGCACGCGGCGGCGTTCGGGGCCGTGTACGTGATGATCGCCTGCCGGTGAGACACTACGACCCCAACGTTCGTGATCTGCTTCGGGCCGCTGGGACCGTCCTGAGGCGCCTTAAGCGCCCCGATCGCCGCCCACAGCAGCAGCCCGGTTGCGAGCCGGCCGTGAGTGAACATTCCGAACCCCCCCTTTCTGAGTTGTGCGGGCCGCGAACCTGACGGGTCTCCGGCGTTGTCTCGCCGCGCGGCGCCGGTTCTCCGCCGGCCGCGCCCATCGCGCCCGTGCGCCGCGATTTCCGCGGCGCGGACCAGTTTACTACCTACCAGTGATCGACACTCTTGCCACGAGTGTTAATTCACCAGGGTACAAAACCAAGGTCTTATCTGGGATGCGGCGGAGGCCCGTTCGATGGCTGGATAGCTCCTTCCGGGGGACATTGCTATGCCGCTGCCACCGGGAGAAAGTTGTTACCCCCGTGGTGGAGTGAGACCTGGTCTGGAGCAACTAAGCCGGTTGAAGAGACTAAGGAGAGCCGGAATGATAGACGGCCGTGAGCCGGTTTGTGCCGGATAATGACGATGGGGGCGCGCCATGCCGGCAACGATCGTGATAGTAGACGAGGACCGGGCTTTCGTCGGCCACCTATCCGCAGTGCTGCGGCCGGCGGGATACGAGGTCATCGGCTGTGTCGGTAGCGACGAGGCGGTGCGGGTCTTCGAGACTTACACGCGGCCCGTGGACCTTGCCATCATCGATTTCATGGTGCCGGGGACTTCCGGGCCGGAGATGATCGGTGCCCTCCAGCGCCGGATGCCCGCAGCGAAGATCATCGCAACCGTTCCCGGGGAAGGTCCGGACCTCACCGAGCACGCGGCGCGGATGGGCGTGACGCGTGTAATCAAGCGCCCGCCGAAGGGTATTCCGCCCGAGGGTTCAGAGTGGGTCAGTGTGGTGCGGAAGGCGCTCGGGGACGCGAGCACGAGCGCCGCCTAGCTCGCCGCCCGTCCGGTATCCGGAGGCTTCTCCCCGCCGAAACGCCGCTCTAGCAATGGCCTCAGCCGTGCGTTGAGCTGCCCGGCTGTAAAGGGCTTCTGAAGCGCTTCGAGGTTCTCGTGAATACGCGTGAGCCGCTTCAGATCGACGTCGGGCGCAGCCGTCGAGATGAGGACAGGCAGCTCCGGGTTTCGCGCGTGGAGCTCGGCAAGCGCCTGCTCGCCTCCCATGACGGGCATGATCAGATCCAGTACGACCAGCACGATCCGGGACGCATACAGGTCGTACTCGGCTATGGCCTCCTTTCCATTCGCGGCCGTGACCACGTCAAATCCGGCACGCTCGAGGAGCACGGTAAGCATGTCCCGCACTACTCCCTCGTCATCTACGACCAGCGCCGTGCCGTGTCCGGTCACGCGCGGCAGAACCGAGCGCGCCTGTTCCTCGGCCGGGTGCGCCAGCGCGGCGTGAGCGGGAAAGCAGATGTGGAACCGGGCGCCGCCGCCGGGCTCGGAATCCACGCTGATTTCGCCGTCGTAGGAGCGGACGATTCCCGCCACCGCCGCCAGCCCGAGCCCGCGGCCCAGGAATTTCGTCGAGAAGAACGGTTCGAATATCCGCGCCCGTACCTCTTCGGGCATGCCGGGGCCGTTGTCGCTCACCTCGACGCAGGCCATCAGCGCTCCGCTGCGGGTGGCGTGCGACCGCGTAGTGATCTCGACTACGCCTGTGGCGTTCGCGCCGATGGCCTCGCCGGAGTTGACCACGAGGTTCATCAGGATCTGTTCCATCTGGCTCACGTCTGCCCTGATCACCGGCAGGCCGCTGGCGAGGTTCAGCTTCAGTTCCACCGGCTTCGGCAGCGCCGAGCGCAGCAGGCCGGCCATGCCCGACACAAGTTGCGACAGGTCAACTTCCTCCAGCATCGTGCGGCCTTTTCCGGCGTACGCGAGCAGTTGGCGCGTGAGGCCCGCCGCTGAGTTCGCCGCCGCCATGATTCGATCCGCAAGGGTTCGCTCCCTGGATTCATCCTGAAGCAGATCCTGAAGGAGGCTTGCGTTCCCGGTTATGGCCGTCAACAGGTTATTGAAATCGTGCGCCACGCCGGCGGCGAGCGTGACCACGCTTTCGAGTCTCTGCGCCTCCCGGAGCGCCTCCTCAGCGTGCTTGCGCTCCGTGATGTCCATGTTCACGCCAATGATGCGCCGGGTAGGATCCGTGCGGAGCCGGCCCCGGGAGTATATCCACCGCACGGAGCCATCGGGACGGACGATGCGAAACTCCACCTCGAAGGCCTGCCGCTCGCGCAGCATCCGCAGAATTTCTTTGCGCATCCGGCGCCGGTCTCGCGAGTCGATCGATTTCCAGAACGACGCCCGCCGGCCGTCATACCCGCCGGGCGCGTACCCCCAGATGGTCTCCAATTGCGGCGACACATTGAGGCGGTCTTCGTCCATGCACCACTCGAAGATTCCGACGTTGGCGGCGGTCTGGGCAAAGTCCAGGCGCTCGTGCTCGATCTGAAGGTTTCGCAGCAACTCGGCGCGCTCGGCGGCGAACCGCTGCTCGCGCTGCCGCCTCCGCTCGCGCAGGGCCATCTGCAGCGAACTCGCCAGCGTGGTGATCCGGAGCGGGCGCTCCAGTACGACCGCGGCGCGTAAGGTGCGCAGTTCCGACAGAATCCTGGGTACGGCGTGCGCGGGAGCCATGCCGCTGCGCCCAATGATGAGGACCGGCAACTCCGACCAGGACGGCTGCTGCCGCAACGCCTCAACGAGCAGCGCCCCGTTCGGCGGCTTCAGCGCCTCCTGCGTGACCACGCCGGCGCTCGCGTCTTCGCGGCGGACGGCATCGCAGAATGCAGCCATATCGCGGCACACAATGCAGTTGAAACCCGCCTGCCTCGCCACACGGCAGATCAGCTGCGCGTCGCGCACGTCCGCTGCGGTCACGAATATGTTTTCAGCCGGCAGGTTATTCGCGCTCATGTTGCCGCGCAGAGCTCGGATTGCCCGTCATGACGCCCCGGAGACTGTGCAGCAGCGGGCCGATCCTGATCCTGCCGGGTTCGAGCTTCAGCTCGTGGATGCCGGATTCGTGAGGACCGTACCGCTTCTTCAGGACTGTGATGCACTTACTTATGAGTCCTTCCGTCTCGAAGTAGCGAAACAGGATTATCGTGTCGCACAGGTAGCTCATGAATACGGGGGCGCTCACGCGGCTGCCCACTACGCCGGACTCGATCAGCGGCAGTATGGTGACGACGCGCTTCTCGGAGAGCGTAGAGAGCAGATCGCTCATGTGGAGGGCGGCTGTTGGTTCGTGCCGCATGGCCTGCATGTACTCTCCAATGCCGTCAATGACGATCACGCGGGCACGCTCGCGGACGGCCGCGTCGAGAGCCTTGTGGACGAACTCGCCGGGCGAGCTCTCCGCCGCGTTGATCTGCTCCAGCCTCAGCTTTCCTGTATCCAAGGCGCGGCCGATCTCAATCCCCAGGCCGCGCGACCTGTCGAAGTAGTTTCCGGCCTGTTCGTCGATCGCGAATATGACCGCGGGTTCGCCCCGCAGGGCGGCAGCGACTGCCACCTCCGAGGCGAGCGCCGACTTGCCCGTCCCGCTCGCGCCGAGAAACAGGACATTGGATCCTATCCGGAACCCTCCACCGAGCATGGCGTCGAACTCGGGAAACCCGGTAGAGATAAGGGGCAGAGTCTCCCGGTGAATGCTGCCAGGCAAGACCTTGACGCGGGGAAAGATGGTCAGGCCGCCTGGCCCGATCCTGAAATCGTGAAAGCCTGTGGCGTGCGGCGCCCCTCGCACCTTGTTCACGCAGAGCCGGCGCCTGGTAGGCCCGTAGTCGCGGCTCACCTGCTGAAGCTGGACAACTCCGTTCGCGAATACCCTAAGGTATTCGTCTCCTATGCCCACCTCCATCAAGAGCACCGTTGCGCCCTGCTGCGCCAGACGCTTCAGGCGCAAGAGGTACTGCTGGAAATGAAGGTCATCCGTGAACAGAAGTCTCAGCGCGGACACGAAGTCGAGCACCACGCGCCGGGGCCTGGCGGCTTCGATGCTCTCGATTATTCTGGTCGCGGATTCCGACGCACCGACCTCGCCCGGCTGGAACAAGGCAGCCTCGGACTCGGCTTCCTCCGCCGGTATGATCTCGCTGACCTCGATGCCATCGAGGCAGATGCCGTATGAATCCGCTATGGCGCGCAGCTCGTCCGCCGTCTCGCTCAGCGCGAGATAGAGACCGCGCTCGCCGTGCCGCGCGCCTTCCGCCAGAAACTGGAGACCCAGAGTTGTCTTGCCGGTGCCGGGTCCGCCCGTAACGAGCGTGATTCTGTTACGGGGAAAGCCCCCTCCGAGGACCTCGTCGAGCCCGGGCACGCCCGAGCTGACCGTCGCAATGGCGACATCCGGGCAGACGCCCCCTTCATGATCCGGCATCCCTTGGCCCCGCCTTCATTCTACGGCGCGCGAGTGATCCGGGCGTTTGGGAAAGCTGCCCGCCCGCGCGCATGGCACGCGCCGCTGGAATATCGAGCCGGACTGCGGGACCGCTTGGGCAGCTTCTATCTCGCGAGCTGTTGCTACAGCGCCGGATGAGCCGGAACGGGCTGGCGCGAGCGGAGGAGGTTACTCCGCTCGCAGCGTCTCGGAGGGGTCCATGCGCGCGGCCCGGATGGCGGGGCCTGCGACGGCTATCGCGGCCACCAGGAGCAGCGCCGACGCCGCTCCGGCGTACACCCATGGGCTGCGCGGAGCTACCTGGAACAGAAGCGATTCGGTGAACTTGGCCGCCCAAGCCGCACACACGATTCCGGCGAGCAAGCCCGCTATGAGCATGCGTCCGGTGCGAGTGAAAAGGAGCCAGAGGATGCGCCACACGCTTGCGCCTATCGCCATGCGAAGCCCGATCTCGGCGCGGCGCTGCGCGACCGAGTATGCCGCGACGCTGTAGATGCCCACCGCGGCCAGCAGAAGCGCGAGCGCGCCGAACAGCCCGGACAGTGCCGCCATCGCGCGCTCGTTCGCCACAGAATCCGCAGCCTGCGACTCGAACGGCGTGATGGTGTAAGTGATTTTCGGGTTGACCTGCTCGATCGCGCCGCGGAGCGCTGGAATCACGCCGGAAATCGGACCGGACGTGCGCACGGCCAGGGTGATGGAAGGCATTAACTCGGCCTGTTGGAACATCGGAACATAGATAGTGGGCGGCGCGGGCGAACGGAGGTTCCTGTACTTCGCATCGGTAACGATGCCCACTATTTCGGCTTCCAGTTTCATGAAGTCGCACCTGAGGCGGCGGCCTATGGCCTGACGGCCGCCGAGCGCGGTATTCACAAATGCCCTGTTGGCCAGGGCAACACGGGGCGAGCCGGCATCGTCATGTGCCGAAAAAGACCTGCCTGCAATCACGGGTGTCTCGTAAGCGGCGAAGAACTCAGGGCTCACGACGTGAACGTACGAGTTCACCTCGCGCTTTGCGCCGGTATCATCCTCCACTGCGATGGGCATCTGCCATGCGCTCCCGCTCAGCGGAGACACGTACGACATTCCAACGCGCTCAACGCCTGGGGTGTCTGAAACGCGCCGGAGCACGTCGCGGTACAAGGGGCCGCGCGCTGCTGCCTCGATACCCGTGCGCTGCGAATTCATCTGTACGAGCAGGACGTTGCGGGTGCTCAGGCCCAGCGCCTGGGAGGTGAGCATGTGTAGCGTCCCGGAGAACAGGAGCGCCCCCGCCACCAGCACAATCGCAAGCCCCACCTGAACCGCAATCAGCCACTCGCGCACCGGCAGGAGCGAGCCGGTGGCGCGAACGGACTTGAGCGTGCCGTGGGGTTGCGTCCGCATCGCCTGGAGTGCGGGCGCTAGCCCGAACAGCAGCGCGGTGACAAACGCCAGGGCGGCTGTAAACGCAAGCACTCGCGCATCGGGATTCAGATCGAGTTCCACAGTGCGCCGGGCGGTGGAGTAGAGCCTGCTGAGCGCCGCTGTCGCAGGATAGGAAAGCGCGATCCCGAGGGCGGCGCCTCCCAGCGCCGCGATCAGACTCTCGAGAAACACCTGAAAGCCCACGCGCGCCCGCGAAGCGCCCAGCGCAATGCGGACGGCAAACTCGCGCCGGCGGCTGAGGCCACGGCTCAACTGCAGCGTCGCGATGTTCACGCAAGCGAGCAGCAGCAAGAGGCCGAGGAGACCGAAAGCCGTTGTAAGCGGGCGCCGCAGATTCCGGCGCATGGAGGAGAAGCCTGTTGCAGCGGAACTGGTCTCGAACCTCTGTTGCAGGTAGCGGTCGGCGGCGTTCTCAAACCAGTCCGGCGGCATCGTGCGCCTCATCGCGCCAGGCGAGATAGCAGCGAGGTGTCTTCGTGCCGCCTCGAGCGAGACGCCGGTGCGGAGGCGGCCGAATGCCGTAAGCCACCAGTGTTTTCCATTCGCCAGCGCGTTCTCTGGATCTCCCATCAACGGCTGCGCCTCGAGCGGCAGGTAGACGTCAACCCGGTCTCCGACGAACATGCCAAAGAACGTGCGGGGAACCACTCCAATTACAGTCAGCGGCTTTCCATTGACGAGGATGTTTCGTCCAACGATGCTCGGGTCACGGCTGTATCGGCTTTCCCAGAAGATCTCTCCGAGCACCGCGACGGCGGAAGCGCTTCCGGGCTTCTCGTCCGAGGGGAGGGTTAAGCGGCCCACAACCGGCTGCAGTCCCAGAATGCTCCACATCCGCGACGACACGAACGCGCCAGAAATCTTCTTCACCTCGCCGCCGCCGGTGCTCGAGATGTCGAAAGTGGCCGGCGCATACGCGAACAGGCCGGAATACACCGTCTGCTCGTTCTGGAGGTCTTTCCAGAGCGCGTAATTCATCGCGCTGTCGGTTTCAACCCGGCCCCAGGAGCAGAAGTTGCCGAGCGTGATGCTGTAGAGCGACGACGGATCGCGCACGGGCAGCGGGCGCATGAGCAGCGCGTCGACCACGGTGAACATCGCCGTGTTCGCGCCGATTCCCAACGCCAGCGAGATAAGCAGGACAACTGCCGCGCCCCGGCTCGTCCTGAGCGCGCGCGCAGCGTAGCGAAGGTCCTGACTCAAGCGGTCTAGCCAGCGCGGGATGTCGAAGTCGCGCGTGCGCTCGGCAATCAGGGTGCGGTTCCCGAAGCGGCGGCTGGCATCGAGGCGGGCTTCTTCGGGCAGCATGCCCGCGGCGATGTTCTCCTCCGTGCGCATGTCGATGTGAAAGGCGAGCTCGTCGGCGATCTCGCTGCTGTGGCGGCGGTCGCGAAGGAAGTTCAGAAGACGTTTGAGGATGCGCATGGCATCACTTCCAGTGGCGCCCCGAGCGGGCGCCGCAGGCCGCGGGCGCAGGCCACGTGAAGCGCCGGCATAGCGCGACAGGTTCCATCACGACCGGCGACACCGCTGGCGGACGTGCCATAGCATTCCCGTCATGCATACCTGAGCACGCGGCCGACGGCCCGGGTCAGGGCCTCCCAGTTGCGCTCCTCGGTCTCGAGCTGGCGCTGCCCGGCAGCGGTGATGGAGTAGAATCGCGCGCGGCGGTTCGTCGGCGTCACCCCCCACTTGGCCTCGATCCAGCCGGCCTGCTCCATCCGGTGCAGGGCAGGGTAGAGTGATCCCTCCTCGACGCGCAGGGCGTCTTCCGAGATGGTCTGGATGTGGCTCGCGATGGCGTAGCCGTGTGTGGCGCCGCGCGAGGCGAGCGTCTTCAGAATCAGGAGGTCCAGGGTGCCCTGGAGCCGGTCGTTAGGGTGCTTGCCCATCTCAGATAGCTAGGCATAGCCAGCTAGGCATAGTCTGTGGCAGAGTTGGATGCGCTGTCAAGGAATATGTTGAGGTACCCATGCCAATCGCTGGCCGCGACAAAAAACCGTGGGACAGCGCGGTGGTGTAGCTGCCATCCGATGTCCGGCTTAGCCAAACGCGTGTGACGAGAAGCTCGAGGAAGCGTGTGACCGACAGAAGCAGCGTGGGGCGGGCGCCCCCGCCCGCGCCGGACCCCCCTGGTGCGGCTGGGTTGGACTTTGTAGAGAAGCCGACTGCGTTGCAGCGCCTAATGGTGCGACGGGGGTCGCCCGGGGGCCAGGAGGTCCGCCCGACAGGGCTGATGCCACCATCTACTGAAGGCGCCAACTCCGCGCAGAGGCATGAGACGGATCCGTTCGGTGGCGCCCGCCGCCTCTCGCGCATCTGGACCGGCGCTGGCGTGACCGAAAGCCCCCGCATGTGCAACACTAAATTGATCCACTCGCGCTGTCCGGCGGCGCTCTCCTGATTTGACACGCCGCTCCGGATTCGCTAACCTGATGTTTTCGCTGGCAAAGGAGTGGACACGTCTGTCCATGAAAACCGAGTTTCCATCATCCAAGGACATCAGCCGCGCCTGGCATGTAATCGACGCGGAAAACGAGCCACTTGGCCGCGTCGCGAGCAAGGCCGCGATGCTGCTGATGGGCAAGCATAAGCCGAGTTTCACGCCATTCCTGGACACGGGCGACCATGTGATCGTCCTCAACGCCGCCAAGGTCCGGCTCACCGGCCAGAAGGAAGACCAGAAGGTGTACCGCCGCCACACCGGCTATCCCGGCGGCCTGGTCGAGATCACGGCGCGCAAGATGCGCGCGACGAAGCCGGCGTTCATGGTCCGCGACGCGATCGCGGGCATGCTGCCGAAGACCAAGCTGGGCAAGCAGATGATCCGGAAGCTCCGGGTCTATGCGGGCGATAAGCACCCGCACCAGGCGCAGAAGCCGGTCGCGATGGCCGTCCGGGCGTAGAGGAGCAGATCTAGAGAGCATGGCAGCACAAGTTCAGTACCTGGGAACGGGCCGGAGGAAGAGCGCGGTGGCCCGCGTTTTCCTGCGGCCGGGAACGGGCCAGATAACGATCAACGGCCGCCCGTTCGAGCAATTCTTTCCGACCGAGGCGGCGCGCGTCATGGTGCGCCAGCCGCTGCTCGCCACCGAGACGGCGGACCGCTTCGATGTCCTGGTCCTGGCCTCCGGCGGCGGAGTAACGGGGCAGGCCGGCGCCGTGCGACTCGGCATCGCTCGCGCTCTTACGGAGTTCAACATGGAGCTCCGGCCCCGGCTGAAGTCGCTCGGGTTGCTCACGCGCGACCCGCGCAGTCACGAGCGTAAGAAGTACGGTCAAAAGGGCGCGCGCAAGCGCTTCCAGTTCTCCAAGCGGTAATGCGACAGTTGAGGCGTGCGCGGCGCCGGGGGCGCGGGTCCGTGTCCGCGGCTCCGCCCGCGCGCTTCATGGTTTTTTCCCCTTCCCGAACCCCCCTGAATCATCCATTCACGTGATTCGCGGGAATACCGCGCGGGCAAATATCGCTTTGGACCGCCTCGCGCGGAAGGGAACAGCAGCCCGCGCCGGAAAGACTATCCGGGCGCGGCGTTTTGACAATCCACAGGAGGCATTTTGCCGTCGATTTCAATGAAGGAACTGCTCGAAGCTGGCGTTCACTTCGGGCACCAGACCAAGCGCTGGAATCCGAAGATGAAAGAATATATCTTCGGCGAACGCAACGGGATCTACATTGTGGATCTCCAGAAGACCCTCAAGCTCTTCAAGGAAGCCATGCGCTTCGTTGGAGAGATGGCTGCCCAGGGCAAGACTCTGCTTTTCGTCGGCACCAAGCGGCAGGCGCAGGAGGCTATCGCCGAGGAAGCCACGCGCTGCGGCATGTACTACGTTAACCAGCGCTGGCTGGGCGGTCTGCTGACGAACCACATCACCATCCAGCGGTCCATCAAGCGGCTCAAAGAGCTCGACATGCTGGCCACCGAGACCAACTACCAGGGCCGCTCGAAGAAAGAGATCACGCGCCTGGAGCGCGAGCGCAGGCACCTGCAGCAGAACCTGGCGGGCATCAAGGAAATGCCGGGGCTGCCGGACTACGTGTTCGTGATCGACTCCCACAAGGAGGCGATCGCCGTTCACGAGGCGCGCAAGCTCGGTATCCCCGTGGTGGCCGTGGTGGACACAAACTGCGATCCGGACCTGGTGGACTACCCCATTCCGGGCAACGACGACGCGCTCAGGGCCATCAGGCTGTTCTCGAGCAAGATCGCCGACGCCGTGATCGAAGGCCGCGCGCTTGCCACCGAGCAGGACTTCGTGGCCGAGGGCGCCGCCGAGAAGATCGAGTCCGAAGAGACGTTCGAGGAGATTCCGGAGTACACGCAGTACGTTGACCCGCGCTACGCTGAGCAGCTCATGTCGGAGACGATCCCAGACGAGGATCTGCCGTCGACGTCGCTGCCGCGCAAGGGCCCCGCTCCCGAAGAAGCCGGCCAGCCCACCGAGGCGACCATCCGCGAGCGCGAGAGTTAGCAACCGGGCCGCGAGCGGCGCCCGGCCGCACTCCGGGTACGCAAGCGGCAGCGCGCCCAAGGCCCGTGTGGCTCGGGCGCGTCCATATGGCATTCTTTTCAATTTGAGGCAGGGCTAAGACTATGGCGGAGATTACCGCAGAATTAGTAAAACAGCTACGCGAGCGCACCGGCGCGGGCATGATGGACTGCAAGAAGGCCTTGCAGGAAGCCAAAGGCGACCTGGCCGAGGCAGAGGTCGTGCTCCGCAAGCGCGGCATAGCCTCGGCTGCGAAGCGCGCCACGCGCGCTACCAAACAGGGACTCATCGGCACCTATCTGCACCCCGGCGCGCAGCTCGGCGTGATGGTGGAGGTGAACTGCGAAACCGACTTCGTCGCGCGCACGCCTGAGTTCCAGGCGCTCGTGCACGATATCGCCATGCAGGTGGCCGCGGCCGATCCGCGATTCATCCGGCGCGAGGATGTCACGCCCGAGGTGATCGAGAAGGAGCGCGCCATCCAGCTCGCTCGCGCAGTCTCCGAGGGCAAGCCGGAAAAGGTGGCCGAGAAGATCGTCGAGGGACGCATGGCGAAGTTCTACGAGGAGATCTGCCTTCTCGACCAGCCGTTCATCAAGGACAACTCGGTCACTGTGGGGCAGCTCATCACGGCTATGATCGCCAAGACGGGCGAGAACATCACCGTCTCGCGTTTCGTCCGTTACAAGCTGGGCGATTACGGGCAGGCGGCGGAGCCTACCCCCGAAACCGCAGGCTGAGGAGCCGTGTACAAGCGCATTCT
Organism: bacterium; assembly: GCA_050260275.1. Lineage (GTDB taxonomy): Bacteria > Acidobacteriota > Terriglobia > Bryobacterales > Bryobacteraceae > DATMXS01. The sequence goes on from JBLNBX010000176.1 coordinate 25,734, forward strand.
TCTTAAGCTGAGCGGCCAGGCGATGGCCGGCGACGCCGAGTTCGGGGTAGATCCCGAACGCGTCGCCGGGCTTGCCACCGAAGTAGGCGAGGTGGCGCGCCTGGGAGTGGAGCTCGGCATAGTCGTGGGCGGCGGCAACTTCTTCCGTGGAGTGGCCGCGGCTGCCCGCCAGATGGACCGCGTGACAGCGGACCACATGGGCATGCTCGCGACGGTAATCAACGCGCTGGCGCTTCAGGACTCGCTGGAGCGCCAGGGCGTCCCCACCCGCGTCATGACGGCCATCGAGATGCGGCAGGTGGCCGAGCCGTACATCCGCCGGCGTGCGCTGCGGCACCTTGAAAAAGGCCGCGTGGTTGTGTTCGCGGGCGGCACCTCGAACCCGTATTTCTCGACCGACACCGCAGCCTCGCTGCGAGCGCTTGAGATCAAGGCCGAGGTGATGGCCAAGGCCACGCGCGTGGACGGAGTGTACGACCGCGATCCGCTGAAGGACCCGTCGGCGAAACTCTACAGCAAGATATCCTACAGTGATGTGCTCTCCCGGGCGCTGGGCGTGGTGGACGCCACTGCCGTCGCGATGTGCCGCGACAACCAGCTCCCGATGATCGTCTTCAACCTGAACCAGCCCGGGAACATTATGCGTATGGTCCGGGGCGAGCAGATCGGCACCGTCATTTGCGGCGTGGAGACGCCAGTCGCGGGACGGCTATAATCCCTTAGCAAGGACTATCCATGAAGACGGGACGCAATGACACGAACGCAGGCCAGGGCGTGAAGGACGTAGAGGCAGTCAACCGGCAGAGAATGGAGAAAGTGGTCAGCGATTTCCAGCACGCCATCTCGACGATCCGCACCGGGCGGGCCTCCATCTCGATCCTGGATCCTGTAAAGGTGGATTATTACGGTACCCCGACGCCCCTCAACCAGGTGGCGACGCTGCACGTGCCGGAGCCATCGCTGATCACCGTGCAGCCCTGGGACGTTTCTCAGATCGGGGCCATCGAGAAGGCCATCCGCAGCGCCGACCTCGGACTGAATCCGTCTAACGACGGCAGGGTGATCCGGGTTCCAATCCCGCCGCTCACCGAAGAGCGCCGCAAGCAACTCGTCAAGCACCTGCACAAGATGGCCGAGGAGCATCGCGTCAGCATCCGCAACGTGCGCCGCGACGCGAACGAGGCGCTAAAGAAACTGCAGAAGGACAAGGCTATCAGCGAAGACGACGAGCGGCGGGCGCTGGACGAAGTCCAGAAGATGACCGACTCGTTCCTTCAGAAGATCGACCAGATGGCGAAGGCGAAAGAGAAGGAAGTTCTCGAGCTGAGGTAGTCTGTTGACTCCGCCATAGCTGTACAGCTTTACTGCATCGATCATCCAACGACGGCGCCCTTAAAGGGGCGCCGTTCATTTTTGAGCTGGTCTGTTGGGGCGTGAGTCAAACCCGGGCGTGGCTTCGGCCCACCGGCCACCGGCGGAGAAACGGCGCACCAACACTCAGAAGCCGGCTACGTTTCCCCGAGCCGCTTGCGGAGCTCCTCACACCGGCAGCGTGAGCCGCGCCTCGCAGCCGCGTTGCCCGTCCGTGCGGTTCTGAAGCGCCAGCGCCCCGCCGTGTGCCTCGGCTATCTGCCGGCTCAGCACCAGCCCGACGCCCGAGCCGCCGGGCTTGGTGGTGAAGAACGGCACGAACAGGTTCGCCGTGCTCGAGAGTCCCGGGCCGCCGTCGCGGATCGTTACCTCAACGACCCCGTTGAGCCGCCGCCAGCCGACGCTTACCTCACCGCCGGTTTCGAGCGCAGCATCCACGGCGTTACGGAGTAAGTTGATGAGTAACTGCTCAATCTGGTCCGGATCGGCCCGTATCGTGAGGTTCGGACCCTCGCACAAGCCGACCGGCATCCTGCGCTCCAGATCCACAACGCGCCTGATAATGTCGCCCAGCTTCGTCTCCTGTATCGTGGGCTGCGGCAGCCGTGCCAGTTGGGAGTAGGCCTGCATGAAGCGCGTGAGGGCCTCCGCGCGCGAGCTGATGACCTCCAGGCCGCGCTTCAGATCCTCGCGCGATTCTTCGTCGATCTCGCCCTGCGCGATCATCTCCAGGCTTCCGGCGATGGAGCGTATCGGAGCAAGCGAGTTGTTCAACTCGTGCCCCAGCACGCGAAGCAGACGCTGCCACGCCTGGCGTTCTTCTTCGCGAAGGGCGCGGCTGAGGTCCGATAGCACCAGCAACTGGTGCGGAGTGCCGCCCTCGCGGAAGCTGGTGCGGCTGATCCCCCAGCGCCCAAGCCCGCCGGGGGAGACCATCTGCGCGGTGCGCGGAACATCGCCGGAGAGGCATTCGAGCAAACCGAGTTCTGCAGCGCTGCGGCCGAGCAGGCGGTCCGCGGGTTGGGCGAGCAGCCGTTCGCCTGCGCGGTTCACAAGCCGCAACCGCTGGTGCTCGTCAAAGGTGAAGATGGCGACGTCGATCTCCGCCATCACGGTGCGCAGAAGCAGCGTCGCCTCCACCGCTCCCAAGCGCTGCTTGCGCAGCACCTCGCCGAGCATGTTGACCTCGGCGATGACCTCGCCGAGCGCATCGTCCTCACGCTCGCCGCGCGCGCGGATGGAGTAGTCGCCTTCGCGCAAAGCGGACAGCAGGTTCGCGAGCGTCTGCAGCGGCCGCACCACCCACCCCTGGGTTGCCAGGGCGAAGCCTATCCATCCGCCGGCGACAAGCACGGTCAGGGTCCATTGGACCTTGGGGGTGTAATCGCCAAGCCAGAGGATCAGGAGCGACACAAGCGCGCCCGGGAGCCCGGCCATGATCGCCAGCAGGAGAATACGGTGTTCGTGCCGGAGAGGTTGACGCTTGGTCTTGTGCACGCTATCGCACCTGGGCCTGCATATTGAGCGGAGTTGTGTGCAGTGTTTGTGGGGCGGGTATCAGCCCACCTGCCACGAAAACGGCGCTGGAGATCCAGGGGCTAAAGCCCGTGAATATACGGGCCCGGTTCGGCCCGACTGAACTCGGGCCCTGATACGAAACTCTCCACAGCCGCGCCCGGCGTGGCCCACAATCCGCACAGATGGACCGGGTTTTGCGTAGAGTATTCGGCATTGCGCCTGCGGCCTGCGATGAACTTCCGCCCTGCCGTGGTTGGGGGGCGGGCTTGAGCCCGCGCGGGGCCTCAGCCCCGCGGAATAGCGCTGCACGTAAGTGCGCTCGCCGGCGCTCCAGCCTTAGGCGCGCCGCCCAACACCGCCAGGTTTTCACTAGACCTGCGGATGACCAGGCTAGGTTCGTATCAGGGCACGGCTTTAGCCGTGCCGGTGAGTGCCTGTTAGCGAAGGGCTCCAGCCCCTGTGCCACGTCGCGAGCTTCCGCCCGGCGGATGCGGCGAACAGGGGTTCGCCGCGCGGACCAGGGGGTCCGCCCCACAAAGGTCCGCTGCACAGTGGTCCACCTCACAACGGTCCGCTCCACAGAGGTCTGCCCACGGAGGTCCGCCCCACGACAGTCCGCACCACAGAGCTCCGTTCCACAACGGTGCTCCACAACTGCTTCCCGCTCCCATCTACTTGCGGGCCGGCCCAACTTGGAGACAATCCGCTGAACGCAAAGGCCCGCATGGTTCTCACAACGCGTACCGCTGGATGCGCCGGTACAGCGCGCTGCGGCTGAGGCCCAGCGCCGCCGCCGCCTGGCTCACGTTGCCGTGGAACTTCTGAAGCGCCTTGCGGATCAGGAACGCTTCCACTTCCTCCAGGCTCATGTCTTCCAGGCGAGGGGCGGTTTCGCGCCCCGTGCGGAGCGCCAGGTCGCTCGCCCGCACAGTCTCAGTCTGCGCCATAAGGACAGCACGCTCGATGGCGTGATCCAGCTCGCGCACGTTCCCCGGCCAGGGGTGCTCCAGCAGCACCTGAATCGCCGCGCTGTCGAAGCCGGTGACGTTCTTGCGGTACCGCGCTGCGTAGATACGCAGGAAGTGCATCGCCAGCAGGGGGATGTCTTCGCGGCGGTCGCGCAGCGGGGGCAACCGTATCTCGATCGTGTTCAGCCGGAACAGCAGGTCTTCGCGGAAGCGTCCCTCGGAGACTTCCTTGTTCAGATCGGAGTTGGTGGCGGATAGGACGCGCACATCCACGCGGCGCGTTCGCGACGAACCCACGCGTTCGAACTCACCGGTTTCCAGCACGCGCAACAGCTTCGCCTGCTGCGCCGGCGTGATGTTCGCGATCTCGTCGAGGAACAGCGTGCCGCCGTCGGCCAGCTCGAAGCGGCCCACGCGGTCCGACCGCGCATCCGTGAACGCGCCTTTCACGTGGCCGAACAGCTCGCTCTCGAAAACGCTCTCCGGCAGCCCGCCCGTGTTCACGGTGATAAGAGGCTTTTGGCTGCGCTGGGAGACCGCGTGCAGCGCCCGTGCAACGACGTTCTTGCCCGTGCCGTTTTCGCCTGTTATGAGCACGTTCGCGTCGGACGGCCCGATGCGCTCGATCAGGTCGAGCACAGGTCTCATCGAGGGCGCTTCGGCGATCAGCGTGGGCCGCCCCTCGGCGCGCAGCAGCCGGTTTTCCGCCTCCAGCCGCTGGCCCCGGCGCAACGCCTGGCCCAACTCGAGCTGCGTCTTGACGATGCTTAGCAGCCGCGCGTTCTCCCAGGGCTTCTGGATGAAGTCACGCGCGCCGCGGCGCATGGCGGCGACGGCAAGCTCCACGTTGCCCCACGCGGTCATGACGATCACCGGGAGCGTGGAATCGATCGCCTGTATGCGGCAGAGAAGGTCCAGCCCTTCCTGGCCCGACGTGGTGTCGCGCGCGTAGTTCATGTCCATCAGGACGGCGTCGAAGTCGCGCTCCTCGATGGCGGAAATGATCGCTGCCGGTGAGGTGGCCGATTCCGTCTCGAAGCCCTCGCTTTTCAGGAGCAGGCGCAGCGCGATCAGCACGTCCGGCTGGTCGTCGGCTATGAGAATTCTCGGTTTTGCGGGCACAAGCCTACCAGCTATTCATACCGCAGCGCGACGATAGGGTCCACCTTGGCGGCGCGCCGCGCGGGCAACAGGCCGGAAACGGCCGCAACCGCGACGAGCACGGCAATGGCAGCCGATAGCGCGAGCGGATCCCGCGGCGTTAAACCGAACAACTGCGATTCAATCAGCCGCGCGCCGGCCAGCGCCACTGGCAGGCCGATGGCGATTCCGAACGCCACCATCCGCGCCACGTCGCCCATCACGAGCCGAATGATGCCGGACGGCGTGTCTCCGAGTGCCATCCGAACGCCGAGCTCCGGCCGCCGCCGCTCCACGTTGTAGGCCACTATGCCATACAGCCCGAGCGCGGCCAGCACGAGCGCGAGCACGCCGAACGCGGCAGCGAGAAATGCAGTCACGCGCGCCGTGAACATCGACTCCTCTATCGACGCGGCCACGGAACCGAGCTCGAGCACGGGCACCGTCGGGTCCATGTCGCGCACCACGCGGCGGATCGCGGCGGTCACCGCGCCTTCGTCGCCGGCGAGGCGAACGTAATAAGTGAGCATGGGGGTTCCTCGCTCGCGCTGCGCATACGGGTAGTACAAAACTTCCCGTGCGTCCTCGCGAAGGCCGTTCCGCTTCATGTCGCCGACAACTCCGACGACCTCGCGGTCGGGTGTACCGCCGCCTATCGCCACGCGGCGGCCGAGCGGGTTCGTGCCGCTGAAGTACTTCTTCGCGAAAGCCTCGTTGATGAGCACCAGCTTCTGGCCGGACTGCTCGTCGGCGTCTGTCAGTTCGCGTCCGGCGACGATGCGCGCGCCGATCGTCTTGAAATATCCGGCGCTGATGGCGTGCAGCGAGGCCCCTGAATCCTCGCCCGGGCGCGCATGGTAGCCCTCGACCGTCACGCTTCCGGCGCTCTCACTATTCGTGAACGGGCCGGGATTCGCCGCCCCAACGGACTCGACGCCCGGTATCGCGGCCAGGCGCGCCCTAAGATCGCGGAAAAACGTCTGCGATCGCTCCTCTGTGTAGCCGCTCATCATTGGGACCACGGAGAACTTGAGCAGCCGTTCCGCGCGGAAGCCGGGATCGACGGCGTTGAGATTTACCAGCGTGCGCGTGAACAACCCCGCGCCAGCCAGCAGCACCAGCGACAACGCAACCTGAGCCACCACGAGCAACCGCCGCGTTCTGCTCTGCCCATGGCGCATCCCGGCGCCCACTCCCCTGTTGCCGAGCGAAGCAGCCACTTCGGAGTACGCCGCTTGAACCGCCGGGGCCAGCCCGAACAGCATGGCGGCCAGCGCCGATATGCCGATGTTGAACGCGAGCATCCGAGCGTCGATGGAGGCGCTCAGCCACCCTCGGAGACCATCTTCAGGAAGCATGCGGACCAGCAGGTCGGTCATCCAGACGGCTATCAACAGCCCGGCGCAGCCCGCGGCTGCCGCGAGGACGAAACACTCCGTCATCAACTGCCTGATGATGGCCCACCGCCCCGCGCCTACGGCCATCCTCACAGCGATCTCGCGCTGCCGGCCCGCGGCGCGCGCGAGCATGAGGTTGGCCACGTTCGCGCATCCGATGAGCAGAACGATGCCGACCATCGCGAGTATGGCGATCAGCGGCTCGCGCCATAGCGTGCGCAGGTAGTTCATTCCCTGGTGCGCGGGCAACAGTTCGAGCGTGTGATTGAGGAACTTTCGCCTCGCGCCCTCGTCGCTCATCCCGGGGAGGTCTTTGATCTCCTCCTGAAGGATGGAGCGGTACAGCGCCGTTGTTCCGGCCACCGCCTGTTCCCGCGAGACGCCAGGGGCGATGCGCGCGATGATGCTCAGCCAGCGCCCGCGCCGGTCGTTGAAGTCGATGGGCATCGTGCTGACCTGCTTTGCCATCATCGCCGGCACGAACACATCGGGAGACCAGCCTGCAAGCACACCGTGAAACTGCGCGGCAGCGACGCCGACTATCGTGAACGGGTGCCCGTTGAGGAGAATCTTCCGTCCCAGCACGCCGCGGTTCGCGCCGAAGCGGTTCACCCAGCAGTCGTAGCTGAGCACCGCTATGGGATGGGCTCCGGGAGTGCGGTCGTCGTCGGGAGTGAGCAGACGGCCGAGAGCCGCGCGCACTCCAAGCACGGGGAAGAAGTTGCCGGAGACGATCTCCGCGCCGATGCGCTCCGTCTCGCCGCCCTCGGAGAAGTTGACGCCCGTTCCGGCGCGCGCGATCACGCCGCTGAAGACGGTGCTGCGGTCGCGCAGGTCGCGGTACATCGGGTAGGAGAGCGAGCCGAACATGTTGTCCGCCGACATCCACCCTGGCGCCTGGTATTCGGTGCGTAGCAGCACGAGTTCGCCGGGCGCGCGCACGGGCAGGGAACGCAGCATCACCAGGTCGAACAGCGAGAAGATGGCGGTGTTCGCGCCGATCCCGAGAGCCAGCGACAGTATCGCCGCCGCCGCGAACAGCGGCGAGCGGGCGAGCGAACGAAGCGCGTAGCGTACGTTCTTCAGCACTATTCACACCTTAAAGCGAGTATTGGATCCGCCCTGGCCGCGCGGCGAGCGGGAATCCACGCCGCAAGCCCAGCCACAACGAGCAGCAGCAACGCCGCCGCCGCGAACGACAGAATATCGCCCGGCCCCACGCCGAACAGCATTGTGCGGATGTAGCGCGTAAGGGGCAAAGCAAGCGCAACGCCCACGGCTATGCCAGCGCCGGCAAGCAGCAACGCGCGGCGCACGAGCATGCTCACCACGCCGCCTGCGGGCGCCCCGATTGCGATCCGGATGCCGATCTCACGAACGCGCCTCGTCACTGCGGCGCCCACGACGGCATACAATCCGAACGACGCGAGTGCAAGTGTGAGTACACCGAGCCCGCTCACCAGCGTTGACGCCATGCGCTCGCGCGACAAACCAGCGGCGACATGCATGCGCATCGTGCGCGGGTTCACAGGGGCGATGTGGGGATCGAGCTCGGCGAACTCGTGCCGCACTGCGGGCAGCAGATCGAGCGCTCGCCCCAGTGTTCGCGCTTCGAGCGTCAATGGCCCCGGCGAGCCGAAAACGCTCACATAAAAACACGGGCGCGGCGTATCTCGGTAGTTGCGCATGAGGGCGTCACGAACAACTCCGATCACGCGCAGCGGTCCGCTGCTCGATGCTTCGAAGGTCTTCCCGAGTGGATCTTCACCGGGCCAGAAGCGGCGCGCGAAAGCCTCATTGATGAGCGCGGGCGCGGGCAGCGCATCGGAATCGCGCGCGTCCAGATCGTGACCCGCAACGATCGGTATGCCGAGCGTGCCGAAGTACCCCGGCGACACTGAATTGAAGTCCACCTGCACGGCCCGGGCATCTGCGGTGTTCACGTTCTGCTCGCCGCGACGCCCGCCGAGCGGTACAACCATCGCCAGGCTTGCCGACTGGACGCCCGGAAGCGCCCGCAACCGCCCGAGCAACTGCTCCTGGAAAACGGCTGCGCGCTCCGGCGTGTATGAGCCCGGGAGGCTGAAATCCACGAGCAGGAGCCGGTCCGGTTCGGGTGTGATGTCCGCGCGCTGGGCGTTATGCAGCGTGCGGGTGAGCAGTGCCGCGCCTACGAGCAGCACCATGGAGAGCGCAACCTGAAGCGCAACAGAAAAATCGGAGGCTGCGAGCCTGCGCCCGTGCCGTTCCTGCAGTCCGGCCAGAAGCGTTACGCGGCACGCGGTCCGCAGCGGCGCGAGCCCCACGATCAGCGCCGTGGCCAGCGTAATCGCGGCAGCGAACACCAAAACGCGCCAGTCCAGCCGGGCATCCACGTTCTGCGGCAAGACGGTGTATGTGGCGAGCAGAACATCCGTGGTCCAGACTGCCAGCGAGACTCCTGCGGCGCCTGCGAGCGCCGAGAGAAGCAGGCCCTCTGTGATGAACTGCCGCGCCAGCCTCCTGCGGCCCGCGCCGAGCGCGAGCCGGACGGCTATCTCGCGCGCCCGCCGCGCGCCCCGCATGAGCAGCAACGTGGCGCAATTCGCGCAGGCCACCAGCAGCACGATCGCAGCGATGCCGGAGAGGATAGCCAGGTAACGCGCAGTCTCCGGCCGGTCGCCGGGCCAGAAGCGCGCCTCGTGCATGGGAAACAATAACGCGTCGAAGCCGCCGCGATCCGTCGGGCGCGGAGTATCGAGCTGGGCGTCGAGAACTCGCAACTCCGCTCGCGCCTGCTGCAAGGTGACGCCCGGGTTCAGGCGGCCCGCCACGAGCAGCCAGCGCATGCCGCGGGCTTCCAAGGGGTGGAATGGTCGAAGCAGGGGAACAACTTCCTCGGTGAACGCGATAGGCACCCACCATTCCGGTGCTTTGCCCCAATCCATCACGATGCCGCGGAACGATCGGGGAGCGACGCCGATAATGCGAAAATCCGCTGTTCCTATCCGAACGGTGCGGCCGATCGCGTCCGGAGCGCCCGCGAAGCGCTCGCGCCACAGGCGATGGCTGATGACCGCCACGTGCTGCCGCTCATCCTCGGCGGCGAGCAACCTGCCCGCGGCGGCCCGGATGCCGAGTACACCGAAGTAGTTTGGCGTGACGACCTCACCGGAGATGCTCTCCGCGGTCTCGCCGGAACCCACGACTACGGGGAACCTGCAATACGCGGCAAGGCCGCTGAAGCTGCGCGCGTTGTCGCGATAGTGTGTGTAGTCGGGATGGGACGTGCTGCTGAAGTACTGGTCTTTGGTGCTGACGTGGTAAATCGCCGTGAGGCGTTCTGGCTCGGTCACGTCCAGCGGCCGTAAGAAGACGGCGTTGACCAGCGAAAATACCGAGGCGTTCACGCCGATGCCGAGGCCGAGAACCATGATAGCCGCCGCGGCAAAGCCAGGTTCGCGCCCGAGCATCCGCAGGGCGAAACGCAGGTCCTGAAGAGTTCCTGCGACGACTGCCCGTATCGGGTTGAGGCTCATGTCCGGGCAGGAAGTGCAATTCAGGTTCCGCTCCGTACCTCACTAATCTGGTTTGGCGAGCGGGCGCGGTGTCCGGTAATGGGACGCCTTGTCTCAGCCCCGGACAGATTTGCGCACCAACCGGCCAACGGCCAGTCTACTAATCTGCGCCGGTAACCGCAGCAGGGTCGGCCACGCACCGGTAATAGAGCCGCGACTGTCTCGGCATTCCGTTCGCGTACCCGTTGTAGGTGACACGGTAGGCGCCGCCAAAGTGGTGCGGCGTGGATGTCCAGCGGTAGATCGCCGGCGAGTAGCGCTTCCACAGCGGCGTGTCCTTGTTCGGCTGCACACGGTAGGAGGGCCGCATGTGCTCGCGGTCCCACGTGCCTCCGGCGTTCTTGCCGCCGCGAACGGAACTGCGCACGGCTTCCTCCACCGTCGGCAGCCGCCAGATGCCCTGCGGACTCTCGAGGATCCTGCGGCCGTCGCGGGATAGGTGTTCGCACGCATTCTGCGCGTCGCCCCAAGTAACCGGCCGTTCCGGCCAGCCCGGGCCTTCGGGGGCCCACGCCAGGCGGACGCCGTTGCCTTCGATGATGCGCAGCCCATAGTCGCCGTCATCGTGCCGCTGCACCGCGAGCCAGCCGGGGTACGCACCGCTCACCAGCGCTGTCGCCAGCGGCACTCCCACGGCGATGCGGAACGCCCATCTCCTCGGCTCCGGCCGTCCGAACGCATACAGGAGCGCCACGGCGAAAACCGGTGCTGCAAGCACTGCGGCCACACCGGGCCGGTCATACAGCTTGAAGAACCACGTGACGAATGTTCCAACGGCAACGTACATCCCCGCTCCCAGCTTTGGCCGCCGGATCGATACTACGGCGGGCAGCATAATCAGGAGCATCGGAGAGAGGTACTGAACCACGGTGAGCGCCAGGTTCATCCAGATGCTGCGGTGATACCAGCCCTCGTGGAAAGTCTCGATGGAACCCCAAAAAGCCCAGAAACCAGCGAAAAAAGTAGACAGCGCCACCGCGGCCCATCCGCAAATGAGTCTCGGCGTGGATGCGCCCGCTGGCTCGCTCACCGGGAGTGCGTCAGCCTTGGGGCGCTTCGGCCGGCTTCGCTAAGCCGGCAGCGTCCACGATCCAGCCGTCGAGCAGGTTCACGGTGCGGTTGCCGTAGGCCGCATTGGCCTCCGAGTGCGTCACCTGAATGATCGTCGTTCCTTCCTCGTTCAGGCGCTTGAACAGCTCCATGATTTCCTTGCCTTGTGAGGTATGCAGGTTGCCGGTGGGCTCGTCGGCGAGGATCAGCTTGGGGCTCGCTACGAGCGCTCGCGCGACAGCCACAAGCTGCTGCTGGCCGCCCGATAGCTGGTTGGGATAGAGGTCCTTCTTGCCCACGATGGCGAAACGGTCCAGCATGTCGCACACGATGGCGGCGCGCTCGGAGCTCTTCAGGTTGCGGTACGAAAGCGGCAGCTCCAGGTTCTCGTAGACCGTCAGGTTGTCGAGCAGGTGATAGCTCTGGAATACGAACCCGATGTAGCGCTTGTTGAGTTCGATACGCTGCTTGTTGTTGAGCTTGTGAACCGGCTGGTCGAGAAAATAGTACTCGCCCGTCCAGCCGCCGTCGAGCATGCCGATGATGCTCAACAGCGTCGATTTGCCCGCGCCCGACGGGCCCATGATCGTGACGAACTCGCCCTCGCGAATTTCCAGGTTGATCCGGCGGAGGACGAAACTCTTCATGTTGCCCACCGGATACCACTTCTCGACACCGGCCAGTTTGATCATTGAGGCTCCTGCAAGGCACTATTGTATGCACGCGTGTGGCCACGGCGGGCGCGCCCGGGACTGCGGCGCTGCGATACAGCCCGGCATGCGACGACTGCGCTCTCGCCCCGCGCGACGGAAACCCCGAGCTCTTGTGGGGCGGATACCCTGGTCCGCGGGCGACCCACGGTGGCCCCATCGGGCGCCGCAACACGGTCAGCTTCTCTTCACAAAGTGCGGCTTTTCACAAATGCAGCCAAGCCGGACCAGGGGGTCCGGCGCGGGCGAGGGCGCCCGCCCCACATCAAGATGCTGCGAAGCCGGCCGAGCCGCTTCTGATGCCAAAGTGAAGCAGCTCCTGGCAGCAAACGATCAAGCAGCTCCCCGCTTTTGGTCGCCCATCAGGTAGCTCCGGGCAGCAAACGATGGTGATTCGCTGCACCTGTTGCTGGGAATGAACGTTATCCGAACTTGATGTCGTGGCGGCAGATCCGGCCGGCGGAGACTTCAGGCGCTGGGAGATCACCGTTCGGGAAAGGCTCGCGCGTGCGACGCCCTCGGGACGGCCTGGACGCGGCTCCATTCTCCGTTCGCGCGCCCTCTTCTATTTGTTCGCAAGCGCCCGCCGCATCGCCTCGAGCGATTGCTGCATGGGCGTGGATGACGGCGGCCAGGGTACGGACGTGGGTAGGCCGTACCTTCCGGCCTGGTTGAGCACGCGGCGCAGCAGCGCCACCAGCGCCGGATCGCGCCATCCGCGCCGGGCCTCCTCCTCGAGCACGCTTAGAGCTGTTTCGGCACTTAACGCCGGCTTGTAGGGCCGCTTGGAGACGAGCGCGTCGAAGACGTCCGCGACTTGCAGGATGCGGGCCAGCAGCGGAATGCGCTCGCCCGAGAGGCCGTCCGGGTAACCGCTGCCATCCCAGCGCTCGTGGTGGTGGCGGATGATGGGCAGCACCGGCGCTAACGTGCGCGCGCTGCGGCAGATCTGCTCGCCGACAATCGTATGCATCTTCATGATGCGCCACTCTTCCGGCGTGAGTGGGCCGCGTTTGAAGAGAATTGCGTCGGGGACAGCCACCTTGCCGATGTCATGCAGATAGCCGCCGCGGTAGAGCGCGACGATATCCCGGCGGGGCAGCTCGAGCGCGGTCCCGAGCGTCATGCTCAGAATGGCCAGACGTTCGCAGTGGCCGATGATGGCCTTGTCGCGGCGCTCGATGGCCTGCGCGAGCGCGAACAGCAGGGTCTCCGCCTCCTCGCGCGAGTCGAGGGCAGCCTTGTGGCGCAGCATCGCCCGGACGCGAACGCGAACGATGTCCGGGTGCAGCGGCTTCACCAGGAACTCGTCCGCGCCGGAGGTGATCCCCGCAATCTCGTTCTCCCGCCCCTGGACGCTGGTCAGGATCAGCAACGGTATTAGCCGCGTGCGGCGGTCAGCCTTGAGCCGCCTGCAGAACTCCGGACCGTCCATGCCCGGCATCATCAGCTCAAGGATCACCAGGTCGACATCCTCCGACTTGAGGATTTCCATGGCGTCGGTGGGTTTTTCGGCCTCGAACAGGTGGTAACCGTCCGGGCGAAGGATGCCTCGCAGCAGTTGCCGGTTAACCTCGAGCGGCTCGATGATCAGGACCGACCGCGTCTGGTCGCTTGCCATGTCCTCATCGGCAGCGTTGAATCCCCACGTTTGCGGTGCCGCAACGGTGGTCGTGTGATCCTCGCGTTCCGTCCGAGGCGGTGCTGGCATATTTCCTCCCGAGAATGCTTCTGCCGCGCCGTTTGATTTATCGTTCGAAACTCGGTGAAAATTTAGGATCGTTATGAGGATTTACGGCGTGCTTTTCGGGGTACTGGCCCTTCCCGTGTGGGCGGGTCCGCTGACGCAGGGCGAGCGGGACTACGCGTTGAGCCAGCTTCATGCCACGCGCAAGATGTTTCTGGACGCCGCAGCCGGCCTCACCGATGCCCAGTGGAGGTATAAGCCGGCGGACAACCGCTGGTCGATCGCTGACATCTGCGCGCACCTCGTCCTCTCGGAAGATTTCATGACCGCCGAGCTAAAGAAGCGTCTGGAGGCGCCGGCCGGAGAGCCGCGATTCCGGCGGCAGGACGACGAAAAGCTTTACGCCGCTGCGGTTGGCCGCAGCCAGCCCCGCAGCGCGCCCCAGGCGCTCGAGCCGCCTCCCACTCCGATGTCGCGCGAGGAGGCGGTCCGGAGGTTCACTGAGGCGCGCGACCGGACCCTCGACTACGTACGAACGACGCAGGACGACCTGCGCGGTCGCATCTCCGGCGAAGGCGCCATGGCCCACGACGCCTATCAGTGGATTCTCTACATCGCCGCCCACACCGAGCGCCACATGGCGCAGATCAAAGAAGTGATGGACTCACCGGGCTTCCCGAAGTAGCCCGGCGCGAAGTGCCCCACGAGCCCAGATCAGACGCGGCCGCTCCAGCCCAGACGTGCCGAAGCGCCGGTCCGGCGCAGCATATACTGATTCCTATGCTCAAGCTGGCCACGCCTGCCGTGGTTCTGGCATCCGTTCTCTGCGCGGCGGGCGCAGTTCCCGCGTCAGAGTACGCCGAGCGCAGGCAGTCGATCCGCAAGGGCCTGGACGGCGCCGTCCTGGTCATGTGCGGCAACACGACTGGCGATGTCGATGAGTTGCGTTCGGGTTTCCACCAGGAGCCCAATTTCTACTACCTCACCGGATGGAAGCAGCCCGGCGCGATCCTCCTCCTCACCCGGGAGGCCGAGACGTTCTTTCTGCCCAAACGCGACGCGGTGGTGGAGCGCTACACCGGCGCGAAGGTGGCCGCCGGCGACGCTGACGCTCGCGCCAGAACCGGTTTCGAGCGTGTGTTCCCGGCAGATCAGTTCGAGAGGGAGTTCAAGCGCGCGGCCGCGAACCGCGCCCGGGTGTTAACGATACCCGGGCGATGCCGCGACCGGATAGCCAAGCTCGCTTCGAATCTGGAGACCGGCGACGCGAGGCAGATGCTGCTGAAGGCGCGCGCGGTGAAGTCGCCCGCGGAGATTGAGATGATACGGGCGGCTATGGCGGTCACGATGGACGCGCACCGCGCCGCCTGGCGCAGGATCGCCCCCGGCCTGCACGAGTACCAGGTCGCCGCGAGCATGTTGTTCGAGATGCACGACCGCAACTGCACGCCGGCTTACGCGCCCATCGTGGCCTCCGGCGCCAACGCCACCGTGTTGCACTACTCCGAGAACTCGCGGCGCATCGAAAACGGCGACCTGGTGCTGATGGACGTTGCGGCCGCCTGCGGCGAGTACGCCTCCGACGTGACGCGCACCGTGCCCGCGAATGGACGTTTCACGCCGCGCCAGCGCGAGCTGTACCTCGCCGTGCTCGGCGCGGAGCGTGCGGCCATAGCCGCCGTAAAGCCCGGCGCAACCATGCAAAGCATCAACAAGGCCGCGCGCGACTACCTCGAGGCCCACGGCAAGCTCGGCAAGTATCTCACGCACGGCATCAGCCACGGAATCGGGCTGGAGGCGCACGACGCGCCATCGCATCTCAGCTCCGATCCGTTTGTTCCGGGCATGGTGATCACCATCGAACCGGGCGTCTACATTCCCGAGGAACGGATCGGCATACGCATCGAAGATACGGTGCTCGTGACCAGCACCGGGGTGGAGGTCCTGAGCGCGGCTCTGCCCACCGCCCCCGACGAAATTGAGAAGGCCATCGGGCGCAAATGAATCCGCGGGTCCAGTCCGCGCTCGGATATGTGGGCATATTCGCCGCGAGTCTGGCGGCAGGGGTGATATCGGGCTGGCTCGGCGGCGGCATAGACAATTTCGCTTACGACTGGATGTTCCGGCTGCGGGGCGCCAGCGAGCGGGCTCCGGAATCAATCGTTCTCGCCATTGACGAGCCAAGCCTGGTGCAGATGGGGGGCATGCAGGGCGTGCGGCGCGCCGTGGCGGAAGCGCTGGAGACGATTGCCCCGGCGAAGCCTGCCGCCGTAGCGGTCGACCTGATTCTTGCCGACGCGGGCGAGGACGACGCCGTCCTCGAGGCCGCCTTCGCGAAGACGCCGCGGCTGGTGCTGGCGTCGGAGCTCATCGAGGGCGGCCGCACGTGGGAGAACCCGCTGGATCGTTTCCGCCGGCACGCCGCGGCGGTGGGTCACGTTCACGGCTCGCCCGGACCGTTCGACGGCGTCACGCGCCGCGTGCGCCTGGAAGAGATCGCGGCGCGCGAACGCCGTTGGGCGCTCGGCCTCGAAGCGTTCCGCCTGAGCCGCGGCGTGGAGCAGATCGAGGAATCCCCCGCGGACATCCGCATCGGCGAAACGCTTGTGCCCGCGGCGCGGCGCGACTCGCGCACCATGCGCATCCGCTATCTGCGCCCGCTTGCCGATGGGACGTCGCGCATCCCCCACATCTCGCTCAAAGAGCTGAAGCAGAACCCGGGGCTTGCGCGCGAGTTCTCAGGGCGAGTGGTGTTCGTGGGCTGGACGGCGCAGTCGGCGTTTCGCGACCGCTGGCTGACGCCGCTCTCGGGCGAAGCGCCCATGCCGGGAGCCGAGATCAACGCGAACATATTCGAGACGCTCGCGGGCGGCGAGTTTCTGGTTGACGCGCGGGAGTCGTCCGTTGTGCTCGTGTGCATTCTGTTCGCGGCGGCTGGCGTGCTCGCGTTTGTGTTGCGAAGCGGCTGGCAGGCGTACGCCATTGGCGGTGTTGTCCTGCTGGCGGCGCACGCAGCCCCTTACGCGCTTTTCGCGCACGGAGTGGTGTTCCCGCTGGTTGCGCCGCTGGCCACGGCCTGGCTTGCGGCCGTGGGCGCGGGCTCGTGGCAGTTCACCACCGTGCGAAGGCAGCTCAGGCGCGCTGAAGCCGACCGCGCGCGCTACCAGCAGACGCTCCACTTCGTTACGCACGAGATGAAGACGCCGCTCACGGCCATCCAGGGTTCGAGTGAGCTGATGACGCGTTTCAAGCTCAGCGAGGATAAGCGGAAAGAAATCGCGCTGATGATCAATGCCGAGTCGAAGCGCCTGGCGCGCATGGTAGAGACGTTCTTGAACGTCGAGCGCCTCTCAGCGGGCCAGATGGAGCTTCGCCGCGAACCCTTCGAAGCCGGGGAACTCGTTGCCGCGTGCCTTCGGCGCGCCCAGCCGCTCGCCGAGCGCAAGAACATCCGCCTCGTGCCGGGCGACATAGCGGGCATCACGCTCGAAGGCGACCGCGAACTGATGGAGTATGCCGTCTACAATCTCCTCAACAACGCCGTCAAGTACTCGCCTGCCGAAACGGAGGTGAGCGTGCAGGGGGTTCTGGACGGCGGCTTTTTCCGCCTGTCCGTGAAGGACCAGGGCATCGGCATGGATCAGTACGAGATGCGAAACCTGTTCCGCAAGTTCTACCGGACGCGGCGGGCCGTGGAGAGCGGCATCTCGGGCACCGGCATCGGGCTTGCGATCGTGCAACAGATCGTCGCTCATCACGGGGGCAGGATCGAGGTCGCCAGCGCCCCCGGGCAAGGTTCGTGCTTCACCATCGTGCTGCCTGCGCGCGCAACGGCGCAGGCGAGTGCGGGAGAATAGAAAGTTGCCCG
The DNA here is from genome assembly GCA_050260275.1 of bacterium. Classification (GTDB taxonomy): domain Bacteria; phylum Acidobacteriota; class Terriglobia; order Bryobacterales; family Bryobacteraceae; genus DATMXS01. The sequence continues at coordinate 43,000 of JBLNBX010000176.1, forward strand.
TGCAGCGCCTGCTCGTAGTGGAAGACGATCCCGCTGTCCGGATGACGATCATCACCGGACTCGAAGCCGAGGGCTACGCCGTCGATGCCGCCGCCTCTACGCGCGAAGCGCTCGATCGGCTGCGGGAATCCTCGTACTCGATCGTCATCTCGGACATCTATCTGGACGACCGTACCGGCCTGGACGTCCTGCAGGCGGCCCGCGCGAGCAATCCCGGCTGCGCCGTGATCCTCATGACGGCGCGCGGCACCATGGAAACCGTGATGGCCGCCACCCGCGACGGCGCGTTCGACTACATCGCCAAGCCCTTCGACTGGGACCGCCTGATGAGCGCCATCCGCCGCGCCGAGGCCGCACGCGAGGAGTCGCACGAGGACGAATCCGACATCGACGACATGCCGGACTCCGAGATGATCGGCAGCTCCGCGCCGATGATCGAGATTTATAAGATCGTCTCGCGCGTCGCTCCCACCGATGCCACCGTCCTCATCGAGGGCGAGACCGGCACCGGCAAGGAGATGATCGCGCGCATGATCCACCGCAACAGCCGGCGGGCGGCGTGTGCTTTTGTGCCGGTGGATTGTGGGTCGATTGCTCCGGGCCTGCTCGAGAGCGAGCTTTTCGGAGCGATGCGCGGCGCTTACACCGGCGCGGATCGCGACCGCATGGGCGTGTTCGAGGCGGCCAACTCCGGAACGGTTTTTCTGGACGAGATCGGCGACATCGAGCTGAACTTTCAGCTCAAGCTGCTGCGGTTTCTCCAGGACCGGGAGATACGTCCTCTCGGCTCGCCGCGCGCGAAGGTGGTTGACGTGCGCGTGATCGCGGCGACGAATCGCGACTTGCAGAAGCTGGTGGAGCAGGAGAAGTTCCGCGAGGACCTCTGGTTTCGCCTCAATGTTGTGCGCATCACGGTGCCGCCGCTGCGCGAGCGGCACGGCGACATCCCGCTGCTGGCGCACTATTTCCTTCGCAAGTACAACGAGCGCTACGGGCAATCCACGCGCCTCACCAATTCCGGCCTGAAAGCCATGAGCGAGTACACGTGGCCGGGCAACGTGCGGCAGCTTCAGCACGTGATGGAGCGGCTGTCGATCCTTGCGCCGAACGGGCGCATCGATGACGAGGCTATCAGGGACGCTATCGATTCGACGGAGCCGCGCGACCAGGCCAGCGAGACTCTCGCCGACACCGAAGCCGAGCAGATCCGCCGCGTGCTCTCCGCAACCGGGGGAAACAAGAGCCGCGCCGCGAAAATCCTTGGTATCGAGCGCAAGACGCTGTACCGGAAATTGGAGCGGATGGGGCTCTAGTCCCGCGCGCCACGCCGCGGTTTTTCGTGAGGCAGGTGGCCGCCGTACAGCGGCCTCTTGGGCATCTGGGCGGTCAGCTCTTCGCTGGCGCGCTGCGTATGGACAAGAAAAGAACGGGACGCCGGCCCGCAGATAACCGACGCCCCGTTTCCGTCACAATGCCGCGCGCCTGGCG
>JBLNBX010000177.1:0-3266 GCA_050260275.1 bacterium
TTCGCTTAATATTTCGAAACAAGACGCTCAGGCTAAACAGCCTGCGCAATGTAGATGACGCCGAAGAGGGTTTGGCCGATATATTCGGGAATATGCAAAGGTATGTATTTGTTAGCAGCTGGACGCGAGACAAAGCAGAAAACATACCTCTCTGGAGTTTATATACGCCGGACATGAAGGGTGTTAGAATAGGAATAGATCCGGAAAAGATCTATCTTGAATATAACGAACAAGGGGAGGTGAGTAATATTCATTCAGTAGAAACAATATCGTGCTACCAAAATGGCCAATTCCTTTTTGATGTAGATTATGGTGATAATTTTATAGCTGAACTGTTCTCGCGTGACGGGTCAATATCACAGTCCAACATGGAGCGCTTAGGCAGGACCAAATCTCGATCCTGGGAATTCCAGAAAGAATGTCGTTTTATATTGTACGGATTGCATAGAAATAACATGAAGCCCCACTTTGTTTCCGCAAGAAGCTGGTTCTTTGAAAGAATACTGCATAAAGACAACTGTTCGATCAATCATATTGATCTAATGTTGTCAGACACGGTATGGGAAGATGCAGATATTTTAATTGGCCCGGCAGCGGATCTGAACGATGAGCAGTATTTATCATCACTGATTAATGAATACTACCCGAATTCTAGGATAAACTTGAGGAAAAGTCGGCTAAACATACGACCGCGACGGCGCTAGCAATCTGCTGAAGAACACCCTTCCCGGCGTAGCATGGTTGTGATTCGCTTGCCTTGTGGTGGTCAGGCGAGGTCACGAGGATGCGCGGACGACAATCGCATCAGGGGGCGATGTTCCGCTACGTGTCGCTGGAGGAGCGGGTTCCGACCAAACATCCGCTTCGGGCGATCCGGAGTGAAGTGCGGAACAGCAGGCACCGCACCAGCCGGCGAAACCACCAATAGACCGTCTGCCAGGGCGTTCAGTCTTTGGGCAGCATGCGCCAGCCGCAGCCCGAGCGCGCCAGGTAGCAGATGGCGTTCAGAACCTCCCGCAGATCGACGCTGCGACGCCGGCCCCGCTTGGCCCGGCGCGGCAGCCGTGGTTCGATCAGGATCCACTCCGTGTCCGTCAGGTCCGTCGGAGACCTCGGCGACCGCCGTTCCTGCCGCGCCTGCTTCGCCCGATGAGCTTTCGTCCACGTCGCTTGTCTCCCGCATCCACACGGGAAACAGGTCCCCCTTTCTCAAACGGGCTATGACTGCAATGCTCGCCGGAGGGCGTACCTGGAGGTGAAGCCCACCTAACCCGGATCATTCACCAGAGCTGAAACTGGGGCGGCGGGCGCGAGGTTAAGCCGCTGAATTCGTGTATGATTCTGGTGCTGAAACAGTCTCACCACGGATCAACGGAGTTCACGCCCGCCATGGCCGAGAGTACCGGGGTTCTGCCCGGCTTGTCACCGGTTGCCGGCAAGCCGGTTCACGCCGCCTTCGATGGCGGCCGTCTTACCTCCGACGCCGGCGTTCTGCTGCTGGCCGAGATCGATCGGCGGCTCGGGATCTGCGAGCGCCTGGCGCGCTGCATCGAGGACCCACGCGCTCCCGAGCGCATCCAGCACACGCTGGCGGAGATGATCCGCTTCCGTGCTCTGCTGATCGCCGCCGGCTACCCGGATGCCAACGACTGCGACGCCCTGCGCAGCGATCCCGCCTTCAAGATAGCGGTCGGCCGGCTACCCGAAAGCGGCGCCGATCTGTGCTCCCAACCCACGATCAGCCGGCTGGAGAACCTGCCCGGTCCTGTGGCGCTCAAGCGCATGATGGCAGCCATGGTGGATCTGTTCTGCGACAGCTTCGCCGCGGTGCCGCAGCGCATCGTGCTGGACATCGATGACACCGAGGACCGCGTCCACGGCGCCCAGCAGTTGTCGCTGTTCCATGCCCACTATGACGGGCGCTGCTTCCTGCCGATGCACATCTACGAGGCGACCACCGGCAAGCCGGTCGCCGTCATCCTGCGCCCCGGCAAGACGCCGGATGGCACCGAAGTGGCGTTGGTGCTGCGCCACGTCGTGCGCGCCATCCGCGCCCACTGGCCGCGCGTCGATATCATCGTGCGCGGCGACAGCCATTACGGCCGCCACGAGGCGATGAGCTGGTGCGAACGACACCGCGTCGGCTACGTCTTCGGCCTGGGCGGCAACACCGTCCTGCTCAGGCGGGCCACCGACCTGGCCGAGGACGCCGCGATGGGCCGGCTCGCCGGCGAGGCGGACAAGGTCCGGCGCTTCGGTGCGTTCCGCTACGCCGCCCGCACCTGGAAGGTCGAACGCCGGGTCATCGCCCGGATCGAGGCGTCGGCCCAAGGCACCGACACGCGCTTCATCGTCACCAACCTGACCGGCACGCCCAAGGCGCTGTATGAGACCATCTACTGCGCCCGCGGCCAGATGGAGAACCTGATCAAGGCGCACAAGCTGCACCTCGCCTCCGACCGGACCTCGTGCAGCAAGGCCACGGCCAACCAGTTCCGGTTGCTCATCCACACCGCCGCCTACTGGCTGCTGCACACCTTGCGCGGCTTGGCGCCGAAGGCGTCGTTCTGGCGCGAGGCGCAGTTCGACACGCTGCGCCTCAGCCTCATCAAGGTGGCGGCGCGGGTCACCGAGATGGTGACGCGCATCAAGGTGTCTCTGCCGACCAGCTTTCCCTACCAGGAAAGCCTCGCGATGCTGGCCGCCCGCGCCGCCAAGCTGCCGCCGTGATCGTCGGGGCGACGTGCCCCCGAACGAACCTGTCCCCGCAACCCTCCAACCCCGTCAGGTCGCGCCGTTGGCGCCACCCATTGGCGCGCCTCCGGGATGCCCATCCAAAACGCTGATGAATGATCCGGGCTAATTCCCTTTACGGCCAAGGGAGACGGCCCGTGAGCTTCCCTAGCCATCTTTAGCCCTACAGTCGAGCCTGAGAGGCTTGGGCCGGGGGCTGGTGAAGAGAGTCTCGGAACTGTCGGGAAATCCGTGTCGCTGGCCGCCAACCAACCGTCCAAGCGACTGCCGTCTGTGCATGCCCGTAACCTCGCTGTCCGTTTCGGACTGGAGGTTGCGCCGATCGATCAGTAAGTTGGGGCGGACGTACCCCTCCGCCGAGCGCCGCCTTGTGACCGGAGCCGGAAGCTGAATCATCGGCTCTGTCCCTATGGCAGTCCCTATGGCTATCTAGCGCGTCGAGGTGATTACGGGAGTGGAGCGGCGGCGGCAGTTCAGCGACGAGGAGAAGCTGCGGCTGGCCGAAGAGGCGT
>JBLNBX010000178.1:0-5977 GCA_050260275.1 bacterium
CCGGTCCCAGCAGCAACGCCATCGCTTTGGTGCGGACGATCCCGATGGCGACGTTCATCGCCTGGGATCCGCCGATCAAAGCCGACGATTTGAGAATCTGTCCGTAGGACGATTCGCGCTCCTTTTGCGGGGAATCAGTCTGCGATGGCACGTCGGATCACGCGGTCCTGTTGTTCTTCCGTCATCTCGTGGAACAGAGGCAGAACGATGGCCGTGTCCGTGACCCGTTCGGTCACCGGCAGGCGCGCGCTCCACTCGCCCGAGCGGTACGGCGCCTCGCGATGGATCGCCATGATCCCGCGGCGCGATGCGATGCCCGCATCCAGCATGGCCTGCATCAGACCGTCTCTCGTGACCGGCGCGTCCTCCCGCAGCCGCACCATGTAGGACTGAAAATTGTGCACCGAGCCCTCGGGCACGTAGGGAACCTGGAGCCACGGCAGCGCCGAAAGACGCTCGGAATACCGCGCAGCCAGCGCGCGCCGCTTCGCCAGCAAATCGTCGAGCCGGTCGAGCTGCACCAGGCCGATCGCCGCCTGAAGGTCCGTCATCCGATAGTTGTAGCCGAGCTCGTCGTAGCTTTCGGCGACCACCCGGCTCGAACTGTGGCGCGCCAGGTCCGACACCGTCATCGCGTGCTGCCGCAGGCGCCGCAGCCGCGCCGCCAGCGCTTCATCGGCGGTCGTGATCATGCCGCCTTCGCCCGTCACCAGGATCTTGCGCGGGTGGAAGCTGAAGCACGCCATCGCGCTGTGCGGCGCGCCGATGCGGCGACCCTTGTATTCCGAGCCGCTCGCGCAGGCCGCATCTTCGATCACCAGCAGCCCGCGCCGCGCCGCGATCGCGTTGATCTCGTCCATCGCGGCCGGCAGCCCGATCTGGTGCACCGGCATGATCGCCCGCGTCCGCGGCGTGATCGCTTCCTCGATCCGCGCCGGGTCCATGTTGTACGTGCGCTCGTCGATATCGACGAACACCGGCACCGCCCCGGCGTACGCGATCGAGTTGGCTGTCGCGATGAACGACAGGCTCGGGCACAGCACCTCGTCGCCCGGCTTGACGCCCGCCGCCACCAGCGCCAGGTGCAGCGCCGTCGTGCAGGAGGACACCGCCACCGCGTGCGCCGCGCCCACGTATGCGGCGAACTGGCGTTCGAACTCGGCCACGCGCGGCCCCTGGCTCACCCAGCCGCTGCGGAGGACGGCCAGCACCGCCTCCTCCTCCGCCTTGCCGAAAGAAGGCCGCGCCACCGGGATCTGCCCCGCCGGCGCCGGCGCGCTCACGCCGCCTCCCCGGCCGCCGCCAGGGCCTTTTCGCACGCGCGCCAACGGATCAGCTCGCGCAGCCCCTGCTCGAGCGGCACCGCCGCCCGGAAGCCCAGCACGCGCTCGGCCTTCTCGATTCCCGCGCGCCGCCGCTGCACGTTGCCCACCTTGCGCGCCTCGCGGTGTTCGGGCCGCAGCGGCGAACCGGTGAGACGCAGCACCATCTGGCACAGCTCGTTCAAGCTGGTCTGAATGCCCGTCCCCACGTTGAAGAAGTCGTCGCTGACGCTGCTTTCGGCCGCCACCAGATACGCCCGCGCCACATCACCCACGTAGACGAAGTCCATCGATTGCTTGCCGTCTCCGAAAATCAGCGGCGGCGTCCCCGCCTCCACCGCGTCGAGCCAGCGGATCAGCACCTCGGTGTACACGCCCGTCACGTCCATCCGCGGCCCGTACACGTTGAACGGCCTCAGCGCGACGTAATCGAGCCCGTACATCTCGTGGAAAGACCGCAGCAACTGCTCGTTGGCGATCTTGCACGCGCCATACATCGTGCGGTTGTTGAACGGATGGTCCTCCTCGATCGGCAGCCGCGACGGCTCGCCGTAGACCGACGCCGACGACGCCGCGCTCACCTTCTTCACCTTGTACTTCACGGCCGATCCCAGAAGGTTGAAGGTGCCGTCCACCAGCACCTCCAGCGCCTCGCGCGGCGCCTCCGCGCATCGGGTGATCCTCAAAGCGGCCTGGTGGAAGATGTAGTCGGCGCCGTCCGTCAGCCGGTCCACCAGCGCCCGGTCGCGGATGTCCCCCTCCGTGATCTGGACGCCGCGGTGCTTCCTGGCCTCGGCCAGGTTGTTCCAGTTCCCGCGGACGAAGTTATCCACCACCCGCACCTCGGAAGCCCCGGCAGCCAGAAGCTGATCGACAATCGTGCTTCCGATGAATCCCGCGCCGCCCGTTACCAGGCAGCATGACCCCTTCAAGTGGCTCATTGTTTCTCCCTGCGGTCCCGAACTACGCGCGCCGGAATCCCGGCGGCGATGGCATACTCCGGTACATCGTGCGTGACCACGGCGCCCGCGCCGACGATCGAATGCGCCCCGATGCGCACTCCCGGTAGCAGGCTCGCGTTCATCCCGATGTCCGCCCCGAAACCCACCCGGACCGGCTTGATCACCAGTGTCGTCGTGATGATCGGCTCCGTCTCGGGCAGCGCCGTGTGGACCGAGCCCAGAACCTTCGCGCCCGGCCCCCAGCCGACGTAATCCTCCAATACCAGGTCGCGCGCATCGAAGTACGCGTGCGGCCCGATCCAGACGTGGCTGCCGATCCGGCAGCTCCCGTCGAACCGTCCCTGGATCATCGTTCCGGCGCCGATGAACACGCAGTCGCCGAACTCCATCGTCTCCGCGTGCTTCAGCACCACGTTCGGCTCCACGTGCACATCGCTGCCGGCGCGCTTCGCGATCGCACGCAGCAGAATGCGCCGCATCATCGCGTCGAACGTGCTTTCGCCGCTGCGGAACCGCGCGAACAGCGACGCTAGTTCCTCCCGCGTGTGCGTCCCCTGAAGAGACTCGGCAAAGTCGCGCTCCCAGGCCGGGTCCTTGCGGGGCTCACGTTTGCCGAAGGTCGCCGCGACGACCCTGGCATCGATCTGTGACTCAAGCGCCATAGGCTTTTGACTGCGAAACAGGCAGCGCCTCCAGGATTTCTTCCACTACGCGGCTCTGCGCATCCTCGCCGAGCTCCGGGAACATCGGCAGAGACAGGATCCGCCCGGCCGCCGCCTCGGCCACAGGGAAGCTTCCCTTCCCATAACCCAGGCGTTCGTAAGCTTTCTGCAAGTGCAGCGGAATCGGATAGTGGATGCCGGTCCCGATCTTCCGCTCCGCAAGCCGCTTCTGAACCTGGTCGCGCTCCGGGACCTCGACCACGAACAGGTGGTAGACGGCCCGCGCCCAGGAAGGTTCGTAGGGCAGCGTCACCTGATCGGAAGCCGCGCCGAACAGCTCGCGGTACTTCGCGGCCGCCGCGCGCCGCCGTTCGTTCCAGCCGCCCAGATGCGCCAGCTTCACTCGCAGAATGCCGGCCTGGATCGCATCCAGCCGGCCGTTGTAGCCCTCGATGTCGTGGTAATACTTCCTGGCCTGGCCGTGATCGCGCAGCATGCGCATGTGCTTCGCCATGGCGGCGTCGTTGGTGGTCACCGCGCCGCCCTCACCGCAGGCGCCCAGGTTCTTCCCGGGGTAGAAGCTGAACGCGGCCGCCTTCGCCATCGAGCCCGCCTTCTGCCACGCTCCGGCGCGCTCGGAGTAGTACTCCGCGCCGTGCGCCTGGCAGGCGTCCTCGATCACCATTACTCCGTAGCGCTCCGCCAGGTCGCGGATGCGATCCATATCGGCCGGCTGTCCGTAGAGGTGGACCGGCAGCACCGCCGCCACCGCGCGTCCGGTCGCCCGGTGAATCAGCCGCCCGGTTGCCTGGTCGCGGTCGCACTTGCCGTCGAGATACTCCTCCAGCCGCGCCGGGTCTATGTTGTAGGTCCTGGCATCGACATCGACAAAGTCCGGCTGCGCGCCCGCCTGCGTGATCGCCTCGGCCGTCGCGATGAACGTGCTCGGCGTGGTGACGACGATCTCGCCCGCCTTCACTCCCGCCGCGATCAGCGCGAACAACAGCGCGTCGGTGCCGCTGGCGACGCCGACGCAGTGCTCGGCCCCGCAGAACGCTGCGAAGTCGCTTTCGAACTCCTCCACCATCGGACCGCCGACGAAGCCGCCTTTGCCGAGCGCCGTCCGGAAAACCTCGAACAGCTCGTCCTTGAGCGCCTCGTGCGGCGCCACAAGGTCGAGAAAGGGAATCGCCTTCAAATCACTCATCGCCTGCCTCCGCCGCCCGCCGTCATGGTCAGCGAGCGCAGCACCTTCGCGGGGTTGCCCGCCACCACCGTATTCGCTGGAACGTCCTTGGTCACGACGCTGCCGGCCCCCACGATCGCGTTCTCGCCGATCGTGACATTCGACAGGATCGTCGCGCCCGACCCGATCGAAGCGCCCTTCTTGACCACCGTCGCCTCGACCTTCCAGTCCGCCTCGGTCTGAAGCCTTCCGCCCATCGTCGCGCGCGGATAGGTATCGTTGATGAACGTCACTCCGTGGCCCACGAATACGGAGTCTTCGATCGTGACTCCTTCGCAAACGAAGGTATGGCTCGACACCTTGCAGTTACTGCCCACCTTCGCATTCTTCTGTATCTCGACGAATGCCCCGATCTTGGTGTTATCCCCTATCGTGCAGCCGTACAGGTTGATGAACTTACTCAACACTACGTTGCTGCCGAGCCGCACATCCGGAGCGATGCAAACAAACGTGCTCATAAACTTACCGGTTTCCCTTTCTCTTTAAGCGATTTATCGGCGGCTTCAAGCATCCTGACCACTCTCAGGCCCGCTTCGCCGTCGTTGAACGGGCGCTCGTTGTTTTCCACGCACTGTATGAAGTAACGCGCTTCCGCGGCCAGCGCCTCGGACTGTTCGACCTTCGGCGCCCACATGTCGCCCGAACGGTAGCTCACCAGCAGGTCCTGCACGCTGGCGCCGTTCTTGAAGTCCACGCCCTTGTCGTAGACCTTGACTTTTTCATCCGCTTCGAGGTCGTTCCAGACGACCATCTTTTTCTGCCCGCCGATCAGCGTCGTCCGCACCTTCACCGGCGAAAGCCAGTTCACGTTGATATGGGCGATCAGGCTGTCGGCACAGTAAATCGTCAGAAACGCGATGTCCTCGAAGCCGTTCAGGTGCACGCCGCCGGTGGCGATCATCGTCTCGGGCTTCGCCGTTGTGACGTAGTCCATGATCGAAAGATCGTGCGGCGCCAAGTCCCAGACCACGTTGACGTCGTGCTGGAACAGCCCGAGGTTCACGCGAGTCGAGTCGTAGTAATAAAGCTTCCCCAGCGTCCCCTGGTCGATCATCTGGCGGATCTTCTTCACCGCGCCGGTGAACAGAAAGGTGTGATCCACCATGATCGTCAGGTTCTTGCGCTCGGCCAGTTCGATCAGTTCCTCGGCCTGCGCCACCGACGACGTGAAGGGTTTCTCGACGAAGACGTGCTTGCCGTTCTCGAGCGCCGCTTTCGCCAGCTCGTAATGGGTCCAGACCGGCGTGATCACCGCCACGGCGTCGATGTTGGGCGACGACGTGACCGCGTTGGGATCGCAGGTGACCTCTACGCCCGGATACGCGCGCTTCACGCGCGCCAGCGATTGCGGACTCTTGTCGCAGACAAGAGTCACCTCGCAGGCGTTCGAAGCCTGGAAGTTGCGGACAATGTTGGGCCCCCAGTAGCCGTAACCGATAAAGCCTACTCGAATCATCTCTCCCCCCTCCGTTTCAACTTGTGCAGCCACACTGGGAGTAGTGCAGCCGTTTTGAGTAAGTGCAACTTAGTAGGCGCCTGTGCCCATTAACACAGCGGCAGGCGTGTGAAGCAGAATCTTCAGGTCGAGCCACAGCGAATGCGTGCTCGCATACCTGAGATCGAGCCGGACCATCTCGTCGAACGGAACGCGGCTCCGTCCCCCTACCTGCCACAGCCCCGTGATCCCCGGCTTCACTTCCAGCACCCGCCTGCGGTGCCACAGGTCGTAAGCCTGGAACTCATACGGGATCGGCGGTCGCGGCCCCACCAGCGACATGTCCCCGC
>JBLNBX010000179.1:0-27042 GCA_050260275.1 bacterium
GAGCAGCTCCTGGATGGCGCGCAGGTCCGCGCCCCCTGTGAGCAGGTGCGTGGCGAACGCGTGCCGGAAACTGTGCGGGTGGACGGAATCGTCGGCGGTGGCTGCGGTCGCCCAGCGCTTCACGATATTCCGAACGGCGCGGTCGGTGATCCTCCGCCCGCGTTTGTTAAGGAAGACCGCCGTCTCGGCTGTCCCGGCCGGCCGGCCGGCGATATACCGCTCCAGCGCGGCCACAGCCTTCGAGCCCATCGGAACCTGCCGTTCCTTGCGGCCCTTTCCGCGGACCAGTATCCAACCCTCTTTCAGATCCAGGTCCTCCAGGTTCAGGCCCACGAGCTCACTGACGCGCACGCCGCAGCCGTAGAGCAGCTCCAGGATGGCGGCATCGCGGGCCGCCTGGGGCCGTCCGGAGCGGTCCGACACAGCCTCGTCCACGATCGCGTTGGCCTGGTCAGCGTTCATGACTCTGGGCAGGGAGCGCGGCAGCCGCGGCGACTGGGCCAAGGCCGCAACATTGCAGGCGAGCTCGCCGCGGCGCAGCAGGAATTGCAGAAAGGACCGCACGGCCGCCAGCTTCCGGCGGATCGTAACAGCCGTGAGCCCCTGCTGGTAGAGCCAGCCGAGCCACTCGCGAATGTCGACCGTGTCGAGCGACTCCGGCGCGGGGGCGGATTCGCCGGGCGGCGAGAAATACTGGACGAACTGGGCCAGGTCCGCTGCGTACGCGCGCACCGTGTGCGGCGAGGCGTTTTGGCGGCCGAGTTCGGCAATGAAGCAGGCTACCTGCCGCTCAAGGGCAGAAGGCACCAGCACCTCCGGAGCAGGTCAGGAAACAGAGGATGGAGCGGGAGACGGGATTCGAACCCGCGACATCGACCTTGGCAAGGTCGCACTCTACCAACTGAGTTACTCCCGCGGTCCGTTTTATTTTCGCGCGAGGAGCATCGCGGTGTCAATCGCGCGCCACCCGCGCCGACAAAGGATCAGTTCCAGACAGAAGCCTGTGGAAATGTTGTACCATGTTAACGTCTAAATACCTGATAATGTGACCTTTATTGTGGAAAAAACTTGTTGCTGCCCGAGCCGCCAATTGTGCTATTCTGAATCGCCGCTAGGCTGCCCCGTAGACGGGTGATTGTTGTTGGCGACTCCTTCTCTCCGGCGGCGTAATCCGGAAGAGTAGTCTAGGTTTCTTTATTTCCACAGGTTGTGGGAAACGTGTGGAAAACTGATGCCTTGGTTATTTTTGCCAGCGCACTTCACAGCACATCTCAGGGGAACAGCAGAACTATGAACGTATGGGAACTTATCAAGCAGAGACTTGAGCATCGACTGAGCGCCGAAAGTTTTCAGAACTGGTTTGGGAATACCTGGTTCAAGGAGGCCCAGAATGGAGCGATCTCGGTCGGCGTCCCAACGGAAGCTGTCAAGCAGTACCTGGAGAGTGAACTGAGTGCCCGGATTGAGGAGGCCATCCGCGAACTGAGGCTGCCGTTCGATCGCGTAGTGTACGAGGTATCACGGCCGTCGGCGCCCACGAATGGAGCGGCCGCGACTGCAGCAGCAGCCGAGCCGGAATTCCGGCTGAACCCCAAGTACACGTTCGAGAATTTCGTGGTTGGTGCGTGCAATGAGTTCGCACACGCTGCAGCCAGGGCCGTCGTGGAGAATCCTGCTGGCGCCTATAACCCGCTGTACATCTATGGCGGGGTCGGTCTGGGTAAGACGCACCTGATGCACGCCATAGGCAGGGGTCTGCTGGATCGCTATCCCGGCCTGAGGCTGGTGTATACCCCGGCCGAGCGCTTCATGAACGAGATGATCGTCTCGCTCAAGCAGAACCGTATGCCTCAGTTCCATGCGAAGTACCGCAGCGCTGATGTGCTTCTGGTCGACGATGTCCAGTTTCTGAGTGGGAAGGACGCCACACAGGACGAATTCTTCTATACATTCAACGAGTTGCACGAGAGCCAGCGGCAGATCGTGCTTACGAGCGATGCCGTACCCAACCAGATTCAGGGGCTGGTCGAGAGGCTTCGTTCGCGGTTCTCATCTGGACTCATGGTCGATATTCAGGCTCCCGATCTGGAAACCAGGATGGCCATTCTGGAGAAGAAAGCCGAGGCTGAGGGGCTGGTTCTGACCGATGAAGTCCGTAATTTCCTGGCCAGCAGGACAAAAACGAACATACGCGAGCTTACGGGTGCTCTGACCAGGCTTGCCATGCAGTCGTCGCTGAGCGGAGAACAGATCACCCTAGCGATGGCGGAGCGTGCATTGAAGCACCTTGCACCAAACAGCGACAAGCGCGTCACCATTGAAGCCATCGTCAAGACTGTGGCGGCCGACTTCAATCTGACGCCGCAGCAGCTCAAACAGAAGACGAACGAGCGCAGGATAACCCGCCCGCGGCAGGTCGCCATGTACCTGGCTAAACAGTTGACGCACGCCTCATTGCCTGAGATCGGCCGCTCTCTCGGGAACAAGCATCACACCACGGTGCTGCATGCCCTGGAAGTTGTCGAGAAGCTCCGCAAGAGTGACCAGGATTTCAACAGGCGTATTCAGAGCCTAATGGACTCATTCCAGTGAGGTTCCGCTGGTTTTCAACAGCCGACGCGGAACACACCTGTGGAAGGCTTGTGAGAACTGCTCCACAGGGCTGGCGCCCGCAACTCTCCGACCGGCTTTTCCTCACGAGTGTGGCGGGCAAGGGGCCGAATTTTGTACAATTTAGGAAGAAACCCACAGATCCACAGCCCCTACGAATGGTGCTTCTTTCTGGTATGTTATAGAGCGGTCAAAGCAGCACAGCGACGGAGATCGATCCGATGGAATTCACAGTTGCAAGAAGTGACCTGGTTCGGGAACTGAACCTTTCGCAGGGGGTGGTGGAGAAGCGGACAACCATCCCGATACTGTCGAACGTGTTGATCGAGGCTGCGGGTGACCGCATCCAGCTTACGGCGACAGACCTGGAGTTGGGCATCCGCTGCTCGTGTCCGGCCCGGGTCAGCAAAGAGGGTGCGGGTACGATCCCGGTGCGGCGTTTGCTGGACTACGTTCGGCTCCTGCCGGATAGCGATATAGCGGTGAAGTTCCAGGAGAACAACTGGGCGAGTCTGACGTGTGGCCGTTCGCGGACGCGCATTGCCGGAATTTCGCGCGAGAGCTATCCAGAGCTGCCGCAAATGCCCGAGCAGATGGCTGAAATTCCAGCGGGAGTGCTCGCGTCGCTGATTGCAAGGACCATCTTCGCGATCTCATCCGAGGAATCGCGGTTTACGTTGAGCGGAGCGCTGCTCCACCTGAAGCTCAACACTTTGTTGATGGTTTCGACGGATGGCCATCGGCTGGCGCACGTTGAGACCTGCACAGACCTGCCTGGTGTAACAGCGCCGTACCGGGCGCTGGTGCCTCGCAAAGCCATGGGAGAGATTCTCAAGCTTGCGCAGGAAGCCGGTCCTGATACCCCAGTGAAGTTCGCCGGCGATGAGAACCACTTATTCTTCGGCTTTGGCGAGCGCCTTCTGATCAGCCGGAAGCTCACTGGGACGTTCCCGGACTACGAGCGGGTTTTGCCGAAAGAGCAGAAGCACATTGTCACACTAAAGCGCGACGAGATTCGGAGCGCTATCGAGCGCGTAGCACAGTTCGCTGACGAGCGTTCGAGAGCGATCAAGATGCAGGTACGGCCAGGCGAGGTGACCGTGCACTCATCTGTCTCCGACACAGGTGAGAGCGAGGAGAGCGTGCCGGCGGAGTATGACGGCGCAACCATCGAGATCAGCTTCAACGCTCAGTACCTGCTCGACTTTTTGAGGGTGGTCACGCAGGATGAGGTGCAGTTCTGCTTCAAGGATCCCCATAGCGCCGCGGAGGCGCGGCCCAGCGGCGATGCGGACGGCTTCGCACACCGCTATATCGTTATGCCGATGCGTGTCTGACGCACGGAGAAAACAAGTTTTTTGAGGTTTCATGGCAAGTAAGGATTTCGAGACAGTGACGGCGGTAAACGCCAGCGAGACGGCAGCGGCCGAAGTGTACGATTCGTCGAGCATCAAGGTGCTTGAGGGGCTCGAAGCTGTCCGCAAGCGGCCGGCGATGTATATCGGCTCGACCGGCGAGACCGGACTGCACCACCTGGTCTATGAGGTGGTGGACAACTCGGTCGACGAGGCGCTGGCGGGATACTGCACCGAAATCCGGGTAACGATTCACAGTGACAACTCGGTGACGGTCGTCGACAACGGCCGCGGCATCCCGGTGGACATTAAGCCGGAGTACGGCATCTCGGCCGCCGAGATCGTGATGACGAAGTTGCATGCCGGGGGCAAGTTCGACTCGAACAGCTACAAGGTGTCCGGCGGTCTGCACGGCGTGGGCGTGAGCTGCGTGAATGCGCTCTCGGAGTCGCTCGAGCTCGAAATCTGGCGCGACGGCTACACCTGGACGCAGGAATACGAGCGTGGCATCCCTAAGGGTCCACTGGAACAGAAGGGCAAGGCCGGCAAGAAGACCGGCACGAAGGTTACCTTCACACCCGACCCCACCATCATGACCGTGACTGAGTTCAGCTACGACACACTGGCGCAGCGCCTGCGCGAGGTGGCGTTCCTGAACAAGGGTCTGAAGATCGTCTTGACGGACGAGCGCGGCGACGAGCCGAAGGGGCACGAGTTCCATTACTCGGGCGGCATCGCCGAGTTTATAAAGCACCTCAATCGCGGTAAGAACGTCCTGCACGACAAGCCGATCTATTTTGAAGGCACACGCGAGCTGCCGGGCGGCGGCCTGCTGACGATGGAGATCGCCTTCCAGTACAACGACGGCTACAGCGAGAACGTCTTCAGCTTCGCAAACAACATCAACACCGTGGACGGCGGCTCGCATCTGAGCGGCTTCCGCAGCGCGCTGACCCGAACGATCAACTACTACGGGCAGCAGGCGGGCCTGTTCAAGGACATCAAAGAGAACCTGACCGGCGACGACGTCCGCGAAGGGCTGACAGCCGTAGTCAGCGTGAAGCTTCCGCAGCCGCAGTTTGAAGGTCAGACCAAGGGCAAGCTCAACAGCGACATCGGCGGCTTTGTCGTGCAGTTCGTTAACGACAAGCTCAGCGAGTATTTCGACAAGAACCCCGCCGTCATGAAGCGCATCGTCAGCAAGGCGATCGAGGCGGCCCGGGCGCGTGAAGCCGCCCGCCGGGCCCGCGATCTCACCCGCCGCAAGGGCGCGCTCGATTCCGGCGGACTGCCAGGCAAGCTGGCGGACTGCCAGGAGAAGGACCCGGAGCGCTGTGAGCTGTTCCTAGTGGAGGGCGAGTCGGCCGGCGGAACGGCCAAGATGGGCCGCGACCGGAGATACCAGGCCATCCTGCCGCTGAAGGGCAAGATCCTGAACGTGGAAAAGGCGCGGCCTGAGAAGATGTTGACGCACGAGGAGATCCGCGCGATGATCACGGCCCTCGGCACCGGCATCCGCAACGACTTCGACGTGACGCGCCTGCGGTACGGTAAGGTCATCATCATGACCGATGCGGACGTGGACGGTTCCCACATCCGCACGCTACTGCTGACCTTCTTCTACCGGCAGATGCAGGAGTTGATCAATCGCGGGCACGTCTACGTGGCCCAGCCACCGCTGTACCGCATTCGCAAAGGCAAGCGCGATATCTACATCAAGGACGAGAAGGAGTTCCTGCGCGAGGTCCTGCGGAGGGCGACCGAGAACGTTGTGCTCGAAACAGCGGTGTCGCGCCTGGAGGGCGGTGAGCTGCGAGAGTTTCTCAACCGCCTGGACGAGTACCAGCACCACTTCCGCCGCGTGGAACGGAGACTTCGCGATGCGCGCGTGGTGGAGATTGTCTCCCGGCCCGAACTGAAGATCGATACGAAAGCCGATTTCGGCGAGCGCGCCAACGTGGAGCAGGTGGCCGCCGCGCTCGAGAGCATCGGCCTCCGCCCCGAGCTGAGGCACGACGAGGAGCACTCGGCCTGGATCCTCTCCTACCGAGACATGACACACGCCGAGCGCCTGATCGACACCGAGCTGGCGGCGCTTCCTGAGTACAAGCGGCTGCGCGCCATAGCCCGGCAGATCGCGCCTCACAATCATCCGCCGTTCACGGTGGTCAAGAACGGAACGCGCGACGCGCGGCCGGACTGGCGGGACCTGCTGGAGTACGTCAGAGCCGAAGGCATGCGCGACGCCCAGGTGCAGCGCTACAAGGGGCTGGGCGAGATGAACGCCGAGCAGCTTTGGGAAACCACGATGAACGCCGAGAAGCGCACGCTGCTGCAGGTGCGCTCGGAAGATGCGGTCGAAGCCGATGAGATCTTCACGACCCTGATGGGCGAGGACGTCGAGCACCGGCGGAAGTTCATAGAAGAGAACGCTTTGGATGTGCGGAACCTGGACGTCTAGGTGGTAACGCACAACAGTACTGCTAAGTGCTGCAACAGTAGTTATGTGGTTGTGGTAGTTGAAGTTGTGCAATTTGTGCTCAGGGTTCGTGTTGTAGAAGGCAATGCCCCTTCAATACGCTGAAATACGCCCACTTTAAGGTTGTGCTGGTTGTTCCCAAGTGGCGGAAACAGCGTAAGTTACCCTGTAGTTAATTTTCGTTCACGGCAGTTGCCCTGGCCGGGCAACTGCTAAGTATTGAAAGGGTCGGTGTGGCACGGGACAACGCCAGTACTAGCCGCCCGGCCCGATTCGGAAAGGAGAACGTGTCTACCGGCAGGCTCCGACCAATCGGCCTCACACCGCCGTAGGTTTTTCTCTCCGCCCGCACGCAGGCTGCCGCAGAGCCCTCCCGACCGCGTTTGCGCGCCAGTAGCCTGCCGGGGCGAGGAATGGAATTCCATGCCGGCGCGCCGGTGAGGAGAAAGCTCACATGTTCATCACCATGAGGAAGATGAAGTACCAGCGCGAGGCGGACCAGGAATGGTCCGATCGCATGTGCAGCCAGCCCGGCTGCGAGCGGTTGCCCTCCTGCGTCCAATGCGGCACCTGTTCCGGCACCTGTCCCCTGTCCATCTACATGGACTACACGCCGCGAAGAATTATCCAGTTGGTGCGGGAGGGTTTCCGCGACGAAGCGCTTTCCTGCCAGACCATCTGGTTGTGCGCCTCGTGCTATGCCTGTACGGCGCATTGCCCGCAGGAGATCAAGATCACGGACGTGATGTACAGCCTGAAGCGCGAGGCCATCCGCAGGAAGATGTACCCGCCGCGGTTCCCCGCGCCGGTGCTGAGCCAGGAGTTCTTCAATTTAGTGCGCCGCTGGGGGCGTTCGAGCGAGGTGTGGCTGATACTACGCTTCGCGCTCAAATCTAACCCGCTCATCCTGCTCACGATGATGCGGACCGGCTGGGAGCTGTTCAGGGCCGGGCGGATTTCGCTCAAGCTGGAGCGCATCAAGCGGACCGGCGCGTTGAAGCGGCTGTTCAGCGCTAACGGCGGCAGCAAGCAGGGGGTCGCATGACGTCATATCAGTATTTTCCGGGTTGTTCTTTAAAGACGAGCGGCGCGGCCTACGAAGAAAGCATGCTGGAGCTGTTCCGCGTGCTCGGCATCCAGTTGGATGAGCTGGAGGACTGGAACTGCTGCGGCGCGACGTCCTACATGGCCATCGATGAGGTCTCGGCGTTCGTGCTCTCGGCGCGGAATCTCTCCATCGCCGGGCAGAAGCAGGCGGACCTGCTGGCTCCTTGCAGCGCCTGCTACCTGGTGCTGCGCAAGACGCAGGATTACACGTCGCACTATCCCGAGATCGGAGAGAAGGTCGCGAAGTCGCTTTCGAGCGCCGGTCTGCCGCCGCTGGGCGCGGTCAAGGTGAGGCATCCGCTCGAGGCGCTGTACAACGACGTGGGGATCGACAAGATCAAGTCGCTCGTGAAGCGCAAGTGGACGGGCGGCCGCCTGGCCTGCTACTACGGCTGCCAGATCGTCCGGCCCTATGACGAGGTGGACCGGCCGCACGACCCGACGCGCATGGACGAGCTGATGCAGGCCGTGGGCGTGCCCACGGTTCCCTACTCGCTCAAGACGAAGTGCTGCGGCGGCATGCTGACGAGCACCATCCACGACGTCGGCGTCAGGATGAATTACGTGCTGCTCAAAGAAGCTGTGCGCTCGGGCGCGGACTGCATCGTCACCGTCTGCCCGCTGTGCCAGTACAATCTGGACGCCTGCCAGGATGAGATCCGTCAGGAGACGGGCGAGGATATCGACATCCCGATCGTCTACTTCACGCAGGTGCTTGGGTGGGCGCTCGGCGGCGATGTGAAGAAGCTGGGGCTGAAACGCTGCGTTGCGGGACGCCGCCGCATCAAGCGCTGGTTCGTGGAGAAGCAGGAGGTGGAACAGTATGTCTAGCACGAACGGCGGACCGGTTCGCGTAGGAGTATACGTCTGCCACTGCGGCCACAACATCGGCGCTGTGGTGGACTGCAAGGCGGTGGCCGAGTACGCTGCCGGCCTCAATAACGTGGTCGTTTCCCGCGACTACAAGTACATGTGCTCGGATCCCGGGCAGGAGCTGATCGCGAGCGACATTCGCGAGCACAACCTGAACCGTGTGGTGGTGGCATCGTGCTCGCCGCACCTGCACGAGCACACGTTCCGCGTGGCCACCTCCAACGGCGGCCTGAACGAGTTCTACCTGCAGATGGTGAACATCCGCGAGCACGACTCGTGGGTGCACACCGACAGGGCGGCCGCAACGGAGAAGGCGAAGGATCTGGTGCGGGCCGCGGTGCGGCGCGTGGCGCGCCACAGCGCGCTCGAGAAGGGACGCGTTGAGATCAACCCGGCGGTCATGGTGGTCGGCGGCGGCATTGCCGGCATACACGCGGCGCTCACGCTGGCCAACGCAGGCAAGAAGGTGTACCTGGTCGAGCGCCAGCCCACCATCGGTGGGCACATGGCGATGTTCGACAAGACGTTCCCCACGCTCGACTGCGCGGCCTGCATTTTGACGCCGAAGATGTCGCAGGTGAAGGCGCACCCGAACATCACG
Organism: bacterium; assembly: GCA_050260275.1. Lineage (GTDB taxonomy): Bacteria > Acidobacteriota > Terriglobia > Bryobacterales > Bryobacteraceae > DATMXS01. Next base: position 9,026 of record JBLNBX010000179.1, read on the forward strand.
CTGTGGTCATACGCGGAGGTCACCAACGTCGACGGCTACATCGGCAACTACACGGTGAAGGTGACGCGCAGGACGCGGTATATCGATGAGGACCTGTGCGCGGGCTGCGCCGAGTGCATCGAAGCCTGCGTCTTCAAGCAGCCGAAGTTCGCGGACGAGTTCAACCAGAAACTCGGCAAGCGCAAGCCGATTTACCTGCCGTTCCCGCAGGCGGTGCCGCAGGTGCCGGTGATCGATCCGGAGACCTGTATCCAGTTCAAGTCGGGAAAGTGCAAGCAGACCTGCCTGCAGGCATGCGGCGAGCGGCACGCCATCAACTTCTCGCTCCAGGACAAGACCGAAGAAGTCCAGGTAGGAACCATCATCGTCGCGACCGGCTTCAAGCCGTTCGACGCCACGAGGCTCCCCTACTACGGCTACGGGCGGTATCAGAACGTTTACACTTCGCTCGAGATTGAGCGGCTGGTGAACGCATCGGGTCCGACCTCGGGCGAGGTGGTGCTGCGCGACGGGCGCGAGCCGAAGACCATCGGCATCATCCACTGCGTCGGTTCGCGAGACGAGAAGACGAACCGCTGGTGCTCGCGCGTGTGCTGCATGTACTCGTTGAAGCTTGCGCACCTGCTGAAGGAACACACGGGCGCGGAGATCTTCAACTTCTACATCGACATGCGCACGCCCGGAAAGGGGTTCGAGGAGTTTTACCACCGCCTGCTGGATGAGGGCGTGCACTTCATCCGCGGCCGCGTGGCCGAGGTGACGGACTGGGCGCTGGATCCCAGCGAGGAAGGCAAGCTGGTGCTGCGCGTGGAAGACACGCTCCTCGGCATGGTGCGGCGCATCCCCGTGGACATGGTGGTGCTGTCGGTGGGTCTGGAGCCGCACGACGACGCGCAGGACGTGCGCCGGATGTTCAACATGACCTGCTCGACCGAGGGCTTCTTCCTGGAGCGGCACCCGAAGCTGGCGCCGGTATCGACGTTTACCGACGGCATCTTCCTGGCGGGCTGCTGCCAGGGGCCCAAGGACATTCCCGACACGGTGGCCCAGGCGGGCGCCGCGGCGGCGGAGTGCCTGGCTCTGATCGACGCGGGCTTTGTGGAGCAGGAGCCGAACACGGCTTACGTGATCGACGAGGTCTGCTCGGGTTGCCAGACCTGCATACCGATGTGCCCCTACAGCGCCATCACGTTCGACAAGGAACGGCGCAAGGCCGTGGTGAACCCGGTGCAGTGCAAGGGCTGCGGAACCTGCGTGGCGGCGTGCCCGTCGGCTTCGCTTCAGCAGCACCTGTTCGAGGACGAGGAGATCTTCGAGGAGATCCAAGGAGTGCTCGCCAATGTCTGAGAAGCTCACGAACATTCAGGGCGGGTTCGAGCCGCGCATCGTGGCGTTTTTCTGCAACTGGTGCACGTACCTGGCGGCGGACCTGGCCGGCACGTCGCGCATCAAGTACCCGCCGAACGCGCGCGTGGTGCGCGTGATGTGCTCGGGCCGTATCGACCCGCAGTTCGTGGTGGAGGCCTTTGCGCAGGGCGCCGACGGCGTGCTGATAGGCGGCTGCCACCCGAACGACTGCCATTACCAGGAAGGGAATTACAAGTGCCTGCGCCGCTATCACCTGCTCAAGCGCGTGGTGAAGGAGATGGGCATTGAGGATGAGCGCTTCCGCCTGGAGTGGATCTCGGCCGCCGAAGCCGACCGCCTGAGAGTGGTGATGGAGGAGATGGTTACGGCGCTCAGGAAGCTCGGGCCGCTGAACTGGAAAGCGGCCGCCGAACAGGAGGTTAACGCATGAAGCCGAAAGTGGCGTTCTACTGGACGGCCTCGTGCGGCGGGTGCGAGGAGGCAGCCGTAGATCTCGGCGAGGCCCTTCTCGACGTGGCCGCGGCCGTGGACATCGTGCTGTGGCCCGTGGCGCTCGATTTCAAGAAGAAGGACATCGAGGCGATGGAGGACAACTCCATAGCCGCGGCGTTCATCAACGGCGCGATCCGCAGCACCGAGCAGGAGGAGATGGCTCACCTGCTGCGCTGTAAGGCGCAGGTCGTCGTTGCCTTCGGCGCGTGCGCGCAACTGGGCGGCGTACCGGGTCTGGCAAACGTGGCGGACCGCGCGTCCATCTTCAAGACCGTCTACAGCGACGTGCCGAGCACGGTGAATCCCGCGGGAACGGTTCCCGAGCGCGTGCACCAGTCGAACGGGCATACGGTCACCTTGCCCGGGTTCTGGGACACCGTCAGAAAGCTCGATGATGTCATCCCCGTGGACTACTACATTCCCGGCTGCCCTCCGACGCCGGAGCTGCTGGCTGCGGCAGTGAACGCGCTGCTCGAGGGCAAGCTGCCCGAAAAGGGTGCGGTGCTGTGCCCCGACACGGCGCTGTGCGAGGACTGCCCGCGCCGCGACACGAAACCGGACAAACTGGCAATCACGGAGTTCAAACGGCCGTTGGAAGTGATCATCGACCCCGAGAAGTGCATCCTGGCGCAGGGCGTCATCTGCCTCGGGCCGGCGACGCGCTCGGGCTGCGGCCACCGCTGCATCGAGGGCAACATGCCGTGCACGGGCTGCTTCGGCCCGACAACCCGCGTGCGGGACTACGGCGCAAAGGCGCTTTCGGGCGTCGCCTCGCTCGTGGCGTCGAACGAGGAGAGCGAGATCGAGCAGATGCTCGCGCGCATCCCGGACCCGGTGGGCACGTTCTGGCGCTACAGCCTGCCAGCGTCGTTGCTCGTGAGAAGGAGGATTACCAATGGCTGATACTGGCATCCGGCGGAAGATTACGATAGACCCCATCACGCGACTCGAGGGCCACGGCAAGATCGAGATCTTCATCGACGATGCCGGGCAGGTGGAGCAGGCCTACTTCCAGGTGCCGGAGCTGCGCGGCTTCGAGCGGTTCGCGCAGGGGCGCCCGGTGGAGGAGATGCCGCAGATCACCTCCCGCATATGTGGCGTCTGCCCGACGGCGCACCATATGGCGGCGACGAAGGCGCTCGATGCGGTGTATCACGTGACGCCGGCGCCGGCCGGCCGCAAGATACGCGAGCTGGTGTACTCAACCTTCATGGCCGAGGATCACACGCTGCACTTCTACTTCCTCGGCGGGCCGGATTTCGTCGTGGGCCCGAAGGCGCCTGCGGCGGAGCGCAATGTGCTCGGCGTGGTGGCGAAGGTCGGCGTCGAGACCGGCAAGGCGGTCATCAACATGCGCCGGAAGCTGCGCGAGCTGACCTCGCTGGCGGCCGGCAAGGCCGTGCACCCCGTGTTCGGACTGCCTGGCGGCGTCTCCAAGCGCCTCACGAAAGAAGACCAGGCGAAGTTCAAGGCGGTGGCGGCGGAGGCTGTCGAGTTCGCCAAGTTCACGCTCGATATTTTCGACAAGATAGTATTGAGCAACAGCGAGTACGTAGACCTCATCCTCTCGGACGCCTTCACCCACAGCACTTACTACATGGGCATGGTGGACGAGCGTAACCGGGCGACCTTCTACGACGGCCAGCTTCGTGTAGTCGGTCCGGACGGCAAGGAGTACGCAAAGTTCGACTCGGCAAAGTATCTGGACTACATCGCCGAGCACGTCGAGCCCTGGACGTACATGAAGTTCTGCTACCTAAAGCCGCTCGGATGGAAGGGACTCTCGGACGGCGCGGCGAGCGGGGTGTACGCGGTTGCCCCGATGGCGCGGCTGAACGTGGTCGACGGGTTCCCGACGCCGGTGGCGCAGGCCGCCTACGAGAAGTACGTCGAGAAGCTCGGCAAACCGGTGCACCATACGCTGGCGAACCACTGGGCGCGCGTGATCGAGCTGACCTACGCCGCCGAGCGCATGAAGGAGCTGGCGGACGACGACGAGATCACCGACCCCAACGTTCGCACGATCCCGACCGAGAAGCCGGCCGAGGGTGTGGGAGTGGTGGAAGCTCCGCGCGGAACGCTGATCCATCACTACGCCACCGACGAGCGCGGTGTGGTGACGAAGGCCAACCTGATCGTGGCGACGCAGAACAACGCGGCGCGCATCGCGATGAGTGTGGACAAGGCCGCCAAGGGGCTCATCTCCGGCAATCAGGTGGACGAGGGCCTCTTGAACATGGTGGAGATGGCGTTCCGGGCGTACGATCCGTGCCTCGGGTGCGCAAGCCACTCGCTGCCGGGCGCCATGCCGTTGATGGTGACGGTGCGCAACGGCAGGACCGGAGAGCGCGTTTCGACGCTTCGTCGCGACAGCGACGGCTCGGTGCACAGAAGTTGAGCGCCGTTTAGAAGCGAAGTTGAACTTCACGTGGGGCAGGCAGCGTCCTGCCCCACAGTTGTTTTTGGGGTATTGCGATTGAGTGGCAGCGGCCCAAAGCTCGCTGCGCGCGGCTGGTGAGGAAGAGACGGCCGGGCGGCGGAGCCTGGTCCGGTAGGATTGTGGAAGAGATGAGTGGCAACGGCGAATTAGATAACAGACGATCCGGCGAGCCGGGAACCGCGGGCAACCGGGCGGCGTCCGTGAGGGTCCTCTGCCTCGGCAACGACCTGCTCGGCGACGACGCCTTCGGGATCATCGCCGGCCGTGAGATACAGAAACTCAGGCCCGGCGTGGAAGTTCTGACGAGCGCCGCCTCCGGACTTCATCTCCTCGATCAGATCCTCGGGTGCGAGCGCCTGGTTGTCGTCGACACCGTCGAGAGCGGCCGCGCCGAGCCCGGCACGATCTATGTGCTCGACGAGGCCGATCTTCCCAGATCGCGAGGCGATTCGCCGCACGCCACCGGCCTGTTCGACGCGCTCTCGCTCGCGCGGAGGCTGGGCCTTGGCGCGCCATCGGAGGTCAAGGTGGTGGCAGTCGAAGCCGCCGACAGCCGGACCATCGGCGGCTCCATGGACCCACGCGTCGAGAACGCGCTCGGCCGCGTTATCGAGTCGGTGCTGGCTTTCCTAGAATCTCGTTGACCAGGTGATCCGCTTTGTACACGGTGCGGAGCGCCTCCATGATTCCCGCCGAGTGCACCGAAGTAGCACGCGCCTCGTCATCCGTGAAGATGTAGTCGAGGACGAGCGACTGAGTATTGCCGTCGAAAATCAACCCCACCACCTCGCCGTTACGGTTCACCACCGGAGAGCCCGAGTTGCCGCCGATGATGTCCGCAGTGCTGACGAAGTTGAACGGCGTCGCGGCGTTGAGCCGGTTGCGGGCGGCGAGCCAGCTCGCGGGTAGCTCGAACGGGGGCTTCGATCCGTGCGCCTGTGCGTGGTCGAACGTTCCGCCGATCACTGTTGTCCACGGGATCTGCTTGCCCTGTTCCGTGTAGCCCTTGACGGTGCCGAAGGAGAGCCGCAGCGTGAACGTGGCGTCGGGATAGACGGACGTGCCGTACACAGCGAAGCGGGCGTTGGCGATCTGCGCGTAGGCCTGGCGCATGGGTTCGGCCACCTGCGTGTCGTACTCTTGCCGCAGCCTGCGGGCTTCCGGCTCGACGGCGCGGGCGAGCACGATCATGGGATCGTTGGACGCCGCGATGGCCTGTGCGCCGCCCTGGTAGAGTTGCTTGCGATAGGCCACATCGGTGAGATTCGTGCCGCTAACGAGTTCCGCGGCTCTCGCGGAGGGCGACTTGCCACCGAGGAGCTGCTGCACCACCGGATCGTTGAAGCCCAGAAGCTCGGCCGTCATCGTGAGTGAATCGGCCAGCATCGCCGTCTCGAGGTCCGGGTACACCGGAGCCGGCGAGAACAGACTCTGCTCGAGCGAGGGGAGAGCGGCGTCCGTATACCCGCGCAGCCTCTCCGCGTTTGGCTTCTGGCGCTCCTCGGCCGCACGGACGAGCGCGCGCGCAACCGCGAACAGCTCGCTGTTGAACGCGGCGCCGCTCTCGATCAGCCGGTGGCGGTAGAAGATGGGGCGCCAGCGCGCCAGGGCAGCCTCGATCTGGTCCCACGCGCCGCCGTACTTGGCCTTCAACTCGGGATTCGCATTTACCGCCGCGCGCAGCTTCTGCTCTTCGGCGCGTTTCTGGTCCATGATCGATGGCGTCATCAGACCGGCCTGCCTGCCGAGGTAGGCCTTGCGCGAGTTCTGGTATCCGAACAGAAGATCGGAGCCGTGGCGGGCGTTCTCGAGGCTGCGCTCGCAGTAGATCCTCGCCGTGATTTCGCGGCGCCGGATCGAGTTGAGCGAGTAAGGATTCACGACGTCGCGCGTGAACTCGAGTTCCGCCACGGTGTCGAGCCGGCTCGTGCTGCCCGGGTGCCCGGAGACGAATACGAGTTCGTTCTCCGTCGCCCCGTTCGCGCTCCATTTCAGCCAGTCGGTTATCTTAGCGGGCTTGCCGTTCTCGTACGCGCGGAAGAGCGCGACATCGAGGTCGTAACGCGGAAACTCGAAATTGTCCGCGTCGCCGCCAAAGAAGGCGATGGCTTCCTCGGGCGCGAATACGAGCCGGACGTCTGTGTATGGCTTGTAGCGGTACAGGTGATAGCGGCCGCCGTTATAGAGCGTGACCACGTCGCTGCGCAGCCCGGTCTTGTCGAACGATTCTTTTTCGATCGTATTGATCACGGCGCGCCGCGCGCGGTCGGCTTCCGCTGGAGACATGCCCGGCGCGACGGCGGCGTTCACGCGATCCGTGACGTCCTCTATGGACATCAACACGTTGATCTCAGTGTCGGGGCAGGGGACCTCCTCGGCATGCGACTTCGCCATAAAGCCATCGGCGACGTAATCCTTCTCCTTGGTGCTGATCTTCTGCAGGCAGTCGCGCCCGACGTGGTGGTTCGTCAGGATCAGGGCATCGGAGGAGATGAACGAACCCGAGCCGCCGCTGTTGAAGCGGACGGAGGATCGCTGCAGATGCTCGAGCCAGGCCTTGGTGGGCGTGAAGCCGTAACGCTGCTGAAGTATCTGCACCGGCGGATCAGTGAACAGCCACATTCCCTCGTCGGCGCTCGCGGTTACGGCGCCGGCCAGGACAAAAGCCGCGATAGCGGGAAGTGAATAGCGGGAGAGTCGCATATAAACTCATTATCCGACTCATCGTGCGCGATTAGATTGCCGCGGTGTTCCGCAAATGCGCGAACACGACTAGAATGGGTTCAGTACCGGGGCGCGCTGGGGGCGTCGCTCTTCTAAATGAGGGGGCCCGGATGCGGGGGCAAGGGGATGGCTATTCCGCTCACTTACTGTCTCGCCACTCGTAGTGCGCCCGCGGCGCCTGCGGTTCTCGAAGGCGTTTACCACGGCGCTACGGGCATCCCGCCGCTCCTGAGTGCGGGGATGTTTCAGGCCACCACCGGCCCGAAGCGCGGCCCGCGGGCCGTGAACACCGGCGGCGAGGCGCTTCGGACGGCTCGATAGACGAAGGAGCAGGAGCATTCGCGTATGGAGATCGAGAAGCAGCGGCATTCGATAACCGGGGCGCAGCGCTGGGCGGCGCTCGCGGGCGGCTCCGTCGCCCTTATCTGGGGATTGCGGCGGCGCGGGATTCTTGGCTGGCCGGTAGCGCTCGCGGGCGCGCGCTGGACCGCGATGGGCATAACCGGCCAGCGGGACAAACTACTGGAGTACGTCGGCCTCACTCCGCCCATGGCACAGGGCCTGCCGTACGGCCGCGGCGTGAAGATCCGCCGCTCGGTAACGATCAACCGTCCGCCCGAGCAGCTCTATCGCTACTGGCGCAGCTTCGAAAACCTGCCTCGTCTCATGGACAGGCTCGAAAGCGTCACCGAGACGGACCGGACGCACTCGCACTGGGTGGCCAAAGGCCCGCGCGGGCGGCGGGTGGAGTGGGATGCGGAAATTATCGCGGAACGCGAGAACGAAATGATCGGCTGGCGGTCCGTTGGAGGCTCGGCCGATCATGCCGGCTCGGTCCATTTCGAGCGCGCGCCGGGCGATCGCGGCACCGTTGTCCGTGTCCAGATTCAGTACAACCCGCCGGGCGGGCGCCTGGCGGCCGAAATCGCCGAGATGTTCGGCGCCGGCGTCGAGCAGATGATCCGGGAATCGCTGACGCGCTTCAAGCAGTTGATGGAAGCCGGCGAAATCCCCACCACCGAAGGCCAGAGCTCGGGCCGGCGATCCCGCAAGATGATGAGGATCTTCAAAGTGGCTGCACGGGCCGCGGGGAAACGCGATGTGGTGGAGGAGGGCTCCGAGCAATCGTTCCCGGCCAGCGACGCGCCGTCGTGGATGTCGGGCGGAGGGGGTGGCATATGAGAGCTGTCGTCTGGAACGGAAAAGAAGACGTCCGGGTGGAGTCGGTTCCCGATCCCGGCCTTCTGAGCCCCACCGATGTCATCGTCCGCGTGACGCTGACGGCGATCTGCGGATCGGACCTGCACCTTTACGACGGCTACATGCCCGGCATGGAGCAGGGGGACATCCTCGGCCACGAGTTCATGGGCGAGGTCGTCGAGGTTGGCAGCGACGTCCGGAAGCTCAAGAGGGGCGACCGTGTGGTCGTACCGTTTACCATCTGCTGCGGCCAGTGCTTTTTCTGCAAGCGCGAGCTGTGGTCGCTATGCGACAACACGAACCCTAACGCCTGGATGCTCGAGAAGATAACGGGCTACGGAGCGGCCGGGCTGTTCGGGTACTCGCACCTCTACGGCGGCTACGCCGGCGGGCAGGCGCAGTACGTGCGCGTGCCGTTCGCGGACGTGGGAGCGCTCAAGGTGTCCGACGGCGCCGCGCAGCTCAGCGACGAGCAGGTGCTGTTTCTTTCCGACATCTTCCCCACGGGCTACATGGCCGCGGAGAACTGCGGCATCCAACAGGGCGACACTGTTGCCGTGTGGGGCTGCGGCCCGGTGGGCCAGTTTGCGATGTCGAGCGCGCGCATGCTCGGCGCGGAGCGCATCATAGCGATCGACCGCTTCCCCGAGCGGCTGCGCATGGCCAAGGACCACGCCGACGCCATCACCATCAACTACGAGCAGTCGCCGGATCTGATCGAGGAGATAAAGGAGATCACCGGCGGCATGGGCCCGGACGCTTGCATAGACGCCGTCGGCATGGAAGCCCACGGTCACACCGTCGCCGCCGCCTACGACAGGCTGAAACAGACCGTGCGGTTGTCGGTTGACCGGCCCACCGTTCTGCGCCAGGCCATCCAGGCTTGCCGGAAGGGCGGAACAGTCTCAATACCCGGCGTCTACGGCGGGCTGCTCGACAAGATACCTTTCGGTGCGGCCTTCGCCAAGGGGCTCACGTTCAAGATGGGCCAGACCAACATGCTGAAGTACATGCGGCCGCTGTTGCAGCGCATCGTCAACGCGGAGATCGACCCGAGCTTCGTGATCACACACAAGTTCCCACTCGGCGACGCGCCCTATGCGTACCGCATCTTCCGGGATAAGCAGGACGAGTGCATCAAAGTGGTGCTCGACCCGGGCGACGGATACGGAGGAGGTCAAAGAAATGCCATCTGACGAGAAGGAAAAGAACAAGAACCCGATGAGGGATCGCGTGGATCGTCCCGAGCCGCGCTCTGACATAACCGAGGGTGACGAGGACACAATCGACGAGTCCCTCCGCCAGCATGAGAAGCAAGAGGGCGAGCCGAAGAAACGTACGGCGTAATAACCCGCGGACGGGCGTCATTCGTGCGCCGGTCCGCGGCATTGACTGATCCGGAGCCACCATGAGCGAGAAAGGGAAGAATCCATCTGAGCGCAGCAAGGGCGGATCTCGCAAGACGCAGAGCGAGCAGCGGCTGCGTCCGGAGCGGCGCATGGACGAGATGGAGGACGAGCACGAACAGGTGCAGGAATCCATCCGGGAGCAGGAAAGGAAGCCGAACCGGCCATGAAAAACCCGTTCGCGCGTGGCCGGAAGCGCAGCGGAGTGCCGGCGCTCGTTGGCGCCGGCATCGGAATGGCCCTCGGCGCGGCTGCCTGGCATTTGAGCCAGCGCGGCCGGCTCAGGGGCCAGGTGGCGCTCATAATGGGCGCATCGCGGGGACTCGGGCTGCAGATCGCCCGCGAGTTCGCGCGCAGGGGATGCAAGGTGGTAATCTGCGCGCGGGATGCCGAAGAACTCGGGCGGGCGCGTGAGGACCTGGAGCGCCGCGGCGCTGACGTTCTCGCTGAGCCGTGCGACGTGACCAGCCGCGAGCAGGTAACGCGCGCCGTCAGCCTCGCCCGCTCGCGGTTCGGCCACATCGATATTCTGTGCAACGTCGCCGGCGTCATCCAGGTGGGGCCGGTGGAGAGCATGGGCATCGAGGACTTCGAGAACGCCATGAAAGTGATGTTCTGGGGCATGCTGTACCCCACGCTCGAGGTCCTGCCCGGCATGATGGAACGGCGCAGCGGGCGCATCGTGAACATAACCTCCATTGGTGGAAAAGTGGCCGTTCCGCATCTGCTGCCTTACACGGCCGCCAAGTTCGCGGCAGTGGGGCTGTCTGAGGGGTTGCACGCGGAGCTTCGCCGGTACGGCATCAAGGTGGTGACGATAGTGCCAGGGCTGATGCGGACCGGCTCGTTCGTCAACGCGTACTTCAAGGGCCGGCAGGAGAAGGAACTGGCGTGGTTCGGCCTCGGCGCGAGCCTTCCGGGAGTCTCGATGAGCGCGCGCCGCGCCGCCCGGCAGATAGTCTCGGCGGCCGCGAGCGGGCGCTCGGTCAGGGTGCTGTCAGCGCCGGCGAAGGTTCTCGCGCTCTTCCACGGGATGTTCCCGGGGCTCACGACGGAATTGCTTGGCCTCGCGAACGCGCTGCTTCCGGACGCGGACGGCGGCTCGCGCGAGAACGTGACGGGGATGGAGGTAAGCCGCAGGCCCGGTGGAGTGGTCGGCCGTGCGCTGAGGTTGGCTATGGCGGCGCCGTCGAAGCGCCTGCATCAGTATCCGGGGCCCAAGGTGGCGTAAGGCCGGCAGCGGCGCAAGCCCGGCAGGGCGAAAGAGAATAGCCCATGGCGTAAGCTATGGGAATGCCGAGCCAATCCATGCAGCCCCTGAAAGGGGCGTAAGAACGCGGGCAACACATCGCCGGGCCAAAGCCTTTCGCCCCGGTCCGGGGGCTTGCCGTCGAGACTCTCGAGATCCCGACGGCTTGCGCGTGGGCTACTAACCCTCGGTGCCCGCTCGCCCCGATAGCGCAGTTCCCCAGCGCGCATCCACCAGACGCTGCGCAGCCCTTGGGAGGCGGGCTAGAAGCCCGCCCCCCGAGGCGGCTGTCCCGCTTGACTGGGTCTTCGCCGTCATCGGGGTGGCGACTCATGCAGTGCCGGATCTTCGAAGCAGGACGAAGCTCCCGCCTCTCAAGGCTGGCCGAACGCAGGGCTGAATCCCGCCCGCCGATACGTGGTCTGCTTACACGTACACCCTTGCCACCCGCGTGCGGATGCCGCAGAGGATGTCGTATGAGATGGTCCCCGCCATCCGGCCCATCTGCTGCGCGTTGATTGACACGTCGCCCTCTTCGCCCAGCAGCGTGACGGGTGCGCCCGGCTGGAGCGCCGGCACATCGGTTGCGTCGATGGTTGTCAAGTCCATCGAGATGGCGCCGACAATCGGCACGAGTTGCCCGCACGCTATAACGTGGCCACGGGCCGAAAGCCGGTGCGACAGCCCGTCCGCGTAGCCAACCGCAAGGACGGCGATACGACTGGGCCGCGTTGGCCGGAACATCGCTCCGTAACCTACCGGCGCCCCCGCTGGGATGTTCTTGATCGTCAGCACGCGCGCTTTCCACGTGAGCACGGGTTCCACGCGCAGTTGCGGGTACGGGGCGTCGCCGCGGCCGGGCGAAATATACCCGTACAGCGCGTGGCCGGGGCGGACCATGTTGTACCAGGCGTCCCGCCGGCCGAACGCGATCGAGTTCGTGCTGGCCGCGTGCAGGAATTTCGGAACTATGCCGGCATGCGCCAGGGCGGCGCGGACGCGCCCGAACTCCGCCACCTGGGTGTCGGTCTGTGTGCTCGTGAAGTCGGCCGCGGAGGCGAAGTGCGTCATCAGGCCCTCAAGATCCAGCCAGTCGGCGGCGTGCACCGCCGCCGCGAGCTGCTCGGTGGCGGCACGAGTCCCCAGGCGCCCCATGCCGGTGTCGAGCTTGAGGTGATACCGGATCCTGCGCTGGCGCGAGCGGGCATACTCGTTCAACTCGGCCAGCTCTTCGAGGGAATGGACCGCCGGCGTCAGGCCGTAATCGACCAGCGCCGCGCGGCTGAACGGGAAGCAGTCGGCCATCACGAGGATGCGCTCGCGGATGCCTGCGTCGCGGAGCGCGACGCCTTCCTCGACGCAGCTCACTGCGAGCCATCCGGCGCCCTCGGCCGTCACCACCCGCGCCACTTCCACCGCTCCGTGCCCGTAGGCGTCGGCTTTTACGACCGGTACCACCTCGGTGTGCGGCCCGACCAGCGCGCGCACTGCGCGGAAGTTCGACGCGAGATGCGAACGGGAAATCTCAACCCAGGAACGGTGGGGCAGCGCTTCCATAGCGTCACTTTAGGCGGTGGACCAGTCCCAGCAGGAGAGCTTCGTACTGCGAGGTCACCGAATTCCAATCATACCGCTCCCGCACGCGCGCCACCGCCCGCGCCTGGAGCTCCGCGCGCTCCGATTCATCCATAGCGAGCGCCCGGCGCATGACGTCCGCGAGGTTGTCGTGCCGGAACGGGAGCCCGGCTCCCCCCGCCACTTCCGTGTTCTCAGGGGTTTCCAGGTACAGCACCAGCGCGCCGCGCCCCATGGCCTCGATGAGCGCCGGGTGCGTCCCGCCGACTTCCGTGGCGTGCACGTACGCAAACGAGTGCGACTGCAGCTCGTGGTATCCGCGTCCGTAAATCGCGCCGGGGATGACGATGCGCGCGTCGGTAGTGGCTCGCACGCGCGCGATGTACTCGGGCGCGTACGGCGCGTCGCCGACGAGCGCCAGGCGCATGCTGGTTTCGACGCGCTCGAAGGCCTCGCGCACAAGCAGTGCGTTGTTCTCGGGTTCGAAGCGGCTGACGTAAAGAAAGTAGCGCCGTGGCTCGAGCCCGAGCGCGTCGAGCGCGGCGGCAGTCTCAACACGCCCGGTTTCCGAGCCGTAAGGTATCATGCGCGACTGCTTGCCGTAGCGCTCGAGATAGTAGGCGGCGATGTGGCGCGCGTCCGTGACGATAGCGCTCGGGAACAGCGTGCTGAGGCGCTCGGAAAGGGCATACCAGGCTTTGGCGGCGCGGTTCCACTTGCGGCGGTGCCGCTCCAGGCCATCGACGTTCAGCGCCACAGGGATGCCGGCCAGCCGTGGCAGCAGCGTGAAGATGGCGTTGGCGGCGTTGCAGTAGAGCGCCGCATCCGGCCGGTGCGCCAGCAGGTGAAGCGTGGAGAGAAACGTGTGGGCCAGCGTGTCGAAGTACTTGTGGCGAATCGTGGGGACGTACTGGCGCAAAGCGCCGCGGTGCGTGGACTCGCCGCGCTCGCGGCAGTAGACTACCACCGAGTGGCCGCGTGCCACAAGCCGCGCCGCAAGCTCCTCCGCGAATGTCTCGAAGCCGCCGTAGCGCGCGGGAATTCCGCGCGTTCCGAGTATCGCCAGGCGCACCTAATACTCAAACTGCTGGGCGGAACGCGACGCGGCGCTCTGCTGATGATGCCGCTGCGCCGCCGTTCCCGTGGTGTTCGGCAACGGCTGGCTGACGGGCCGGTAGCGGAACCAGGTGGCGATGTACTCGTCGCTGACGCGCCGCCGGGACATGATCTCGCGCCGCTTCTGCAGGAACCTGCGCCAGTTCTTCGCCAGGAACCAGAAGGCCTTGAGCGACGTGTGCTCGCGAACGATGCAGCAGCCCACCACGGCGATGTCCCGGACCATGATCGAGAACCAGTTGCGCCGGAAAACACCCGGCGTCATGTTCTTGATACGCATCAGGAACCGGTTCTTCACCGAGTGCATGTTGATCACGGCTGGCAGCGCCCGCCGGTTGCCCGGCAGCACGGTCCGGACGTGATATGCACGCGCATGCGGGGTATACAGGCAGCGCCACCCCATCAATTGCGCGCGCCAGGCTACGTCGGCGTCCTCGCGGTAGACGAAAAAGTCGGGATCGAAGAACTCGCCCGAGATCGAGATGTCCTCAACCATCGAGCGCCTGTACAGCGCCGCAGCGGCTGTAGCGCCGAATACGTACTCGTAGTTCAGGAAATGGCCGTTGTCCGCCTCCTGGCTGCCGCGGTCGAGGTGCCTCAGCATCGGGTTGAAGTAGATGCCGGTGGAATCGACTACCGGGTGCGGAGGCAAAGAGTAGTCGGCGCTCATAGTCAGCAGCTTGCCGCAGACAGTGCCCACCTCCGGATCGAGCCTGCCGGCCTGGAGCAGCGCTTCGACAAACGTTGGAGTCAGCAGCATGTCCGGGTTGAGCGTTAGAATCCACTCGCCCCGCGCAAGCTGGATAGCCTGGTTCTGAGCGGCCGCGAACCCGATGTTCTCGTTGTTGTAGACCACCGTGCAGGTGCCTTCGAATGGCTCCAGCACCTGTCGCGTGCAGTCTGTGGATGCGTTATCTACGATTATGATTTCGGTATTAGGGTAGCTCTGCGACAGAACCGACTCGAGGCATCGGGCGATGAACTTGGCGCTGTTGTAGGTTACGATCGTGATCGATACGAGTTCAGAATTGGCCATGAATATGAACTTGTGCGAAACCGGCACCCGGGTCTGCGCCGCACCAGAATTCAGCTCGCCGCCGAGAAACCGCAGGCGCCTCGCTCCGCCTTCCAGAAGTACCGGCCGGCCATCCTCCAGACACGAACGGCCGCTGCTATCGATCCGCCGCTCTTGGAGCCGATAAATCCGGCGATTGCGCGAAGCAAAACGCCGAGCATGACTGCCCCTGAGACCGCTCTAACCGCCATGGGGCGAAAATGCCTGGCGGAGTACCATAGCAGCGTACCATACCAATAGCTCCAGCGGTCTAAGCGACTGAGATCTCGAACCGAATGACCGCCGGCGTGCACCGCTACCGCCGAGGGGGCGTACCTTACTCTGTATCCCGACTCGGCCGCGCGCTTGCACAGGTCCACATCCTCAAACCACAAAGGGTAAAACGTTTCGTCGAATCCTCCCAACGCCTGCCACGCATCGCGCCGGAGCATCAGGAATGCTCCCGCGGGCTGCTCGACATCGGCAGGACGGTCCACATCGAAACCGCAGCAGCGGTAGCTGCGGTTGACGGGGTTGCCGGGCCACAGCCGGTTCACGCCGAGCGCCTCGAACACCAGCGTCACAGGCTTGGGCAGGCGCCGTACCATGAAACCCGTCTGGGGCTGCCCGTCGGGTCCAACCAGCCGGCCCGCGGCCGCGGCGACGCCCGGCTCGGCGCAGGCCTCGACGAGGGTATCCAGACCGCCGCGAACCTCCGCATCGGGGTTCAGCAGCAGAACAAAATCTTGTTGCACGAGCGATATACCCTGATTGATGGCTGCGGCGAATCCCCGGTTCCATGGATTGTTTACTATCCGCACGCCCGGCCTGGAGCGCGCCTCGGCGACCGTTCCGTCAGTCGATGCGTTGTCTACGACTACTATGTCGGTGACACCCGCTGTGATCAGCGAGTCGAGGCAGCGGCCTATCTCGGCCTGCGAGTTGTACGTTACAACCACAGCCCCGTATGTGCTCATGCCCAACTAAGCGCGTCGCCCGCGGCCGACACTGCTGCGCCACGTAGATCTGGGCCTCTCACAAATCGGGATGGAGCGCGGGCGGGTCGTTTAGATACTAGCACCTTTACGGGCGCCTGTAAAACGCTTTTTAATCAGAAACCACAGGTTGTACGCGCCGTCCCGCCATGGATTAAGTTTTATTTCACCCAGCCTTGAAGAGTATTGCACGGGTATCTCTTCAAACCGAATTCGGCGGCGATGTTTGAGCGCTTCGGCCTTGATTTCCTCCGAAAACGACATGCCGTCCGACTCGAGACTCAAGTAGGGCAGGATAGCCCGGCGGAACACCCACATGCCCGATTGCGAGTCCCTGACCCACCGCAGATACAGGATCGACATCGCCAGCGACAGCATCATATTCCCGAACTTGTGCTTGAAACTCATTGCGTTGCGGTTGCGCACGGGGAAGCGGGAGGCGTTCAGGAAATCAGCGTTGAGGTGCAGCAGCGCCTCTATCAGATACGAGATGGCGTCGACCGGGTAGCTGTGATCGCCGTCAAGTGTAACGATGATGTCCCCGGTGGCGTACTGAAACCCGCGGCGGTAGGCCCGCCCATAGCCGCGAACGTCCTCGCGGATGACCTCCGCGCCGAAGGAGCGGGCTATGTCCGGCGTGCGGTCGGTCGATCCGTTATCCACAACGATCACCTGGTCCACGAAGGCCGGCATGCGGCGCATCACCTGCTCGATGCCCTGCTCTTCGTTAAGGCACGGGATGACGACCGTGATCTTGAGGTCCTTGTACATGCTAACGGCGGCGAGCGGGCGCAAGCCCGCGCTTGGCTATTATGGTAGCTGCCATGAGACTCGCTGCCGTTCTATTATGCGGCTTTTTGGCCGCCGCCTCTGCTCCGGCGGCGGACTCCGCGACGCTGGCTGAAACGAAAACCGTTTATCTGCTGCCGATGCCGAATGGCCTGGACCAGTACCTGGCCAACCAAATCACCCGCGACGCGATCTTCCAGGTCGTGACCGAACCCGCGAAGGCCGACGCCATCATCACGGACCGCCTGGGTCCGGACTTCGAGCGCAAGATGGCCGAGCTGTTCCCGCCGCCGGCGCCTGCCGAGGAGTCGAAGGAGGAGGAGTCCGGCTCAGATTCGTCCCGCGGTCTGTCTGCCCCGGCGCCTACGCCTGTTTCTTCGCTCTCCCGCGCCAAGGGGACACTCTTCATCGTTTCGCAGAGCTCGGGAACGGTGCTGTGGTCCATCTTCGAGAGGCCCAAGAGCACCGCGCCAAAGGACCTCAACCGCCTGGCGCAGAAGATAGCGGCTCAGCTCGAACGCGATCTCAAGGTTGCGCGGCCGCGCTAGCCCGCGCCGCGCTCCTTTTCGCGCGTAGCGCGTCGCGGTAGCTCTCCACCAGGCGTCTCGTAGCCGCCGCGGCATCCCACTTACGCTCCACCTCGCGCCGGGCTCGTTCCGCCATCGCGGCGGCCCGCTCCGGCTCGTTCAGCACGGCAAGCACCCGTTCGGCGAAACCGGCCGAATCGTCGGCAATAAAGCAGAGTTCCCCGTCTTCGCGCGTGATGCCTTCCGCCCCGAGCCTGGTTGAGATGGCCGGAATGCCCGAGGCGAACGCCTCGAGCAGCTTCACCCGAACTCCCGAACCGGTGAGTATCGGGCAGACCAGGGCCGCGTATCGCGACAGCGGCTCGCGTATGTCCTCGACGAATCCGCGCAGTTCGAGTCCCTGCGCGGATCCGAACGTGTGCAGCGGCGGCGGATCGGAGCCCACGACCACGAGCCGCGCATCCGGGCGCGCCGCGCGCACCCGGGGAAGCACCGTGCGCACGAACCACTCGAGCGCGGCGATGTTCGGCTTGTGGCGGAAGCTTCCGATGAAGAGAATAGTGCCGGGCTCGCGGCCTGAGGCTCGAAACTCGTAGCGCGATACGTCGACTGCGGCTCGGACGCCGACTTCAGTGCGCGACGCCAGCCCCGGGGCGAAGCTGAGGAGGTAATCGCGGTTCTCCTGGCTGCACATCTGGATCCGGTCGAAGCGGCGCAGCGCTCTTAACTCGTACCGCAGCGCGCGAAGGTACTCGTATGCTGCGTTGAAGCTCGAGCACCCCCGGGCGACGGACTGGAAGTAGACGTCGTGCTCGAACAGCGCCTGGGCGATGTGGTGGAACTCGCATGCGTACTGAGCCAGCGCTGTATAGTCGAGCTGCACGACGTCGATGCGGCGCGTCAGTATTTGGCGGTGAATCAACCAGGCGAGGTCGGCGCTGGAGAACTCGCGCACGGCATACGGGGTGATGGATGCGGGTGCGTGTGGGGGCCGGGCGGAGCGGACCAGGAATTCCGCGGATGCGCACGCCTGCGCGATCTCAGCGTGAGCCTCGCGTTCGCCGGCAGCCTCGAGCAGGCAG
>JBLNBX010000180.1:0-13721 GCA_050260275.1 bacterium
CCCATGCGCGCCAATCCGCAATTGCTCGAGTTGCTCACATCGCACGCGTACATACCCGTCGTGGCGTGCGTAGCCGGGGACCGCGCCGGCAACATGTATAACGTAAACGCCGATCAGATGGCCGCCATCTGCGCGGCCGCGCTCAAGGCAGACCGTGTGGTGTTCCTTACCGACGTCGGAGGCGTTCTCCGGGACGGCCAGGTGCTGCCGCGTCTTTCTGCCGCCGACTGTGAAGACCTGATAGAAAAGGGCATTGCAACCGGCGGAATGCACGCGAAGTTGAGCGCGGCGGTATCGGCGCTGCGCGGCGGTGTCCGCGAGATCGTCATCGCGCCCGGAGCCGAGCCCGGCATCGTCGGAAAGGCGCTGCAGGGCGAGCGAGTGGGCACGCAGCTAGTACTCGAGGCCTAGAACAATGGCGGCCAACTGTACTGGAAGTACTGCAGCGCACGCCCCCCTCCTTGCACAATCCGAAACGCTTGTGCGGAAGGCCCGAATGGGGGATGTCCCGGAACTTCTGAGGATCATCAACAGCTTCGCAGCGCGTGGGGCCATGCTCCCGCGTACGGAGTTCGAGATGGCCGAGAATCTCCGCGACTTCACCGTCGCCTCCGCCGGCGGCCGGTTGGCTGGCTGCGGCGCGCTGCACTTCTACACCCCGCAGACGGCCGAGATTCGCTCGCTGGCCGTCGCGCCGGAGTTCCAGGGTCTTGGCGCCGGCCGGATGATCGTGCAAACGTTGGAGATGGAGGCGCGAGAGTTCGGGCTGGCGAGCGTTTTCGCCTTCACTTACATCCCTCACTTCTTCGAGAAACTGGGCTTCCACGAGATAGACCGCGGCGAGCTGCCGCTCAAGGCGTGGAAGGACTGCCTGCGGTGCCCGAAATTCCAGTGCTGCGATGAAATTGCTGTCATAAAGCGCCTGTGACACACCCGTTTGCGGGTAAACACAACCCACATGCGCGGCGTGTGTTACGTGCATACTATGTTGCGTTATATGAAACACCGATAGGTGGACTCCGAAATCGGCACTGATATGGCAGGGGTTCTGCATCGTTTGCGGCGCGGGGCGCATCAAAGTAATGCCCGCAAAAGTCCCGGTTTGAAAAGCGGCTGAAAGGCTCGTAAATTCAGTCGGATACGGCTATAATCTGACTTCGGAACAGGTTGTTTGGGAGTAGTCGGTAAGCATGAAGGCACAGGCAGTTCAAGTCAGGGAGTCAGCCGGCAGGATCCTCTGCTGTACGATCTTCAGGCCGGGAGGCAAGAAACTGTTGGCTAAGGGCCACGTGCTCAGTGAGGAAGATGTCCGCCTGCTTGAGACGGAAGGCCTGGATCAAGTATGGGTTACCGAGCTCGAACAGGGCGAGGTTGGCGAAGACGAAGCCGTCATGGCGGTTGCCCGAGATATGGGGTGCGGTTCGCTGGAGATCCGCTTGGCGGCCGGCGGACGCGCCAATCTCATGGCGACTGAGGATTGCTGCCTGCTGGTAGATGACGAGTTACTGAAGCAGATCAACTGCACAGCGAGCATCGTCATCGCCACGCTGCCGAACTTCGCGTTCGCCAAAGCGGGACAGCGCCTGGCCACCGTCAAGAGTGCGCCCTTCGCGGTATCTCAGGAGCAGTTGGAAGCGGTGCTGATGATACTGCGCGAGCGCGGGCCGATTCTTCAGGCGCGGCCAATCCGTCAGCCCACTATTGCGGTGCTGTACTCGGATCCGCTCAACGGCGAGCGGGCCAGGCAGTTGTTCGAGAACATCATGCGGCAGCGCCTGGAGCGGTTTGGCGTGGCGCCGACGTTCGCTCTGGCCGTAGTCGAGGAAGAGGGCCAGGTGGCGCGCGCGCTGCAGCACCTGCTGCGCACGCGGCCTACTGTGCTGCTTGTGGCCTCGACGACGGCTCCAGCGGGGCCCGAGGACGTGATCGGGCGCGCCATCCTCCAGTCGGGCTGCCACCTGGAGCGGTTCCTGGCGCCGGTAGAGCCGGGCAACCTGCTGCTGCTGGCCTACAAGGACGAGATCCCGATCGTATCCGCTCCGGGTTGCTTCCGCTCCGCGAAGCCCAACGTCGTGGATCTGATACTGCCGCCGATGCTGGCCCGTTACCGGGTGTCCGGTTGGGAAGTGGCCTGCCTCGGTCATGGGGGCCTTCTGGCCTGACGATCTCCTCCATGCAGTGGGCCGTCTCCGAACGGCCTGCTGCTACTCACCTAGGCCGCACGCTTCGCCAGCGTCCGGCCTTTTTTGTGCGCGGGCGGCCGCGCCGCGCAGGCCGCAGCGCGTGAGCGGGAACGCTCGCGCGCGTGTGCGGGTTCGGGCCGCTCTGCTATGCTGGTGTGCTCCCATGTTGATCGCCGTTGCGGGAGGGGTCGGGGTTGTGGCTGGCTGCATGACCTGGGCCGTGCGGGGGCGCTCGTCTACCGTTTTTGCGCCCTCGGTATGGCGCGGTCCTCGCAGCGGCAGGAGAATCGCCCTCACTTTCGACGACGGCCCCAGCGAATCGACGCCCGAGGTGCTTTCGATCCTGGAGCGTTACGGAGCCCGGGCTACGTTCTTCCAGTGCGGCGCAAATGTTCGCCGGCTCCCCGAGCTTTCGCGGGCGGTGGCCAGCGCCGGCCACGAGGTCGGAAACCACGGCGACACGCACGCGCGGCGGTGGCTCCGCCCGCCGGCGGTCAGTGAGAGCGAAGTGGCGCGCGCGCAGGAGGCGATTGCGTGCGCGGCCGGCCGCGAGCCCAGGCTGTTCCGGCCGGCTTACGGAGTCCGCTGGTTCGGCCTGGCGCGGGCGCAGCGGCGCTTCAATCTGCTGGGAGTGATGTGGACGGCGATGGCGAGCGATTGGCGGCTGAGCGCACCCGCGATCGCGCGCAAGCTGTTGCGAGCCGCCTGCGCCGGCGCGATCTTGTGTCTGCACGACGGCCGGGAGCGCGCCATCAAACCCGACATCCGGCCCACCCTGGAAGCTCTCCGGCGGCTGCTGCCGGAGTTGCGCGCCGGGGGCTACGAATTCACAACCGTTAGCGAGTTGATATGTCCGACGACGACCTGACACGAAGAGTCATCGCAGTCATTGCAGAAAACCAGAAGCTGCCGCCCGAGAAGGTCACCATCGACAGCACGTTCGAGGAGTTGGGCATCGACTCCCTCGACGGCGTAAACATCCTATTCGCGCTCGAGAACGAGTTCAACATCAGCATCCCGGACGAGGGGGCTCAGAACATGCGCAGCGTGCGCGACAGCGTCGAGGCCATGCGCCGGCTCCTGGCGGGCGGCGCGGACACGGCCGCGCAGCCGTCCTAGCATGCGGCGCCGCGTCGTCGTAACCGGAGTCGGCGTCCTGAGCGCGCTCGGCGCCGATGCCGCCGAGTTCTGGGAGGCGCTCTCGGCCGGCCGTCCGGGCATCGGCCCCATCACCTCCGTGGACGTCAGCGGCATGCGGATGCGGAACGGCGCGGAGGTGCGCGGTTTCGATCCGGTGCCGCACTTCGGTGAGAAAGAAGCGGAGTTCCTGGACCGTTTCGCGCAGTTCGCGGTAGTCGCGGCGCGCCAGGCCCTGCGCGATTCGGGGCTCGAACTCGACGCCGGGCTCAAGGAGCGCACCGCCATCGTGACCGGCTCCTGCGTGGGCGGGCAGACTACCGAGGACGTGCAGTTCCAGACAGTGTATCTGCATGGCCGCAAGCGAGTGGCGCCGCTCACGATTCCGAAAATCATGGCGAATGCCGGGGCGAGCCGCATATCGCTTGAAACCGGGATCACGGGACCGTCGTGGACCGTTTCGACGGCGTGCTCGTCGGCCAATCACGCCATCGGACAGGCGTTCTGGATGGTGCGCGACGGCATAGTGGAGGCGGCGATCACAGGGGGGTCGGAGGCTCCCTTCAGCTACGGGAATCTGATGGCGTGGGAAGCCATCCGCGTGGTTTCGCCCGATACGTGCCGGCCGTTTGCGAAGGATCGCCGCGGGATGATCCTCGGCGAGGGCGCGGCGATGCTGGTGATTGAGCCGCTCGAGGCCGCGCAGGCGCGCGGCGCTCACATATACGCCGAGATCGTTGGCTTCGGCATGTCGTCGGACGCGCACCACCTCACGCAGCCGTCGGTGGACGGCCCGGCGCGGGCGATGGCCATGGCGCTCGCCGATGCGGGCCTCCGGCCGGAGGAGATCGGCTACATCAACGCGCACGGGACGGGCACGCTTGCGAACGACCCCACCGAGGCCGCCGCGATACGCAAGGTGTTCGGAAATCTGGCGGACCGTATCGCGGTTAGTTCGACCAAGTCCATGCACGGCCACACACTGGGCGCCGCGGGCGCGATCGAAGCGGCGGCAACGGTGCTGGCGCTCGAGCGCGGGCTCCTGCCGCCAACTGCGAACTTCACCGAACCCGATCCCGAGTGCCCGCTCGACGTGATAGCGAACCAGGCGCGCGCGGGCCAGCCTGAGGCGGCGATATCGAACTCGTTCGCCTTCGGAGGGCTGAACGCAGTGCTCGCGTTCCGGCGCTGGAGCTGACCGGTGGCGGCGCGGCGCATCCTGCAGCTCGGCGACCCGATGCTGCACGAAGTGTCGCGTCCGATCGCGCCTCGCGATGCCGGCCCGGTGCTCGCCGATCTGCGCGACACGCTGCACGAGTTCCAGCGCACTCACGGTTTCGGCCGCGGCATCGCAGCGGTGCAGATAGGCGAGCCTGTGCGGGCGATATACATTGAGTTCGAAGGGGCCGCGTACACGATCGTCAACCCGGTGTTCGAGTGGCTTAGCGATGAGAAAGTCCGGCTGTGGGACGACTGCTTCTCTTTTCCGGGCCTGCTGGCGTTCGTGGAGCGGCACGCGGATGTAAGGCTGCGGTACGAGGACGCCTCGGGTGAAACACGCAGGCTGAAAGCAGGGGGCGCGCTGGCAGAGTTGCTGCAACACGAGGCGGACCACCTGGACGGCATCCTCGTGGTAGACCGGGCGTTGCCCGGGGAGAGCCTGTGCACGCGCGAAGAGTACTTGCGCAGATACGCCCGCGCGCCGGGTTTTTGACACAAATCGTCTGGACTCGTTCGCGGTGGCGGCCGATAAGTGGGTATATGGCAGAACCTCACGGAGAGCGCCGGCTGGAACCCCGCCTGCTGTGCGCCGACCTGATGCAGGTGGAGTGGATTGGCGAATCTGGCGAAGCCGTCAGCGCCTGCGGAAATCTCGAGGACATCTCCACCGCGGGCGCTTGTGTTCAGGTGGAACGTGCGGTGCCGGTGGATTCCGAGGTTTGCCTCCGGTCCAAGAAGGCCGAGTTTCACGGGCGCGTGCGGTACTGCGTTTTCCGCGATACCGGCTATTTCGTTGGCATCCAGTTCAAGCCGGACAGCCGATGGAACCGCGCTGAGTTCCGTCCGAAACACCTGCTCGACCCGCGCCGGTTGTCGCGCCTGTCGCTGCGCCGCGCGCTGAGGGCGAATCCGACTGAGTAGGGACGGCGTCAATTGCCTCCGCCGTGGAAAGGCTTGGGGCGCCTGGGGGCGGTGGCGGACGCTCCATACTGTGGCGGCCAGCAATCGCGCAGCTTCGCCGGATTGGAAAAGGCGGGGGCGTGGCGAATGTCACAAAAGGCGCTTTTCAGGACCACCGCACTTCCTGTGGCTGGGGCCGCCCGCGCAAGGCTTCAGCTGTTGATTGCAGGAAAGCCCGTGTTTGTGTGGCAGACTGACCTTCCGGGGAGTGTGCGGAACTGAAACTCCGCGCAGAGCGAGTTCGCTTGTGATCGCCCGCCGAGTCCCGGCCGTGAAGAAGCCCCCGATGGCTGCTACGGGAGCACCAGCGCCTTCTCGTACTTCTCAGATGAACTTGTACTTCCCCGGCACGGGCAGAGGCGGAGGCTCCATCTTCACGTCGTAGCCGAACTTCTTCGGTTGAAGGTCGAGCTTCGACGCCATGATCATGTCCCAGGTGATCTCGAGGCCCGAGTAAGCCGCCTCGCGCGCCATGATGCAGGTCATGGTGGCCTCGGCGAGCGCCATGGCATGGTTCACATACGGTCCCTTGCCGAGGACGCTGTTCACCAGGTCGATGTGCTCCTGCACATAGGGATTGATGCCCTTTCTGCCGAGGTCGAGTCCGTTGCTGCGCCCTTTCGTGCCGACGACGAGGTCGTCGACCACTCGATGGCAGCCCGCAGGATACTGCCGGCACGTGCTGGCGAGGTGCACGCCGTTCGGATACTCGAAATCCGACGTCAGGTGGTCGTAGATATTGCCATAGAGCGGCGTGCGCGGGCGCCACGCCGCGCCGCCCGAAGCGACTACCTTCACCGGGTGCGTGCCCATCACCCAGTTCATGAAGTCGATGTTGTGATAGTGCTGCTCAACGATCTGGTCGCCGCAGATCCACGTGAAGCTATACCAGTTGCGGTGCTGCCACTCCATGTCGCCCCACTTGGGATCGCGCGCATTCGCGTGCATCACTGGGCCGCTGAGATAGCGCGACGTCAGCGACACCACCTCGCCGATTGCGCCGTCGTGGATGCGCTTGACGGTTTCCACATATGGCCGGTCCGCGTGCCGCTGCGCGCCGCCCACGACGGTCAGTTTCTTTTGTTCGGCTTTCCTGGCCGCGGCCATGAAGCGGCGAACGCCAACCGGGTCCGTCGCGATCGGCTTCTCGCAGAAAATGTGTTTGCCCGCGTTGACTGCGGCCTCGAAGTGCTCCGGCCGGTAGCCCGGCGGGGTGCAGAGCATGACCACGTCGATATCGGTGGCGAGCAGTTTCTTGAACGCGTCGAAGCCTACGAAGCGCGCTTCCGCGCCGACCTTGATGCGATTCGCGTTGTGGTTCTTCCGCAACTCGCGCAGCGAACCTTCGAGCTTGTCCTCAAATACGTCGGCCATTGCGGCAACCTCGACGTTGGGGTTGCCCTCAAGCACGTTCCGCACGGCTTCGGTGCCACGTCCGCCGCAGCCCACCAGGCCGTATCTCAAGGTATCCTTCGCCCGCCCGCGAGCTACCTCGGGCCTCACTATCGCGAATGCGCCCGCTCCGGCCAGAAGGGAGCGGCGCGCGAAGTTGTCTGTCATCGCGCGTCTTCTGCCTAGATGAACTTGTACTGGCCGGGAACCGGCAGCGGCGGCACCGGGATCGACGCGTCCATCGTGAACGACTTCGGCACGAGGTCCTGCTTCGAGTTCATGATCATCTCCCAGGTGATCTCGAGGCCCGAGTAGGCGGCCTCGCGGCCCATGATGCAGGTCATCGTGGTCTCGGCGACCTCCATCGCCTCGTTGATGTAGGGGCCTGTGCCGAGGATGGACTTCACCAGGTCGATGTGCTCCTGTACGTAGGGCCGGTCTTCCGGGCCGCCGGAACGGCGGAACTCGGCTGTCGATGTGTCGATGCGGCCCTTCGTGCCCACGAGCAGCTCGCCCACGAGCTCCGCGGAACCCCTCGGGTACTGGCGGCAGTAGCTGTGCATGTGCACGCCGTTCGGGTAGACGAAGTCCGCCGTGCAGTGATCGTAGATGTTGCCGTACTCGGGCTCGCGCGGGCGCCACGCAGCGCCGCCGCTCGCAACCACCTTGACGGGATGCGTCCCCATGAACCAGTTGCAGACATCGATGTTGTGCAGGTGCTGCTCGACTATCTGATCGCCGCACACCCACACGAACGAGTACCAGGAGCGGTTCTGGAACACCATATCGCTCCACTTGGGGTCGCGCTTGCCCTTCGGGCCGGGCCAGTCGTCGTAGTTGAACTGGAGGACGGGCGTGCCCACCCAATAGGCGTTGCAGGCGACGATGTCACCGATTTCGCCGTTGCGCACGCGCTCGAGCGCGGCGAGGTACGAGCGCTGCGAACGCCGCTGCGCGCCTGATTTGACGCTCAGTTTCAGTTCTTGGGATTTCTTCGCGGCGGCCATGAAGCGGCGGACGCCGACGGCATCGGTGCCGAACGGCTTCTCGCAGAAGACGTGCTTCTTCGCCGCGACGGCCGCCTCGAAATGCTCGGGGCGGTAGCCGGGAGGCGTGGCCAGAATGACGTAGTCGACGTCGGTGGCGAGCACCTTCTTGTAGGCGTCGAAGCCGGTGAAGCGGTGCTCTGGGTCGACCTTCACGCGATCGGCCATCTTCGCCGTGCGTCTGCCCGTGCGGAGCTGCTTGAGGGATTTTTCCAGGCGGTCCTCGAAGATGTCCGCCATGGCGATGATCTCGACGTTCGGATTGCCGACAAGCGTATCTTCACCGGCCTGGGTGCCGCGGCCTCCGCAGCCGATGATTCCGACTTTTATCTTTTCGTCGCCCGCGCCGCGAACCAGCTCCGGTCTGACGATAGTGAAAGCCGAAGCGCTCGCCCCGGCCAGAAAGGATCTTCTGGAAAATTCCATCTGGTTAGTCCTCGGCGGACTATTCTATCGCTGTACAGACTCTGGCCGTGGGGCCGTTCTACTCCGGCCCGGGCACCATCGGCACGAAACGCACCGGCAGCACGCCGCGGCGCGTCAGCTTTCCGGTCTTCGATTTCTCGATGAGCACTAGTTCCTGGTCCAACGGCGAGCCGCCCACCGGCGCGACCAGCCGGCCGCCGGGCCTGAGCTGATTGATGAGCGCCTGGGGCACCTCTGGCGGGGCTGCGGTCAGGATGATGCGATCGAAGGGCGCTTGTTCTGGCCAGCCGCGATACCCGTCGCCCGTGCGGGTGACGACGTTTGCGTAACCCAGTTTTCGCAGGAGCGCGGCCGCACTACGGGCCAGCTCGGGCACGATCTCGATGCTGTACACGCGCCGGGCTAGGTGCGCGAGCACGGCGGCCTGATAGCCCGAGCCGGTGCCGATCTCGAGCACCGTCATGTCTGGCTTCACGTCGAGCAGCTCGGTCATATAGGCGACGATGTACGGCTGCGAGATGGTCTGGCCAAGGCCAATCGGCAGCGGGCTGTCAGAGTAGGCGTAGCGGCGCAGTTCCTCTGGCACGAACAGGTGCCTGGGGACGGCGCGCATGGCGGCGAGTACCCGGGCGTCGCGGATCCCGCGGTTCGCGATCTGGGTCTGGACCATGCGCTCGCGGGCATCGGCTTCCGGACCTGATTCGGCCACGCGGCCGCGAGCTTCCTGCGTACCCGCGGCGGCGGACAGAGCCGAGAGCAGGCCGGCGGCCGTGAGCAACCTCACAAACCGGCGCGGCGTTCCGGTCCCGGCGTTCGGGCAAGCTGAGCTGTCCAGCAACATCCTGACTTTCCTCAACGTCAATGTCTCACAAAGTTACAATGACGAAAGTGCGCGAGAAGACGTCCTCCCAACGGCGGCTCGAAGCGAAGCCGGATTTGCTGAGACAACTCGGCATCGTCAGCGCGACGGCGCTGGTGATCTCGAACATGGTCGGAACGGGCATATTCACGTCCACCGGCTTCCTTGCGGGCGATCTGGGCGAAGCCTGGATCGTCGTGGGCATCTGGGCTGTCGGCGCGGTGATAGCGCTTGCGGGCGCGTTGTGCTACTCGGAGCTGGGCATCAACCTGCCCGCCTCGGGCGGCGAGTACGTCTACCTGACGCGCGCATACGGCCCCACCTGGGGCTTCATGACCGGCTGGATCTCCTTCTTCGCCGGCTTCTCCGCGCCGATCGCGGCCGCGGCCATCGGGTGCGCGGATTACCTCGGCCATTTCTGGCCCGCTCTGCGGCAGGACCAGACGTTCATCACGCTCGGCTCCGGGGCGCTGTCGTTCAAGATCGGCGGCGGCCAGCTCGCGGCGTCCGGCCTGATACTGCTGTTCACTGTTCTGAACCTGTTCGGCGTTTCGCGAATCGCCAAGATTCAGAACGTGCTGACGGCCATCAAGCTGCTCGTCATCATCGCTTTTGTGGTGCTCGCGTTCGCCGCCGGCACGGGCAACTGGGCGCACTTCTCGCAGCCCGCCACGCGCACGTCGCAATCCTCGCTCCCCATCCAGTTCGCGCTGAGCCTGTTCTGGGTATACGTGGGCTACAGCGGCTGGAACGCGGCAACCTATGTGGCCGAGGAGCTCAAGCGTCCGGAGCGGACTCTCCCGATCGCGCTCGCGCTCGGCACGGTCGTGGTGGCCGTGCTGTACGCCGCGCTGAATGTCGTGTTCATATACTCGACGCCGCTCGACGAGATGAAGGGCGTGGTGGCGGTGGGATCGCTCGCGGCGCGCAACCTGTTCGGGCCGGAAATCGCGGGCACGTTCAGCGCGCTGATGGCGCTGTCGCTCGTGGCGACGGTTAGCGCGATGGTCACCATCGGCCCGCGCGTGTACTACGCGATGGCCAAGAACGGCGCGTTTGTCAAGGCGGCGGCGCGCGTGCATCCGCGCTGGCACACGCCGGTGTTCGCGATCGTCTGCCAGGGCTGCATCGCGGTGCTCATGACGCTCACGCCGTTCCGCGACCTGGTCACCTACATCGGCTTCACGCTGACGCTGTTCGCGGTGCTGGCGGTGGCGTCGCTCTTCGTGTTCCGCCGGCAGCCGGGCTGGCAGAAGACGAGCGTGATCAGCTTCGCCTGGCCGCTCATCCCCGTGCTGTTCATCCTCGTGGGTACGTGGACCCTGGTGGTCGGGCTCAGCGTGCAGCCGCGGGTGTCGCTCACCGGTCTGGCGACTGTCGCCGTGGGCGCGCTGGTCTATCATTTCCGGATCCGCCCCGGCCGCAACGTGTGATGGTTCTGTACTGAAGGCCGCTCACGCCTGCGCTATCTTCGTAATACATGCCTCAGATTCTGGATGGGACCCGCATCCGGGACCAGATCTTCGAAGAGTGTAAGCCTCGCGTTCAGGAACTTGCTCGCGCGGGCTGCCGGCCTGGTCTGGCCGTGGTTCTCGTGGGCAACGATCCGGCGTCGGAGATCTACGTCCGCAACAAAGTGAAGGCCTGTGAATCCATAGGCATCTATAGCGAGAAGCTGACTCCGCCGGCGACCATCACGACCGACGAGTTGCTCGGCCTCATCGATGCGCTGAACCAGCGCGACGACATTCACGGCGTGCTGGTGCAAATGCCGCTGCCCGCGCACATCGACAGCAAACGAGTGCTGTTCGCGGTATCTCCTGAAAAGGACGTCGATGGTTTCCACCCGCTCAACTTCGGCAAGCTGATGGCGAACACGCCCGGCCCGCGCGCCTGCACTCCCGCCGGGATTATGCAGTTGCTGAAGCGCTATAACATTCCGATCGAGGGCCGTCATGCGGTGGTGGTGGGCCGCAGCGACATCGTGGGAAAGCCGATGTCGATGCTGCTGCTGCATGCGAACGCGACCGTCACGGTGTGCCATTCCAAAACGTCCAACCTGGCGGAGACGTGCCGCCGGGCCGACATTCTGGTGGCTGCGATAGGACGCCCCGCGATGCTCACCGCGGAATACATAAAGCCGGGCGCGACGGTCATAGATGTCGGGACCAACAGGCTAAACCGCCGCGAGGACGTGGAACGGATCTTTCGCGGATCCGCGGAGCGGCTCGCAGCGTTTGACCGCCGCGGCAGCGTGCTCGTGGGTGATGTGGATCCCGTGGACGTTCAGGCAGCCGGCGCGTACACGCCGGTGCCGGGAGGCGTCGGTCCGCTGACGATCGCGATGCTCATGATGAACACGGTGGAGGCGGCCGAGCGGAGGCTGGCTTTGTGCTCCGCGTAGGGTTAACGGGCGGTTTAGCATCGGGAAAGAGCTTCGTCGGGCAGGTGCTGGCCGATCTGGGCTGCTTTGTCATCAAGGCGGACGAGCTGGGCCATCAGGCGATTGAGCCCGGCGGCGAAGCCTTCGAGCCGGTTGTGAAGGAGTTCGGAGCGGGCATACTGGATGCGGAGGGAAAGATAGACCGCCGCCGGCTGGGCCGGAAGGTGTTCTCCGATCCCGAGCGGCTGGCGAAGCTGAACGCGCTCGTCCATCCGGTTGTCATACGCCGTGAGGAGGAACTGATCGCCGCCTACGCGGCGCGCGAGCCCAAGGGCATCGCGGTGGTGGAGGCGGCGATACTGATAGAAGCGGGCAGCTACAAGCGGTTCGACCGTATCGTGCTGGCGGTCTGCACGCCCGAGCAGCAGATAGAGCGCGCGATGAACCGCGACGGGCTCACCCGCGAAGAGGTGCTGGCGCGTCTGGCGCGGCAGATGCCGCTCGAGGAGAAGCGCAAGTATGCCGGCTATGTCGTGGATACATCCGGGCCGAAGGAGGAGACTCTGCGGCAGGTCAGGCAGGTGTACGAGAGTCTTCGGAGCATAGAGTCATGAAGTTACGGGCACTGTTGATCGCCGCTCTGCTGGTTGGCGGCTTCGTCTATCTAACGTCACAGAGCTCCTGGAACCCGCTGAATCGGTTCAGGCCGTCTCCTACGGGCCGGATCTGGTCGGGT
The DNA here is from genome assembly GCA_050260275.1 of bacterium. Classification (GTDB taxonomy): domain Bacteria; phylum Acidobacteriota; class Terriglobia; order Bryobacterales; family Bryobacteraceae; genus DATMXS01. The sequence continues at coordinate 12,344 of JBLNBX010000180.1, forward strand.
CCCCTGGTTTCCGAGGCAGCACCGGGTTTCTCAAGCGACGAGCAGAATAACATCGAAGTCTACAAGATGGCGCACGCGGCGACGGTGCACATTACGAGTACCGTGTACCGGCGGACATGGTTCTATGAGGTGATTCCGCAGCGCGGCACCGGCTCGGGCTTCATCGTCAACCCGGACGGGCGCATTCTGACGAACAATCACGTCATCTCGGGGTCGCAGAAGATCGAGGTCATCCTGCCTCAGGATCAGAGCAAGTACCGCGCCACTGTGCTAGCGCGCGACCCGCGCAACGATCTGGCTCTGATCCAGATCCAGGCGCGCAAGAAGCTGCCGTTCCTGCGTCTGGGCAACTCCGATACGCTCCAGGTGGGCCAGAAAGTGCTGGCGATAGGGAATCCGTTCGGTCTCGAGGGTACGCTTACAACGGGCATTATCAGCTCGCTGAACAGAACCCTTCAAGCCGACGATCGCGGCAACGTGCTCGAAGGCATGATTCAGACCGACGCCGCCATCAATCCCGGCAACAGCGGCGGCCCGCTGCTGGACTCGGCCGGAAACGTCATCGGCATCAACACCGCCATCTACGGCCCGGGTGCGAACATCGGTATCGGCTTTGCCATGCCGATCGATCGCGCGAAGGCGATGCTCGACGAGGTCGCCGCGAAGGGCACCTTCACGCCGCCGCGGCTTGGAATCAGCGTCATCTACATTGCGGGCGATCTCGCGGAGGCGCTCTCGCTGCCGGCCGACGGCGGGTTGCTGGTGGTCGAGATCGAGGAGGGCTCGGCGGCCGATCGTGCGGGGCTGCGCGGGCCGCGCCGGTGGGTGATCGTGGGCAACATGGAGCTGCCGGTTGGCGGCGACCTGATCACGGCAATCGACGGCGAGCCGGTCACCGGCCAGAACTCTCTGAGCCGGGCAATGGCGAAGAAGCGCGTCGGCGAGAAGATCGAGCTGACCGTGTTCCGCAACGGCCGCGAGGTGAAGGTGCCGGTTATACTCTCGGCGGGCACGACATCGCTGTAAGAGCGCGCGCGTCAGGATAGCAGCCCGGCGCCGGGATGTGCGCCGGGCTCTCAGTCTGCGGGCGGGCGGCCGCCTCGGCCTTTGGCGCATGCAGCGCGCCACCTTCAGGCGAGCCGCCCGTGCACTCTTGCCTGGCGCGTGCCGCCCGCTGCAAGTAAACGTTTTTCTGAGCCTGCCGCGCGAATGCCCGCGAGGCAGGCCTTCTGTCTCCTCGCCAAATTCCCCCCGAAAATCACCCGGGATTTCAAAGTTAAGCGCGCTTCACCGTGTCATCCCGCACTGGCTTGCTATGCTATAGGGTCGGTTTAAGACCATGCAGCACGTGCGAAGTGTGGACGAACTGAAACAGACC
>JBLNBX010000181.1:0-20031 GCA_050260275.1 bacterium
CGCGCAGGGCGTAGTGGCCCGCGGGGGGGATGCGCGCCTCGCAGATTTCTATCGAGCAAGTGGCGCACCATCACGCACGGCTGTCGTCCTGAGGGGCCGCGCGGCCGCTCCGCAACCTATCCTTCCATGCGCTCGCGGACGAAGGCCGCCAGGTCGGCACATTCGAAACTGGGCGGAGGCGCGTAGAAGACGGGCCGGCCGCGCCCGTCCCACTCGCCGCGCGTCACTATGAACGCGTCCGCGCGCGGAAGCATCGCGAGAGCGGATAGCTTGAACTCGGCCGTGGTGGTGTCGAGCACGAGCAGGCGCAGGCCGGCGTTTTCGGCCGAACCGGACTCGACGATCACGTTGCCTTCGGGCCACTCGGGCGGCACGGCGCTGAGCACCATGGCTTTCCGCGCTCCCGCGGCCAGGAACCGCGCTGTGTCGCCGCCCGCGGAGCCAGAGTGCGCGTGCGGCGTGATCTTGATGGCTGTCCAGGCGGCATCCGGCAGCGCTCGGATGAGCGCGCAGATCACCGAGGTCTTCCCCGCCTTCCGGCTATTCCCCCCGACCGCAATCACCACCGCGGCTCTCCAGCGCCTCGAGGCGCGCGCAGATCTCCTCGAGCTGTTTGCGCACCTCCGGCAGCCGGCCCATATTCGCGAGCATCTCCAGGTGCTCCTTGAGCGGCCGCGCGGGCGTGCCCCACACCACCTGTCCTGCGCGGATCACCTTCGACGTCAGCACACCGCAGCCCGAGCCCAGCACCGCGCCCTTTTCAATGCGCGCCTTGTCGCCGATGCCTACCTGCCCGCCGATGACCGCGTAGTCCTCGACAACTACTCCTCCCGAGAGGCCCGTTTGCGCGGCGATGACGACGTGCCGGCCGATGCGGCAGTTGTGCGCGATGTGAACCATGTTGTCGAGCTTGACGCCGTCTCCGATCTCTGTAACTCCCAGCGCCGCGCGGTCGACGCACGCGTTCGCGCCGATCTCGACATCATCGCCGATAGCGACGCGCCCGATCTGCGGGAACTTCTCGTAGTGGTCGCCCGCGAGCGCAAAACCGAACCCGTCCGCGCCGATGACGCATCCCGAGTGCAGCACGGCGCGGCGGCCGATCGTGACGTTGTCATAGATTGTGACGCGCGCATGCAGCACGCAATCCTCGCCCAGCGTGACGCCGCGGCCTATCGCGCACCCCGCCCCGATGCGGCAGCGCGCGCCGATACGCGAGCCAGCGCCGATGGAAACGAGCGGCCCGATTTCGGCTCCGTCCGCGATTGCTGCGCTGGGATCGATAACCGACGTTGGGTGTACGCCGGCTCGGACGGGTTCGGGCGGGTAGAGGCGCGCGATGGCGCGCGCGAACGCGGCTCGCGGCTCGGCGGCGCGGATAAGCGTGCGCCGGTCCGGGTTCGGAAATGCCGGGGGCGCGATGAGGCAACCCGCGGCGGAACGTGCGGCCTCGCGCGCAGCTTTCTGATTGCCGACAAACGCGAGGTCGCCTGGGCCGGCGGCGTCGAGCGCGGCAGCGCCAAGCAGTTCCTTTTCTCCGTCGCCTTCGTACGGCGCGCCGAGCCACTCGGCGAGTTCACGGACGAGCATGTTACAAGCTATGGTATGCCCATTGACCCGTCGGCCGTAATCTCGCCAACCGCCCGCGTGCATCCGGACGCCTCCATCGGGCCGGGGACGGTGGTCGGCGATTACTGTGTCATAGAGGAGAACGTGGCGATCGGAGCAGGCTGCCGCCTGGAACCGTACGTGTACATCAAGCGCTGGACAACGCTCGGCGACGGTAACGAGATCTCCGCGGGCGCGGCGCTCGGCACGGATCCGTTCGACAAGGCGTTCACCGGAGAGCGCAGCTACCTGCGCATCGGCAACGGGAACCGCATACGCGAGCACTTCACGATTTCGCGTGGCACGAAGCCGGAATCGGAAACCGTGATCGGCGACGGAAACTTCATCATGTCGAGCGGCCACATCGCTCACAACGCGCGCGTGGGAAACGATACGGTTATCGCAAGCTCTGCGCTGCTGGCCGGCTACGTGGAGGTGGGCGACCAGGCGTTCATCTCCGGCAACGTCTCCATTCACCAGTACTCGAAGATCGGCCGGCTGGCCATTGTGGGCGGAAACTCGGCCGTCAACCTCGATCTGCCGCCGTTCATTACCTACGTGGGCTTGCGCGCCCGGCCGGTGGGGCTGAACATCGTGGGCCTGAAGCGCGCGGGGTTCACGGCTGAGGATATCTCGGCGCTGAAACGGGCTTACAAACTGCTCTACCGCTCCGGACTGAAGCTGGCCGACGCACTGGCGCGAATCGAATCGGAGATCGCGACAGGGCCGGCGCTGGAGCTGGTAGAGTTTTGCCGCGCCAGTAAGCGGGGGATTGCGAGGGAGCAGGCTCGGGAGAAGTGGGATAGGTAATCGACACCTTGCTCCTGACCTTCCCGGCGGCCTGGAGGCGCTGCGGACTGAGCGCCAACCTCACACTGGCGAACGCCGCACTACATGCGACCAGAAGCCCGCACCGCACAGCACGCTGCGCGCACAGAAGCGGCGGACGAAACCAGGGCCGAGGAGGCTACAACCTAGCCCCTCAAATCCGCGTCCACCGCCGCAGCGGCCGCGCGGCCTTCGGAGATGGCCCACACAACCAGCGACTGCCCGCGCCTCATGTCGCCGGCAGCAAAAACACCGGGCACGCTGGACTGGTAGTCCTTCGTCTTCACGTTCCCGCGCGCGTCGAGTTCCACGCCGAGCTGCTCGATCATTCCGCCGCGCACAGGACCGGTGAAGCCCATCGCAAGCAGCACCAGGTCAACCTCGATCGAGAACTCCGTGCCTTCGATGGGCTCGAACGTGGGCGGCGGCCCCACGCGCACGGCGTGCAGCCGCTCCACACGGCCCTGGGCATCCCCTTCGAAGCGCGTCGTGGAGACGCTCCACTCGCGGATGCCGCCCTCCTCGTGCGAGCTCTCGGTTCGTAGCTGCAGCGGCCACATGGGCCACGGGGTGGATTCGGCCCTCTGCTCGGGCGGGCGGGGCATGATCTCGAGCTGGAACACTTCCTGCGCGCCCTGGCGGTGGCAGGTGCCGAGGCAATCCGCGCCGGTGTCTCCGCCGCCGATCACGGCAACGCGCTTCCCGGCGGCGCGAATATCCTCGCGCGGCTCGATGCGATCGCCCGCGATGCGCCGGTTCTGCTGGGGCAGGAACTCCATCGCGAAGTGGATGCCCGACAGCTCGCGGCCCGGCACGCGCAGGTCTCGCGGCTGCTCGGCGCCGCCGGCGAGCACGATGGCGTCGAACTGGCGGCGCAGATCGCCGGCGGGAATAGTGGCGCCGACGTGCGCGGAAGTGACGAACTCCACGCCCTCGGCCCGCATCTGCTCCAGGCGGCGATCGATGAAACGCTTCTCCAGCTTGAAATCGGGTATGCCGTAGCGCAGAAGGCCGCCGATGCGGTCGGCTTTTTCGAACACGGTGACGCTGTGACCGGCGCGGTTCAACTGCTGCGCCGCGGCGAGTCCCGCGGGGCCGGAGCCGACGACGGCTACGCGCTTACCGGTGCGCACGAGCGGCGGCTCGGGCTGTATCCAGCCCTCGGCCCAGGCGCGCTCGACGATGCTCTTCTCTATTTGCCTGATGGTGACCGGAGGCGCGTTGATGCCGAGGACGCAGGAGGTTTCGCAGGGCGCGGGGCAGATGCGGCCGGTGAACTCGGGGAAGTTATTGGTGGCGTGGAGGGCGCGGATAGCGTCACGCCAGCGCCCGCGGTAGACGAGGTCGTTCCAGTCCGGGATGGCATTGTTGAGCGGGCAGCCGGTATGACAGAAGGGCACGCCGCAATCCATGCAGCGCGCGCCCTGACGCTCGATGCGCGCGGGCGGCAGGTCGGTGTAGATCTCGAAGAAATCGTTTACGCGCTCGAAGACGGGGCGGCGCCCGGCCACCTCTCGCTCGAACTCCAAAAAACCGGTTGGTTTACCCATTCAGGAACCTCTTGTCAAACCGCTGACTTGCGTTCACACTCTCCGAGGGCTACATCGGGAAGGGTTGCAGCCTGCTGGATGTGCCGCGCCATCTTCGCAACACAGGAGGTGAAGCCCCTCATCGATCCAGCCCTCGACGGCACGGCTGAAGCCGCGCCATATACGACCCGGCACAGGCCGCCCATCACCGCTCACGCTATCTTCTCTGCCGCCGCCGCTTGCATGGCGCGCTGGTTCAGCACGCGCCGGTACTCATGCGGGAACACCTTCACGAATTTCGGCAGCATGGCATCCCAGTTCTCCAGGATCCACTTGCCACGCGGGCTCGCCGTCGCCTCGACATGTCGTTCAATCAGCCCGCGCAGCACCGCAGCATCCTCATCGACCACGGGATCCAGGTCGACGCTGGCGCGGTTGCACAACCTGTCCGCGAACGCCTCGGATTCGTCCAGCACGTAGGCGATGCCGCCCGTCATGCCCGCGGCAAAATTCCTCCCAGTGGGCCCGAGCACCGCAACAAGCCCGTTGGTCATGTACTCGCAGCCGTGGTCGCCCACACCCTCGACGACCGCCGTCGCGCCCGAGTTCCGGACGCAGAAGCGCTCTCCCGCCATGCCGTTGAAGAACGCTTCGCCGCTGGTTGCGCCGTACAGCACCACGTTTCCAACGACGATGTTTTTCTCGGGCAGGAAGGTCGACTCGCGCGGCGGGTACACGATCAGCCGGCCGCCCGAAAGCCCCTTGCCGGCGTAATCGTTCGCGTCGCCTTCGAGCGTGAGCGTAACTCCCTTCGCCAGAAAAGCCCCGAAGCTCTGCCCGGCTGAGCCAGTGAACTTGAGGCGGATAGTATCGTCCGGAAGGCCGCGCGACCCGTGGCGGCGCACTACCTCGCCGCTCAGCATGGCGCCCACGGCCCGGTTCACGTTGCGGATAGGCAGTTCGGCTTCGACTGTGCCGCGGCCTTCGATGGCTTCGCGCGCGATGCCGATGAGTTCGTGATCGAGTGCCTGATCGATGCCGTGATCCTGCGCGGTGACGCAGCGGCGCGCCACGCGGCCGGGAACTGGCGGGTTGTACAGAATCGACGAGAAGTCCAGGCCTCGAGCCTTCCAGTGATCGACGGCGTGCCGCATCTCGAGCCGTTCCACCTGCCCGATCATCTCGTCCATCGAGCGGAAACCGAGCTCCGCCATCAGCTCGCGCACCTCTTCGGCGACGAAGAAGAAATAGTTGATGACGTTATCGGGCGTGCCCGCGAAGCGCGCCCGCAGCACCGGGTCCTGCGTGGCGATGCCCACCGGACACGTGTTCAGGTGGCACTTGCGCATCATCACGCAGCCCATGGCGATGAGCGGCACTGTAGAGAAGCCGAACTCCTCGGCGCCGAGCAGCGCTGCGACAACCACGTCGCGCCCGGTGGCGAGCTTTCCGTCAACCTGCACGCGAACGCGGCTGCGGAGGTCGTTCATCACCAGCACCTGCTGCGTCTCGGCAAGGCCCAGCTCCCAGGGCGAGCCGGAGTGCCTGATGGCCGTGAGCGGCGAAGCGCCCGTGCCGCCGTCGCCGCCGCTGATGAGGATCAGGTCGGCGTGCGCTTTGGCGACGCCCGCGGCGACGATGCCCACGCCCACCTCGGAAACCAGCTTCACCGAGATGCGAGCGCGCGGGTTGGTGCACTTGAGGTCGTAGATGAGCTGCGCCAGATCCTCAATGGAGTAGATGTCGTGGTGCGGCGGCGGCGAGATGAGCTGCACGCCGGGAATGGCGTGCCGCACCTTCGCGATGGTCTCGTCCACCTTGTGACCGGGGAGCTGGCCGCCCTCGCCGGGCTTGGCGCCCTGCGCGATCTTGATCTGCAGCTCGTCGGCGTTCACCAGGTAGTTCGTCGTGACTCCGAAACGCCCCGAGGCCACCTGCTTGATGGCGCTGCGGCGCTCGTCGGCGAAGCGCTCCTCGTCTTCGCCGCCCTCGCCGGTGTTGGACTTCGCTCCCATACGGTTCATCGCGACGGCGAGGGTCTCGTGCGCTTCGCGCGAGATGGAACCGAACGACATGGCGCCCGTCGAGAAGCGCTTCACTATCTCAGATGCGGGCTCAACTTCCTCCAGCGGAATCGGACGCCGGCCCTTGCGGAACGTCATCAGGCCGCGGAGCGTGCATAGCTGGCGGCTCTGGTCGTTGATGGCCTGCGCGAATTCCTTGTAGGTCTGGTAGCTGCGCTGGCGGACCGAGTGCTGGAGCTTCGAAATGGTCAGCGGGTTGATGAGGTGATACTCGCCGTTCACGCGGTGCTGGTAGTTGCCTCCGGCCTCGAGCTCGCGCTCGTGATTGGTTTGCGTACGGAAGGCGAAGTCGTGTTTCGCTTTGGCTTCGCGCGCAATCACGTCCAGTCCAACGCCCTCGATGCGCGACGACGTTCCCGTGAAGTACTTCTGCACCAGGCCTCCGTCGAGCCCGATGGCCTCGAACACCTGTGCGCCGCGATAGCTCTGGAGCGTGGAGATGCCCATCTTCGAGAACACCTTCAGCAGGCCCTTGTTGATGGCCTTCTTGTAGTTGCGCAGCACGGTGTCGAAGGTGATCTCCGGCGGGAACCAGCCGTTGCGGTGCATGTCCTCAAGCGTCTCGATCGCGAGGTATGGATTGACCGCGCTCGCGCCGTACCCGATGAGCAGGGCGAAGTGCATCACCTCGCGGGGCTCGCCCGATTCGACGATGAGCGCCACCAGCGTGCGCGTTTTCTCGCGGACGAGATGGTTGTGAACCGCGGAGAGAGCGAGCAGGCTTGGGATAGCGGCGTAGTCCTCGTCGATGCCGCGGTCCGAAAGTATCAGCAGCGAGTAGCCGCTCTTGATGGCGAGCGAGGCGCGGCGGCACAGGCCTTCCAACGCGCGCTCCAGCTCTTTGTGCCCGCCGGCGGCGCGGAATAGCGTGGGCAGGGTGGTGGCCAGGAAGTCGCCCCGGGATACGCGGCGCAGCTTCTCGAGGTCGTAGTTGGTCAGCACCGGGTGCTCGAGCTTCAGCGTGTGGCAGTGCTGCGGCGTCTCATCGAGGATGTTGCGCTCGGTGCCGATGAAGCTGGCGAGCGACATGACCAGTTCTTCGCGGATCGGGTCGATCGGAGGGTTCGTCACCTGCGCGAAGAGCTGCTTGAAGTAGTTGAACAGGAGCTGCGGCTTGTCTGAGAGGCACGCGAGCGGCGTGTCCGATCCCATCGAGCCTACCGGCTCCTGGCCCTGTAGCGCCATGGGCGCGAGGATGAACTTCAGGTCCTCCTGCGTGTAGCCGAACTCGCGCTGGCGCTGGATGATTGTGTCGAAGTCGGGCGGCTGCCAGCGCGGCGGCGCGGGCAAATCGTCGATAGTGACCTGGTTTTCCCGCAGCCACTGCGCGTACGGCCGCCGGGCGGCCAGCGATGCCTTGATCTCTTCGTCCGGCACGATGCGGCCCTGTTCGGTGTCCACCAGGAACATGCGGCCGGGCTGAAGGCGACCCTTGGCCACCACGTCCTCCGGCGGAATCGGCAGCACGCCGGTTTCGGAGGCGAGTATCGCCAGGCCATCTTTCGTCGTGAGCCAGCGCGCCGGGCGAAGGCCGTTGCGGTCTAGCGTTCCGCCGATGACGCGCCCATCGGTAAACGCGATAGCGGCGGGGCCGTCCCAGGGCTCCATCAGCGAAGCGTGGTACTCGTAGAACGCCCGCTTTTCGGGTGACATGCTGGGGTCGCCCGCCCAGGCCTCCGGGATCAGCATGGCCAGGACGTGCGGCAGGCTCCGGCCCGAAAGGGTCAGCAACTCCACCACGTTGTCGAGCTGGGCCGAATCGCTCGCGCCGGCTTCGCAGATGGGGAACAGCTTGCGGATGTCATCGCCGAACAGCGGCGAGGCCAACACCGACTGCCGCGCGTACATCCAGTTCACATTCCCGCGCAGGGTGTTGATCTCGCCGTTGTGGCAAATGAAGCGGAACGGATGCGCGAGCTGCCAGGTCGGGAAAGTGTTCGTCGAAAAGCGCTGGTGCACCAGGCAGAGCGCGCTGACGACTTCCGGGTCCGACAGTTCGGGGTAGAACCTGGCGATCTGCGGCGCAAGCAGCAGGCCTTTGTAGACGATAGTCCGCGAGCTGAGCGAGGGGATGTAGAAAGAGGCCTTGTCGTGGATGGTCGACACGGCGACCTCTCCCTCGACGCGCTTCCGGACGACGTAGAGTTTGCGCTCAAGGGCGCCCTGGTCCATGCCGGGGGCGCGCTGAATGAAGACCTGCTGGATATACGGCCGCGAGCCGCGCGCAATCCGGCCGATGGCCTCATCGTTGATCGGCGTGTCACGCCAGCCGAGGACGGTGAGGCCCTCTTCCTTCACGACGCGCTCGATGATGCCCTCGCAGATGAGCCGCTGATGGCGCTCGATGGGCATGAATACCATGCCCACGCCGTACTCGCCGGGTGCGGGCAGGCGCCAGCCGAGGCGGTCGCTCTCGCGCGCCATGAAGGCGTGCGGGATCTGGATGAGGATGCCCGCGCCGTCGCCGGTCTCCGGGTCGCACCCGCTCGCGCCCCGGTGCGTGAGGTTCGCCAGGACCTGGATGCCTTTCAGGATTATGTCGTGAGACTTCTCTCCCTTGATGCTGGCAACGAAGCCGATGCCGCACGCATCCCGTTCACAGCCGGGATGATACAATCCTTGGGGTACAGGTAGACCCCGCCATGTGTCGCTTTCGCTCATACTGTTCGGTCCTGGAGAACGTGGAAGCACCACCACGACGAGGTGGCGTGGCCCCGGAGAATCTAGCTAAGCCCCGAAATTTACGGGGTTTGGAGCTAGCATAGCCCAAAGGCTCCTATTAGTCAAATAGAAGTTATTTTGGGTACTACATCGATTTCTCTTATGTTAGACTGGTTCTGGCCGTGACGTTCGGGCAACTGCTTCTTTACCGCGATATACTCCAGGCGCGCAGCATCAGCCGCGGCGCCGCAGCGAGAGGCATCAGCCAGTCCGCAGCCAGCCAGCAGCTTCAGGAACTGGAGCGGCAGTTGGGGGTGGAGTTGCTCGACCGCTCGACGCGCCCGTTCACGGTCACGCCGGCCGGGCGTCTCTACGGCGAGTTCTGCCGCGACGTCCTGCGGCGCAAAGAGGAGTTCGAGGCCGCGCTCGCGCTGCTCAAGACCGAGGTCGAGGGCACGGTCCGGGTGGCTTCGATCTACTCGGTGGGCCTGTCGGAGATGTCTCAGCTCCAGCAGGAGTTTCTGCGCCGGCACGGCAAGGCGCGGCTCGAAGTGGAGTACCTGCGGCCCGACAAGGTTTACGAAGCCGTGCTGGCGGATTCAGCGGACCTGGGGCTGGTCAGCTATCCGGTTTGCACCAAGGACATCGTGGCGATTCCCTGGCGCGAGGAAGTGATGGTGGTTGCCGCCGCCCAGCAGCACCCGCTGGCGCGGCTGGCCCAGGCGGCCGCCCGCGACCTTGAAGGCGTCGAGTTCGTGGCCTTCGACGAGGAGCTGCCGATCCGGCGCGAGATAGACCGCTTCCTGCGCGAGCGGGGAGTCGAGGTGCGCATAACCATGCACTTCGACAACATCCAGATGATCAAGGAGGCCGTGGCGCTGGGCACGGTGGTGAGCATCCTTCCGGCGCGCCTGCTCGCGCAAGATCAGCGCATCCGCGCCATTCCCCTCGAAGGCGGCCTGGTGCGGCCGCTGGGCATCATCCACCGGCGCAGGAAGAAGTTCCACCGCGCGGCGCTGGCCTTCATGCAACTGCTCCAGGAGCAGCCGCTGCCCGCTCCGGCGTAGAATTGTCTGGCATGAGAGCGTTTTATCTTGCGGGCTCCGCCGCCATCATATTCACTTACGCCGCCTTAGCCGCCGATGAGCTGGCGACCAGCGCCGGACCGGTGATGATCACCCCGGTCCGCCACGCCAGCCTGATGCTGCAGGCCGGTGGCAAGGTTATTCACGTCGATCCGTGGGGCGCGGCGAACTATGAGAATATGCCTGCCGCCGACCTGGTGCTCATAACTCACGACCACGGCGATCATTTCGACCCCGCGGCGCTCGAGAAGGTCGTGAAGGCGGATACGGGGGTGGTTGCCCCTGCCGCTGTTGCCGCGAAGTATACCCGCGCCGCGCCTATCGAGGCTGGGGACACGCGCGAGTGGAACGGGTGGAAGATCGAGGCGGTTCACGCGTACAACCTCAAGGGCCGGCATGAGAAGGGCGTGGGGGTCGGGTACGTGCTCACCTTCGGCGGCAAGCGCATCTACATCGCCGGAGACACCGATGGGACGCCGGAGATGAAGGCGCTGAAGGACATCGACGTCGCATTCGTGCCGATGAACCCGCCGTATACGATGTCGCCGGCGGAAGCCGCCGCGGCAGTGCGCGCCTTCAAACCGGCGGTGGTATACCCCTACCATTTCCGGGGCTCGGATGTGAAAGCGTTCGAGGCGGCGCTCGCGGGCAGCGGCGTCGAGGTGCGGCTCAGGGACTGGTACTGACGGCCAGCGCGCCGCTGAACGCCTCGGGAAACTCAATCCGCAGCACGCCGCCGGGGTCCGTGTGGGCAGTGATCCTCTTCCCGCGCGCAGGCTGCACGGACCAGGCCCGGCGCGCCGGCAAGCCCACAATGTAGACCGTTTCGGACGGGTCGGGGACGACGTAGTGGCCCGGTTCGGAGGCGGCAATCACCGTCGCAGCGCCGATTCGAAACTGCTGCGGAGAGCCGCCGATGGGCGCCACGCGCAGGCGTCCGTCTGAGAACACCTGCAATTCGCCCTCGAACCAGCCGAGCCAGGGAGCGTCGTCGCGCCAGCTTGCGCGCAGGAAGAGGCAGCCGCGGAGGGCGTCGTAGAAATGAGGCGGAAGCAGGTCGTAGCTGAGTCCGGGCTGGTAGGGGTTGGCCCATAGGAACTCGTAGGGCGCGCCGAACGGGGTGGCGAGCTGGAAACGGTCGTACATGGCGAAGCCCTGGAGATACTGGCCTTCCTGCGAGTTGGTGTCGTAGGCGATGAGGGCCAGGTCGGCGGCTCGGGAAAGCTCGGCGGCGCGGAGGCTGGGCGTCGCGCCTTTCACGGCCGGCATCCGGTAGTCGCCCTCGGGCGCCGTGCGCGGCTCCGGGTAGTAGCTCAGAAGCTGCGCGAATGGAAGCCGCTCGAAGAATTGCACGGCGGACTCGCGCAGATCGATGCCGGTGTTGTCCCGCACGGCGTGCATCAGCTCGAACAGCGCGTACAAGTCACCGCGGGGAATGGCCTCCTGCCCGGCGTTGATGGCGGGCACGATGCGGCCCCGCCACCACTCGCGCACGGTGCGCTCGAGCGCCGCCGAGTCTCCCGTGGCGACGGCCGCCAGCGCCACGGAACGGACGCCCGCGACATCAAGGGGGAGGGCGTTGCCCCTGGCGCCTTCCAGGCCCGCGCGGAGGCGCCCGGAGTGCGGCTGGCACCAGTCGTACACGATCGCCGCCTGGCGCAGATCTGGGGTGTCTTCGGCGAACCTGACTGCGGCGCGGGCCGCGCTTTCGTCGCCGGTGATCTGGAAGTAGAGGGCGTGGGCGAATCCGGGCTCCGGGAATTGCGCGCGGCCTTCAACGAGCGCGGCGAACTGCTCCCAGCGCCGGGTGCGGCGCTCACGGTCGCGGCGCAGGCGCCTGAGCCTCGCGGGCGTGAGGAACAGCCGCGGATGATCGCCATACACGCCGAAGGACTCGTCATCCGCGCCTCTCGCGGCGGCGGCCGCCAGCAGCGCAAATGAGCGCCGGGTCATCGCCATCGCACTAGATTGTGTCACAGTGACACAGCCTGATAGCGGCCGGCCACACGCAGATTTGCCCGTGACCAGGATCCAGTCTGCGATTTCAGGAACATACGGGGTATCCAGGGTGGAACACGGCGTGCTATGGAAGGAGTTGAATCGATAGGAAGCTCTTTCAACCTGCCCTCTGCTGCAACAGGCAACGGCAGTCACGGGCTGTGGGAAATATGTGCTTGCGGTAGCCGTTGCTAGGTAATCGCCGGCCGTGATTTCCGGCTGCAGGTTGCAACAGAGGGTATTTTTTTTGAGCTTCGGCGATCCCCTACGCGAAGGGGACTGACGATCTCTCCGGGATCACAGGTTGCGGAGTCTGCGCCGGCATTCATGGGAGGATTCCAGGACGCGGGCCTCTCCAGGGATGAAAAGCGCAGCGGGTGCTCAAGTTTCGGCCAGCCCGCCGCCAGATCCCAGCCCTGCAAGGGCAGACCGCATCGGGGGAATTCCCCGATGCGGTTTTTGCTTTCTAGAGCCCGCATCGCGATGGGTGCCCGCACAGGCTCGGCCGCGGTGGCGGTGATCCCGAGGTGTGGTCTTGCCTTGGCGGCGGTGGTTACTCGTATCGCAGGGCTTCGCTGGGGTCCAGCCTGGCGGCGCGTGAGGCCGGCGCAAGGCCGCTCAGGACGCCAACTAACACCAGAATCGCCGTCGAGATCAGGAGCGTGGTGGTGGACAACCCGAGTGTTATATCGCCCTTGCCGGAATCGTCCTGGAAGAGCGGACCGAGGAAGGGTATCTGCCAGGAGTAGCTGGTTATTGCCCACGCCAGCGCGATGCCGATGGCGCCTCCGGCGAGAGTCAGAACCAGCGCCTCGGCCAGGAACTGCACGCGGATGTGCCAGCGCCGGGCTCCGAGCGCGCGTCGTAACCCGATCTCACGTACCCGCTCGTCCACCGACACGAGCATGATGTTCATCACACCGACGCCGCCAATGCCCAGCGTCAGGGCGCCTATGAAAACAAGCAGCACCTGGAGGCCGATGGTGATGCCGTCGAAGATGGGGCGGTCTTCTTCGCGCCCGTACATCTGGATGGCGCGCAGATCGGTTGGCGAGAACCGCTGCCGTTTCCCGACGATCTCCCGCACCTGCCGCATGGCCCGTTGCTCGAACTGCGGCGCGAGCGAGGAAAAGACGAGTACGTTGGCGTAGCGCGCATCCCACATGTTGGCGGCGGTGGTGTAAGGAATCCAGCAGGAGTCGTCGTCGCTGGTGAAGTAGCTCGACATCTGGAGCTTGCGGTCCATCGTCCCGATAACCGTGAAGCGGACGCCGGCAATGAGCACGGTTTCGCCCACCGCCGGGCGGCCCGAGAAGAGCTGGCGGCGGAGCCGGCCGCCCAGGAACACCACCCTGCGCCGCTCCAGCATATCTTCCGGAGAGATCCAGCGGCCCTCGCTGGGCACCTGGCTCCGTATGCGGCCGTACTCAGGGTAGACGCCGCGGATGGCCGTGTTCGCGAGGCGTTCGCCGTAGGAGATGGCGAGCCACCGCACGGTCTCGAGGCTCACGGCGTCGACCAGGTGGGCCTCGGCACGAATGTTGTCCATGTCCTGCTTCTCGAAGACGATGCGTTTCCCCGCACGCTCGCCGCCCGCCTGCTCGCTGGTCTGGCCCGGCCAGCACACCACGGCGCTCTTCCCGAACGCCTCGAAGGACTCAAGCAGCACGCTCCGGAAGCTCTGGCCGTAGGCGATCAGCACGCTGACCGCGACGATGCCCCAGATGATGCCGAGCATCGTGAGCAGGCTCCGCGTCGGGTTTCTTTTCAGCCCGTCCCAGGATTGACGCAGTATCTCGATCAGCACGGCGTCACCCTCCGGCCTCGAAGCGGAGCGCCTCGATTGGATCGACGGAAGCGGCACGGCGCGCGGGGTACACGGCCGAGAGCACCGCAACCAGGCCGAGCAGGACCGCCGCGCCAAGCCCGGTCTGCCACGTCGCCAGCAGGCCCGCAAAGAACGGAGGCATGTCGAGCGTGTTCACCAGCGCACAAAGCCCGTATGCCAGCCCCATCCCCGCGCCCCCGGAGAGGAACACGATGATGGTGGTCTCGGCAAAGAACTGCCTCGTGATGGAAGCGCGCGTCGCGCCGACGGCTTTGCGCACGCCGATCTCGCGCGTGCGCTCGCGCACGGCGACAAGCATGACGTTCATGACTCCGATACCGCCGAGCATGAGCGTGACGATGCCAACGGCGCCGAGGAACAGCTTCATGCCGTTGGTCATCTGCTCGAAGGCCCGGGCGGTTTCCATGGTGTCCCAGATGCTCGCGGCTTCTTCATCACGCGGGTCGAAGCCGTGGATGCGTGCGAGCGCGCTGCGCATCTGCCACTCGCATTCGTCGTGATGGGCGACAGACCGTGGCACTACGAG
Source organism: bacterium (assembly GCA_050260275.1). Classification (GTDB taxonomy): domain Bacteria; phylum Acidobacteriota; class Terriglobia; order Bryobacterales; family Bryobacteraceae; genus DATMXS01. The sequence goes on from JBLNBX010000181.1 coordinate 14,169, forward strand.
CAGGCGATCCACGGAATTGCGCGGCGAGGGCGGCCGGTTGGGGAAGTCGCGGATCATGGTCCCGAACGGAATAAAGACCTTGGAGACGTCGCGGCCGTCATAGCTGGAGTCCTGTCGCTTTTCCTGCATCACTCCGATGACGGTGTACGGAAAATCACCCAGGTAAACAGTTGCGCCGATGGCTTCGTGCGACCCGAACAGCTGTTTCTTCGCGTCGCTTCCGAGAAACGCCACGCGCCGCGCCTCGGCGCTGTCGGCGTCGTTGTAGAACCTGCCTTCGGCCACTGGAATGGTGCGGATCTCCGCGAACTCGGGCAGCGATCCGGTGACAAGCAGCGAAGCGCTGTTGTAGGCCGACGTCACCGCCACGGTGTTGCCCAGTTCGGGCAGGACGTACTTGCACGCGGGCGCCTGCGCTGCGACGTCCAGGTGATCTGTGTCTCTCCACCGGAGGACGCGGCCCGCACGGACGCCGCCCGCCTGCATGCTGGTGCGGCCGGCGTTGACGATGAGGATGTCCTTTGCGAAGTTCTCGGACACACGCTTCTGGCCGACGCGCAGGCCTTCGCCAGCCGCCACCATGAGAGTGATGGACACGATGCCCCAGGCGATGCCGAACATCGTGAGGAACGTGCGCAGCTTGTGAGCCCACAGCGTGCGCATCGTGTCCAGCAGCAGATCGCGGAATTGCATGGCGTCAGCCTTCTCCAGCGCGCGGCGAACAGCTCCGTTTCGCGCGCATCACTGGAGGATGACCTTGTCGCCCTCCTTCAGGCCGGAGATGATCTCTGTCTTGACGCCGTTCGAGATGCCGAGCTTCACGGCAACCTGCCGCTTGCCCTTCTCGTTCAGGCTGTCCGGCACCTCGACGAACGTGTTGCGCTGCCTGTCGTAGATGATGGCCGCTTCGGGCGCGAGCAGCACGCCGGTCTTCTCCTCGAGAATGATCTCGGCATTGGCGCTCATGTTGGCTTTGAGTTCGCCGTCAGGATTACGGATGGAGACGCGTACTTCGAAGGTGGTGACGTTGTCCTTCTCGACGCCAAGCGGCGAGATTTTCGTCACTTTGCCCGTGAACTTCTTGTCCTTGAACGATTCCACCACGATGCGTGCGGGCTGGCCCAGGTAGACTTTGCCGATGTCCGCCTCGTCCACCTTGCCCAGAACGTAAACGTCGCTGACGTCGCCGAGCGTCATGATCTTCGTCGCCTGCGAACCCATCACGAGGATGGAGCTTACGGCGTCGCCTACCTCGACGTCGCGCGAGAGCACGATGCCGTCCATCGGGCTGACGATGGTCGCGTTGCGCAGGTCCTCCTCGGCGCGGTCGAGCGTCGCCTTGGCCTGCGCCACGCCAGCCTGGGCGCGGGCGACCTCGGCTTTGCTCACCGCGACGTTTCGGATGGCAGTCGTCTGCCTGTTAAGCGCCAATTCGTACTCGCGCTGCGACTCCTCCAGAGTGGCCTGCGCGATGAGGCCCTGCTTTCTCATCATTTGGGCGCGTTCCATCGCGGACTTCAGATACGGCACGTCGGGGCCCTCGGCCTCCACCTTGTTCCGTTCCCAGGAGGCCAGCGCGGCTTCCTGCGCCGCCTCGGCGGCCATGAGCGCGGCACGGGCCTCGCGCACGCGCGCCTGAAGCTCCTCTTTGTCGAGTTCGACGAGGACGTCGCCCTTCCTCACCCAGTCGCTGTAGTGGACATAAACCTTCTTGACTATGCCGCTGGCCTTCGATTTCACCTCGACCTTGGCGAGCGGCTCGATCTTGCCCGTAGCCACCACCGAACGAGCGATATCGCCGCGCTCGATGGTTGCCAGCTTCGACGGGTCTATCTGCGTATCGGGCTTGAGCGACGCCTTGAGCGCGAAGAACGCGCCCCCGGCAACGATAGCCACCCCGACAATCCAGACCGCCCGCCTCCACCGCCTGTTCCGGCCGTTTCCGTTCGCCATCAGGAATCCTCGCTCGCGCCGGGCTCGCGCCCGGGCACTCATTACGCATATACGGACTCCTCCGGCGATGGTTCGCAAAAAATCTGCCCCGCCTGCAAGAGCGTAGGGGAGTTGGGGCCCGTGCACAGGGGCCTTCACGAAGCGAGGCGCAGCCGCGCCGTAGATCACTGTCCCGCGACGCGACGGAAAAGCTTAATCGAGCGCCGCGCACACTCATCCCAACTGAGCCGCTCGGCGCGCGCCCGCCCGCGGCGGGCCAGATCGGCTCTGAGTGAGGGCGAGAGTGCCAGACGCTCCATCGCGGCGGTTAACTGGGCCGGGCTATGGGGATTGATCAGCAGCGCGGCATCTCCCGTCACTTCGGGGAGGGACGAGACGTTCGACGTGATCACCGCAACCCCGGCCGCGAGCGCCTGCGCCACCGGGAACCCGAAACCCTCGTAAAGCGAAGGATAGACGAATGCGGCGGCGCCCGCGGTGAGCGCGGGCAGGTCCTGCTCGGGGACGTAGCCGAGGTAGCGGACGCCATGCTCGCCCGCCCGCAGGCGGGCCATGGTGCCGCCAACCCCCCATCCATGCGGACCGGCGATAACGAGTTCGTACTCTTCGCGTATCGACTCCGAGAGCCCCGCCCAGGCATCCAGCAGCGTGTCGATGTTTTTCCGCGGCTCAATGGTGCCGACGTACAGGAAGTATGGTTTTTCGCGGCGCGCGGGCGTGGCGTCAAAAAAACGCCGGTCGATGCCAGGGTAGATGGTGACGACGCGGTCCGGCTTGAGCCCTAGGATGCGGATGGCGTCCTGCCTGGTGCACTCGGAAACCGCGATGAGCGCGTCCGCTCGCGGCATCACGCGCTCGCCGAAGCAGCGCGTGGCCGCGACGTTGCGCGCCCGATGCAGACCGGGCATGGACCAGCAGGTCATGTCGTGAATCGTGGCCGTGAGGCGCACGCGCCGCGGCGGCCGGTGGATCATCTGCGAGGCATGCAAAACGTCCCAGCGGCCGAGCGAGAGCACGGGCAGGCGCAGGTAGTTCATCGAGTGAAGCAGGGCCAGCCCGCGCAGCGTGGCGGCGCGGGAAACGGCGGAACGCTCGTGATCGAGCTCGCCCATCGGGCCGAAGAACGGGAACAGGCTGATTTGTATGTCGGGCGCCTCACGCGCGAGCGCGCGGATCCAGTTGTAGGTGTACGTCTTCACACCGGCGCTGCGCACCAGCAGCGCCGTGGCATCAATACAGAGGCGCATGGAGGATGTGTGGCGGCCCTTCCAGCCTGCGGCCAGGTCTCATCCCGGTGTCGAATGTCTGGTTCGCGCACCGCGCCCGAGGGTCTGCTGAGCGCCGGGTACCCAACCCACAAAGACCCGGCCCCGGGCGGCGCATGTCATCGGTCCTGGCGGCCGGCACTGGCATGAGTATCCGAGCTTATCACCGTCACGCGGGCGAAGCCTTCCTCCACACTAGGCGGCACGAGCTTCGCCGCCATCCTGAGCACTGCCTCCTCGGGAACGCAGCGGCTCCGCGCACGGTTCCGCTCCAGGCACATCTCCACCGGGACATCGAAGAACAGCGCCTCTATCTCGCATCCGTACAAGTCTGCCATGCGAATCCAGGAGCGGCGCTCGCGGATTGTCAGGTTCGTGGCGTCAATGTAGGTCAGCGGCCGGCCGATCTCGATCCGCTGCCGCAGCAGATACCGCATCGTCGCGAACACGCGTCCATGGATGGTCTGGTCCGTGGGATCGTCCGCAAGCACGCCGCGAATCGCGTCCGACGATAGCGCAGGCGCGCCGATCGACGCGAGATACGTCGACTTGCCCGACCCCGGCAGTCCCACCGTGATCACGATGCGCTGGCGGCACACTTCGTTCATGCGCCGGCCTGCTCCTCGTAGATCATCTTCGACTTCAGACCCTTGATACGGTCGCGCAACTGCGCCGCTTTCTCGAACTCGAACTTGCGCGCCGCCTCGCGCATCTTCTCTTCGAGTTCCGAAATGTAGCGATCGAGCTGCTCCGCCGTGAGCAGATCCGTCTCGGGCTCCTCGGGTTCCACGGGTACGGTTACGTAGTCCGCTTCGGCGATCGCCACGAGGCTCATGTCGATTGGTTTGACGATCGACTGCGGCGTGATGCCGTTCAGCTCGTTGTACTCCTTCTGGATCTTGCGGCGGCGGTTGGTCTCGGTGATGGCGTTTCGCATGGAGTCGGTCATCACGTCGGCGTAAAGTATCGCACGCCCGTTCACGTTGCGCGCCGCGCGCCCGATGGTCTGGATCAACGAGCCCGCGGACCGCAGAAAGCCTTCCTTGTCGGCGTCGAGTATAGCCACGAGCGACACCTCGGGCAGATCCAGCCCCTCGCGCAGCAGATTCACGCCGATGAGCACGTCGAACTCGCCGCGCCGCAGGTCGCGGAGGATCTTGACGCGATCGAGCGTGCTAACCTCCGAGTGCAGGTACCGGCACTTCACGCCGACCTCGGAATAGTACTCCGCCAGATCCTCCGCCATGCGCTTGGTGAGCGTGGTGACGAGCACGCGCTCGTTGTTCTCCACGCGCTTGCGGATTTCGCCGAGCAGGTCGTCCACCTGGCCGCGGATGGGCCGCACCTCCACCTCGGGGTCGAGCAGGCCGGTGGGCCGGATCACCTGCTCGACGACGACGCCGGCCGAGCGCGTCAGCTCGTACGGACCGGGCGTTGCCGAGACGTAGATCACCTGATTGACGCGGTTCTCGAACTCCTCGAAAGTGAGCGGGCGGTTATCGAGCGCGCTGGGAAGCCGGAAGCCGAACGAAACCAGGGTCTCTTTACGGGAGCGGTCGCCGTGGTACATACCGCGGAGCTGCGGCACGGTCTGGTGGCTTTCGTCGATCACGATGAGCGCGTCGTGCGGCAGGTAATCGAGCAGGGTCGGCGGAGCTTCGCCCGGCAGGCGGCCGGAGAAGTGCCGCGAGTAGTTTTCGATGCCGTGGCAATAGCCGATTTGGCGGATCATCTCCAGGTCGAACATGGTGCGCTGCCAGAGCCGCTGCGCCTCGACGAGCTTGCCCTGCTTCTTCAGCTCGGCGTGCCACCATTGCAGCTCGGACTCGATGGAGATGATCGCCTGCTCGCGGGTCTCCTCGCTCATCACATAGTGGGTTTTCGGGTAGACCGGCAGGCGCATGTAGGTCTGGCGCACCTGCCCGGTGAGCGGGTCGAACTGCGACAGGGTCTCGATCTCGTCGCCCCAGAGTTCGATGCGGTAGGCGTAGTCCTCGTAAGTGGGGAACAGCTCAATCACATCGCCGCGGACGCGGAACGTGCCGCGCTTGAAATCGATGTCGTTGCGCTCATAGAGGATCTCGACGAGCCGCTGCGTGATCTGCTCGCGCTTGATGCGCTGGCCCTTTTCGAGCATCAGCAGCATGCCGTAGTACGCCTCGGGCGAGCCCAGGCCGTAGATGCACGAGACGCTGGCGACGATGATGCAATCCCGGCGCTCGAAAAGCGACTTCGTGGCGGCCAGGCGCAGCTTGTCGAGCTCGTCGTTGATGGTGGCTTCCTTCTCGATGTAGACGTCGCTCGACGGTATATAGGCTTCGGGCTGGTAGTAGTCGTAATAGCTGACGAAGTACTCCACCGCGTTGTGCGGGAAGAATGCCTTGAACTCGTGAAAAAGCTGCGCGGCGAGCGTCTTGTTATGCGCCAGAATCAGAGCCGGCCGGCCCAGCTTCTCGATCACCTTGGCGATGGTGAACGTCTTGCCGGAGCCGGTTACGCCGAGCAGAACCTGGTGCTGTTCGCCCTCGATTGCGCCGCGAACGAGCTGCTCGATGGCCTGCTCCTGGTCACCTCGGGGGCGGTAATCGATTGCCAGATGAAAACCCACAAGTACAAGCGTAGCGCGGGGCGGCGTGCGGCAACTT
>JBLNBX010000182.1:0-4007 GCA_050260275.1 bacterium
ATTGATCCTGGCTGCCGTTCAGGACAGCCTCAATCAGATCGCTCTGTCCGGGATAGACCGAACCAGCCTCACATAGCAGGTGGCGAATGTTCGAGTAGAGCCGGTCATGCGCCTGTTCGTCATCTTTCTTCTTCTCACCGGCAGCCGCGAGTTCCATAGCCAGCGCCTGTCCAAGTCCATTGATGAGAATTGCAGGACCCAGACGTTCGACGTAGGAACGGTACAGCTTCTTGAACTTCTCTCGATTGTCGGCTTTCACAGCATCGAGTCGTTGAAGAGCGTGGCGCGCCCTTTCCTGTTCCGTCATGACTTCGGCTCCGCTTTCATGTCGACAATGGAGACTGCAAACCAACCCTCACCAACCGTTTCGTTGCCGCCGGTCTGAAGGTAGGGATCACTCTGAAACAACGAATCGACAGCCTGTGGAGCAAGACCGCCCCGGCTGGCAACGATTGCGTACATAACGGTGTCCGCTGGGAGGGTCTCCTCATACCACAGATTCAGGCTTTGTTTGGTGTCGTCGTCGAGGACGTTGCGGGCCTGGACCGGCAGAGCGTAGCGGGCGAACCAGGCGAAGTCCTCATCGTTCACGACGGCGAGTGTCCTTTCGAGGCGCGCTGCAGTGTCATTATGTCTGATCAGTCGCCGTAAGTCCTCAATGAGCTTGGCGTCGGGGCTGCCGGTAATGATCAACTGGCGTTCTTCGAGATAGATTTCACCTGACCCGTGCGTCAGCACGGTACCCTTGGCCGGAGCCGGGATTCCGGCGTCGTACCGCAAGCGGGCGCGCCGCATGTCCCTTTGCAGCCTCTCTATGATGTGTGGGCAAGTCAGCCAGCGGTATGAGCCGGTCAGACTTCGGACAGGCAGCAAGACGATACGGGCATCAGAAACCAACAATGCTCCGGCGCTATCAGCTTTGCCGAACCAGCACTCGGCCAAGGCCTTGCCGTTCTGGACTCCCGACTCCGTTTTCTCTCGCAGTGCGCCTTTTAGGCTGGAACCAGCGATGAATGGGTAGTCAGTGGCAGCCTCACGGGCTACCGGCAAGTCTATGACTCCACCGCTGCGGCCTGTCCCCGGGTGGATCGCAGTCTCTGCGAGCATTCCAAGCAATACGCTGTTCATTGACGCTCCTTCTCCTCAACCCACGTCCCCAACGCAACGCAACCGAAGCCGTAGTTACTCCCACCGCCGATCGAGGGCGGCGGCATGCCATCGCGTATCCTTTCGAGAGCTGCACGGAGAGCCCCTCTATCCGCGCACTCGCAGAAGAACACCGTCCCCGGAGGGACGTAGCTGCGCATCGGCCGCGGCTGTCGCGAGAGTGAATCCCATCCGCCAATTCGGAGAGGGCGATCCATACAAGCGGCAACCACTCGCGCCCCTCCCAGGTCTGCGAGCGGCGTCTGGCCGAGGCACACGGCTCGATCGAGGTCAAGAGGTGTCAGCGCAATCAACACGAATCGGCCATCAGCGCAGATTTGCTCCAGAGGCATCCTTAAGGTCAGCACGGTCGGTGAGCCGGCCCACTCTTGGCAGTAGGCCATGCGAGACTCGCCACCGAACGGACACAAACTGTTTGGGAGTGGCCAGTCCGCAGGCAAACCGTCGACGCTTACCAGGAGCGCAGTGTGTTTCCTCAACCGGAAATGCCGCGAACTGTACAGCATGCTCTCCCTGACTGTGCGTGTGGTTGGATCGCGCTGAATCCCCGTGCGTGCCTCCTCCAACCACGGATCTTTTCCCAGGTCCTTGCCTGCGGGCAGCTGCCCGTTTAGGATCGCCTCAAAGATTGTTCGTCGCACCCAGCGACGAGATACCACCGCCGCGCGGTCCGGGACACGAGGCATTCGAATCCTGAGTCCGAGATCACAGATCATCTCCCCGCCGGGCAGGGCGAATCCCAGTCGATCCTCTCTTGTCCACAGGTGCCGAGGAGCCGGAAATAGCAACTCGCCTTTGTGAATCAGGAAGGGACCCTTCAAGCTCAGGCAGCCGAGGTTGTCGGGGCCATCTCCCAGCGTTGCATTGAACTCCCTGGGCCACCGGCCGGTTCCGTCCCACCCCCGCGCCGTCGCCAGTGCGGCCCGCATCGCACCCGCCATCACAAATGGGCTTGGAGGGAAAGAGCCACCGACATCCAACTGCGGCCCGGTATCGATCGAGTAAGGGGCGCCGTCGCGGAAAAACCATGTATCAACCGGTTCGAAGGCGAATATCCTCACAGGTGCTTCTCCTCTTGACCACCGTTGGCAAGGAAGCGCGCAAGCAACAGCACATCTGTGCTGATCATCCTTTCACACTTAGGATTGTTGGAGGCGGCTCGCAGCAGATTCCAAATGCCAGCGGCGGCCATCTCCGCCCGGCGCTGAATCTCCGCTTCACCCTGAGCACGCTTCTCTAGGCTGTGAACGATTTCGGCCCGAATCAATGCAGGGATGTCGACGTCGCCGGACACCGCAATCCAAGTGCCGGGCTTCCAAGGTTTCGCGCCCAGCAGACGCGACAACAAGCTGTGCAGGCGGTAGATCACCCCCGCCGACACGTCAGCATCGAGGTCCTGTCTGAGGTTTTCGATGAAGCGGTTAAGCGCAGGGATCGCTCTGGCCCCGTGCCGGTTCCACGTCGTCACCCACTCGACCGCAGGGCCGCTTCGCCGGTAGACCCCAACCGCCAGCGAGTCCCGCCCGTTCTGCTCCTTCGCGACATCATCGAGGAGGCGCCGGACTTCAACGAGCACCCGCGTCAGTGGGGTCGTCATATGCGCGAACAGGACCGCCGCCGAGAGCGTTGCCTGCGGGAACTCTTGGGCGAAGCACTCCGCGTATTTCGATGCGAGCTTGTCCGCGTACTCCAGCGCGCCGTTGACGGGCAACATCGCGAAAACATCGTCACCGCCTGCGTAGACGCGGACAGCGTCGGAGTCCTCACTGAGCGTCGCGGCCTCGCGTGCGAAAAGGTCGAGGGCCGAAGCGATCCGCGCCTTGGCTGAACTGCCGTGGTCCCTGATAAGCGAGCCAAGGCGATCGCCATCGCCGAGAAGCATGGCGTAATACACCGGCGGATACCCGAGTTCTCTTCCACTGCCATTCCGGATTTTTGAGATCGCCTTGAGAACCTCTTTCAGCCTCTCCCGAGCAGCCTCATCGCGCAGCGGAGTCACGCGTGGGTTGGCGAGAGAAGTCGGGTGGTGATAGTTGCCGTTGAGCTGAGCGAATTCTCCGCAGTTAGCCAGTCCGCGGAAATGGCGGGCACCCTCTCGGGCTTCGTCTGGCGCGTTTCGAATCACCAAATCGGTATACGTGCGCGCTCTCGCACACGCCTCCGGGTGTTGCGATATTTTTCGCAGCCAGGGCAGCGCTGCGAAATCGACAGTCGAGGGCCAGGCTGAAGTATCCAGTTTCCAGCCGATTGATTCTTCGGAACACCTCGCGTACAGCCGCTTCACGAGTGCCATGGCGCACAGGCGTTCGCCGTCGCCGAGGTCCAGACTGCCGCTTCTCTGGCGCACCGCGTCCCAGAAGGCGTCCTGCGCTTCGCGGTCCCTTGCCCTGACGTATCCCGAGAGTTCCTGATAGCCAGGCATGACGCTGCATTTGTCTCCTGGCTCTTCCGGCGGCCAATGAGTGCGCCACAGCTTACGCCGTGCCAGCAGTTCAGGTGCATTCTGCCCGGCAACCCAGACGATCTCCCAGAACCAGGCGATCTGGCGGTCCCAAATAGCCCTTGTGCCCGCGCCAAGAGTCTCGGCTGCTACCACGTATTTCTCGGAGACAGCTATGAACCTGTTCCAGACCGCGTCACAGACCCGGCGCCAGGCTTGCTGTAGCGCCACTTCCGCAGCTCGTGCGATCTCGCGCGCATGCTCCGCGTCTCGGGCGACCGCCGCGAAATGATTCGGGACTGAACCTACGCGGGGAGCCTCTCCATTTCTCTCTCCACCTGCCCAACGCACCAGCCGGTCTTCCGTGAGTTGCGACGGTGTCACCTCACCCTCGCTGCTC
>JBLNBX010000183.1:0-52346 GCA_050260275.1 bacterium
GCGGTTCGTGCGGCAGTTGCCCGGGCGGCTGGTGGGCGAAACGCTCGACGCTAACGGCAACCGCGCGTTCTGCCTGACACTGGCCACGCGCGAGCAGCACATCCGGCGCGAGAAGGCGACGTCGAACATCTGCACGAACCAGGCGCTCGTCGCGCTCATGGCCACCGTCTTCATGGCCGTGTACGGCCGCAAGGGACTGCGCGAGTTGGCCGAACAGAACCTGGCAAAGGCGCACTACCTCGCGTCGAAGCTACCGGCGCGCTTCAGCGGGCCGTTCTTCAATGAGTTCGTCGCAACCGTGGGGAACCCCGAGGCGTTCAACGCCGCCCTGCTGGAGCGCGGCATCGTGGGAGGGCTGCCGCTGGGCCGCTTCTACCCCGAACTGGGCAACGCGATGCTGCTGTGCGCCACCGAGATGGCGTCGCGGGAGCGCATGGATACGCTCGCGGAAGTGTTCGCGCGGACGCAGGCCGCGCCTGCCGGGGAGCAATAAAATGCCGGTGACGAGAACGCACGTGAACCGCAACGAGGCCCTGCTTTTCGAGCAGAGTTCTCCGGGCAAATGCGCCTACCAGTTGCCCGCGCTCGACGTGCCGGAGGTTGACGCAGCCGAAGCTCTCGGCGCGGCGAACGTACGAGCGGACATCGAGAACTTTCCGGAGGTCAGCGAGGTGGAGGTCGTCCGCCACTTTACGCGGCTCTCGGCTTGGAATTACTCGATCGACCTCGGCATGTACCCGCTGGGCTCCTGCACGATGAAGTACAACCCGCGCATAAACGAGGCGGTCGCGGCAACCGAGGGTCTGGCGTGGGCGCACCCGTATCAGCCCGAGCAGCTTGCGCAGGGCGCCCTCGAGATCATGGCGCGGCTCGAAGCGGCGCTCGCCGAAATCACCGGCATGGACGCCGTATCGCTCCAGCCGGCCGCCGGAGCACACGGCGAACTCACGGGCATCCTCGTCGCCCGCGCCTGCCTGGAAGCACGCGGCAACCCGCGCAAGAAGGTGCTGGTTCCAGATTCCGCACACGGCACGAACCCCGCGACGGCCGCCATGGCGGGCTACGCCGTCGAGAATATCCGTTCCAACGAGCGCGGAATGATCGATGTCGAGGCGCTCGCGGGCATCGTCAACGAGGATGTGGCCGCGCTGATGCTGACGAACCCGAACACCCTTGGCGTGTTCGAGCCGCGCATCCGTGAGATCGCGGGCATAGTCCACGCGAAGGGCGGCCTGGTCTACATGGACGGCGCCAACATGAACGCGCTGGCCGGCATCACGCGCCCAGGCGATCACGGCGTGGACGTCATGCACCTCAACCTGCACAAGACGTTCTCCACGCCGCACGGCGGGGGCGGCCCGGGCAGCGGGCCCATCGCCGTGAAGCGCGAACTCGAGCCCTTCCTCCCGCTTCCGCGCATCGCGCGCGCGGACGGCAGATGGACGCTCGACTACCAGAGGCCGCAATCGATTGGCCGCGTTCGCGCTTTCTACGGGAACTTCGGCGTGCTGGTTCGCGCGCTCGCGTACATAATGGCGCACGGTGGCGAAGGCTTGCGAGCGGCGACTATGGACGCCGTGCTCAATGCCACCTACTTGCGCAAGAAACTGGAGCCATTCTTCGACCTGCCGCACAGCGAACCTACGATGCACGAGTGTGTCTTCAGCGACGCGAGGCAGGCGAAGCACGGCGTACGCACGGGCGACATCGCCAAGCGGCTCATAGATTACGGCTTCCACCCGTACACTGTGAGTTTCCCGCTCATCGTCCACGGCGCTATGATGATCGAGCCCACCGAGACCGAAAGCAAGCTCGAACTCGATCTGTTCATCGACGCGCTCAAAGCGATCGCCCGCGAGGCCGAGGAGAACCCGGAGCTTGTGACGAAAGCTCCGCACCTCACGCGGATCAGGCGCGTGGATGAGGTCACCGCCGCGCGCAAGCCGGTGCTGCGCTGGCGTCCATCGGAGTAGCTGCGGCAGGGCCGCAGGAGCGGCGCGAACCGCTCGGGCTCGTTTCAGCGGGTCAGCTCCACCAACTACACAAGGCCGCGCAGGACAAGGCCCACGGCGATCATCATCACCGAACATGCCGGCTGATGCGGCGAACAGGGGTTCGCCGCTCACAGCTCACTGCACAAAGCCGAGCCCTTGCACCACCGCGCCCAGTTCGCGTTGATCGCCGCCGGCAGGCGGCGCGGCCCTGCTCAGGCGCACTCTGATTCTATGTTCTCCCGGCGTCAGGAGGCCGGTTTGCACGGGCTGTGATAGCAGGTATCCGCCGGGCTGCGCGTAGGTCTGTTCGGCGAGCGGCTCGCCGTCGAGCGCCACGTTCACCGTAACCGGCCCTCCCGCGCGCTCCAGGTGGCCGGGCGGAAAGTACAGTTGCATCTCGAACCTAGCCGCTCCGCCCGCGGGCGCGGGGAGCGCCACCTCGGCCTCGCGCGCCATCCAGCGCCAGCCGCCATCCTCGATTCCGTACCAGCCGCGCAGCAGTTGCGGCCTGCAGCGAACATCTCCCAGGTGCAGGTACGGCCGGGGCGCAATACGCTCCTCCGATCCGGCTGCCCCTGCATCCGTCGCGGACTTGGCGTCCGGGTACGTTATGAGTTCGCCCCAACCGGCGCGCAGCGTAGGAGGTGCGTCCACGGAGAGGACGACCTCACTCACGCCGTCGAGCGCGAGCGAGTTTTCTTCCCACAATTCGCCGGACACCTGGACGGTTTTCTCAAATCTGGCTCCGTCCGCGGCGCTGATTCGGAACGTGGCCTGCCCTTGCCCCTGCGCAAACAGAGCGAACCGGAGCAGGGCCGAATCGAGCAGCAGCCGCACCGGCGCGCCGGGCGCCGGCAGGTACACCAGCCGCCCGGAGAACTGCGTCGGCGTCCAGTCGCCCGGCGTATTGAGAAACGGCGATGTGCGCGAGTAAGTGATGCGGTCCAGCGGACGGTTGGAGAACGAGAACGGCAGCAGCCCCGCGGCGGCGCTTGAAAAGCCCGAATGGGCGTACCGGTCGATCAGCCGCAGCGGCGTGCGCACCCGGAGGTCCTCGGTTTTCATCTCCACCGCGGTTTCTTCGGCCAGGCTGTCGTACTTGCCCGCGAGCGACAACTCGGAGGCAACGATCCACTCGCCCGGCGCGTGCACGCTGTGGGTCTCCAGCATTCGTCCGCCGCGCTGGAGCATGTAGTAACGGAATCCCCACTCGCCGTTGACCAGGAAGTTGCGGCCGGGCGGCGGCTCGACGCCGGCGTAAACGCGCGCGAACTCGTGCGCGGCGAACGCGATATTCAGCCCCAGGATCACGTTGAAGGCGAGCGCGGCGCGCAACCACCGCGTCCGGTTGCCGTACTGCATCACGAAAAGCAACACCACGGGTGCGGCAAGCGGTAGCAGGTACCGGGAAGCGCCGGCGAAGAACACCACGGCTGCGAAGGCGAAGTAGAGCAGCGCCCAGCCCGCGAGAAACGGGTTCGTCTTCCGCGCGCTCCACAGCCACAGCAGCGCGTTCACGCCCAAGGTCATGAACACCAGCAGCAGCGCGCGTTCCCACCAGGGATAGCTGGTTGCGAGCAGGCAGGCAAGAACACCCGGGATCACCGCCCACAGCCGCCAGCGCGCAACCGGAATAAGCGTGACCAGAACTCCCAGATGTTGCAGCAGCGCGAGCGCGCTCGACGCCTTGATGCCGGGGCCGCTTAGCCCGGGCTCGCGCACGTAGCCGAACAGAACGCCGAAAGGCAGCCGGTGAATGAGCGCGAACTGCAGCGCCTGCCAGCCGCCGAGCGCAGCATACGGCGCCGCCAGCGCAAGCCACGCGGACTGCTCCGGGCGCTCGCGTTTGATGACGTAGCTCAGCAGCAGAATTGGAGGCAGAGCCAGCGCCTGCAGCGCCGTGAGGCCCGCGAGGCTCAGCGCGATGCCGCTCACGGCGAATCGGCGCGCCATAAATGCCGCCGCCCCGATGAGCACGAACGCCAGCGTCGGAGGCTCGGGACTCGCGACGGTGTTCAGATTCACCTGGACGATAGGCGAGGCTGCCATCAGCAGCGCGGCCCACAGCGGCTGCGTGGTGAACTGCGCCGCCAGGGCATACGCGGCGAAACTGATCGCCAGCGCGAACAGCAGGTAGTAAGCGTGAAACCAGAAAACCGAAAACTGCCCGGCCAGCATCCACGGGATCGCCACCAGATAGGCGTTCAGCGGTGGATGGGGATGGCCCGCCATGTCCACCACACGGCCCTGGAACACGAACTGGAAGTTCTGGGGAGTCAGCGGCTGGCGGAAAACCTCTCTCGCCGTGTCGAGATAGTTCACCTCGTCGCCCTGAACCGGCGTCATCAGGAACGGCGCGTGCAACAGCAGCGTGAACAGCGCCAGTATGGCGAGATCGCGGCGGCGCCCGGCTGGCATACAGGAGCCAGCTTATCAGCCTGCCGCGCGCACCGCACCGCGCGGCCGGCCGATGGCGCCGTCGAGGCAATCCTGGACGTGAATGAGAGAAAGCACGAACTGCGCGGGCTTGAGATCGTCGGGGAGCCGAAGTTCCCGCGCCACTTCGGCGCGCGGTTCCGGCCGAACGCTATCGCCGACACGCCCACCCCGCCCTGTGAGCTGCCGCGCGCGTGAAACCAGCGGCCGGCCCGAAAGAGCGCGCATCCGTAGCCGTCAACCAGCCGCCGGAGATGCCGCGCTTCAGACTGGCACGGCCGGCGTCTGGGCGCGCGCTCCGACCCACCGGTCCACGACGGCCCTCAGTTCCTCGAAGCGGACGGGCTTGCTGATGTAATCGTCCATGCCCGCGGCGATGCACTGTTCGCGGTCGCCCCCCATGGCGCGAGCGGTCATGGCGACTATCGGGGTGTGGCGGCCCGTGGCCTCGGCGCGGCGAATCTCCCTGGTTGCGGTGAAGCCGTCCATCTCGGGCATGTGCACGTCCATAAGGATCAGGTCGTAGGTGCTGCTGGCGGCCGCTTCAACCGCAAGCCGGCCGTTTGCGACCGCATCCGCCGTCAGGCCCATTTCGGCGAGCATGCGAAGCGCGATGCGGCGGTTGAGCCCACTATCTTCGGCGAGAAGGATCCGGGCGCTCCGGACCGCCGCCGGCCGCTCTCCCTCAAGCATCCGCAGCCCGGCGGCCACCGGCTCCGATTGCAGGTCCGCGGCAGCTGGCTCCAGCGGCAGCGTGAACCAGAACGTGCTGCCCTCGCCCGGTCTGCTTTCGAACCCGATGCGCCCCCCCATGTGTTCCACGAGTTGCCTGGAGACCGCCAGTCCCAGGCCTGCTCCTCCGTGCTTGCGCGTGATGGAGGAATCCACCTGCGAGAAGGTTTCGAAAATGCGCGCCGAGTGCTCCTGCGGGATTCCGATGTCGGTGTCCTGCACCTCGAACCGCAGGGCGCGGCCATTGGCTGCTTCCTCCACGCCGGAGCGCACCTCAACCCACCCCCGCTCTGTGAACTTGACGCCGTTGCTGGCCAGGTTGATAAGAACCTGTCGTACGCGGGACTCATCGCCCATGACCGCCGCCGGCATTCCCTGCGCGCACACGGTGCGCAGCTCGACTCCTTTTCCTTCCGCCTGGGCGCGCAGCACCGCGGAAACCTCGCGCACGAGCCGCTCCGGCGAGTAGGGCGCCCGACGCAGTTCGAGCTTGCCCGCATCGCCCTTCGAAAGAGCGAGCACGTCATTTACGAGCGCAAGCAGCGTCTCCGCGGACGTTTTGACCGCCGCGGCAAACTCGCGCTGTTCGGCCGTGAGCTCTGTCCGCAGCAGCAGCTCCGTCATGCCCACTATGCCGTTCATCGGCGTACGGATCTCGTGGCTGACGTTCGCCAGGAACCGGCTCTTGGCCTCGACGGCATCCCGCGCGGCGGCCAGCGCGGCCTCGAGTTCTTCGTTCTTGCGCTGTATCTCGCGTTCGTAGCGCTTGCGCTCGGTGATGTCGCGAGCGATGCCGAACATGCCTACCGGCCGTCCGCCCTCGCAGATCAAGCGAGGGCTGACCTCCAGCAGCACCCAGCGCCCGCCCCTCGTCCGTATTCGCAACTCGCGGGTTGGTGGCGTTTCGCCGGCCAGCGCGCAGGCGATGAACTGCATTGCGCGCTCCGCGGCGCCGGGCGCCAGCAACTGGGAGATGTTCATGCCGATGAGCTCGGACCGGCTGTACCCGAGCGTGCGCTCGGCCGCCCTGTTCGCGGAGGTTATGACGCCTTCGAGGTCGTGCGTGTAGAAGATATCGTTAGCATCTTCGAACAACCGCCGGTAGCGCTCTTCGCTGGCGCGGAGTTGCTCCTCGGCGCGGCGGCGCTCGGTGACATCCTCCATGATCCCTTCGTAGAACAGCACGCGGCCGTGGCCGCCGCGAACGGCGCTGGCGCTCTCGAGGACGCGTATCTGCGTACCGTTGCGCGTTTCGAGCACCGCTTCGCGGTTGCGCACCTCGCCTTCCCGCTCCATGCAGGTCTGGAATTCGGCGCGATTGTAGGCCTTTCCAACCGCCTCGTTCAGGTCAAGGTGCTCCATCTCGGAGAACGAGGAGTAGCCCAGCATCTGCACCAGCGCGGGATTCGCAGCCACGATGCGGCCATCGGGGGTCGAGCGGTAGATGCCGATGCGCGCGTTCTCGAAGAGGCGGCGGTATCGCTCCTCGCTCTCCCTGAGCGCCTCCTCGGCGAGCCGCGATCCGGTAACGTCCACCACGGCGGAGCGCAGGGTAACGATGCGGCCGTAGCGGTCCCGCACCGCGGTTTCGTGTATTCGCACTTTGATCCGGCTGCCGTCCCTGCGAATGTAGTCGCGCTCAAAGGGGACGAGCTCCGCCCGCCCGCTGAATTTCCGCCGGATCGCCTCGTACGCCAGGTGCTGCTGATCGGATGCTACGAGATCCACGACGGGGCGGCCAATCAGTTCGTGCTCTTCGTAGCCGAGCAACTCGCATTCGGCGCGGTTCACGCGCCGGATGATCCCCGCCCGGTCGATCTCGTGGTAAGCAATTGGCGCTTCGTCAAGAATCGCGCGTAGCCGCGCCTCACTCGTCCGTCTTACCCACCACACCGAAGCCAGCGCAACCGCGCAGGCCGCCAACAGACACAGAACCACCGCAAGCGCCTCTCGACAGTCTATCGGCCGTGTCGCGGCGGTTCTTCACACCGCCCATCGCTGCGCTGCCGGGCTGTTGGCCGCGCGCGGCCTGTGGTGTAATCGTGTTTTCATGTCCATCGACTGGTTTCCGCTGTGGCTCAGCCTCCGGGTGGCCGGGGTTGCGACGGCGGTGTCGCTGGCTATTGGAATCTGGATCGCCTACCTTCTGGCGAACCGGCGCGTCAGGGGAGGCGACGTGCTGTCCGCGGCGGTGACCCTGCCGCTCGTCCTGCCGCCGACCGTGCTCGGCTACTACCTCCTGGTCCTGATCAGCCGCAACAGCCCCCTTGGTGCGGCCTACGAGTGGCTGACCGGCCAGCCCCTGGTCTTCACCTGGCAGGCCGCGGTGGTGGCCGCCATGTTCCACGCCACGCCGCTTGTGATCATCACGATTCGCGCGGCGCTCGAAAGCATCGACCACACCTACGAGCGGGCCGCCCGCAGTCTGGGCGCGTCCGACTGGCGCGTGTTCTGGCGCATCAGCCTGCCTCTGGCCCGACGCTCGGTATTTGCAGCCGCGGCGCTGGCGTTCGCCCGCACGCTCGGCGACTTCGGAATAACCATCATGATCGCCGGCAATATCCCCGGCCGGACCCAGACGCTTGCCGTGGCTATTTACGATGCGGTCGAGGCCGGCAACGGAGCGGTGGCGCGGGCTATGGTGATCGTCATATCTATCATCGCAGTGGCGACGATCTCGTTAGCCACGCGCATGGTCCAGCGGCAGGCAACCGGATGTTAGAAGCCCGCATCTGCAAACGCTTCTCCGCGCGGCCGGACTCGGCGGCCTTTACGCTCGACGTGGAGTTCCGCGCCGGAGCGGGCGTCACCGTCCTGTTCGGCCCCAGCGGCTCCGGAAAGACGCTCACACTCGACTGCATTGCAGGTTTCAGCGCGCCCGATGCGGGCCGCATCATGCTCGACGGCCACATTCTGTTCGACGCCGATGCGCGCGTGAACGCCCCTCCCCGGCGGCGCCGCTGCGGCTACGTTTTTCAGAACTACGCGCTGTTCCCTCACATGACGCTGCGGCGGAACCTGGAGTTCGCTGCCGATGGCTATTCGCGCCTGGAGCGTCACCGCAAGGTGAATGAGATGCTGGAGCGCTTCCATCTTGAGGATGTCGCGGGCCGGCGTCCCCACGAGCTGTCGGGCGGCCAGAAGCAGCGCTGCTCCATCGCGCGCGCCATAGTCGGAGGCCCCCGCCTGCTGCTGCTCGACGAACCCGCCCGCGGGCTTGAGGCCCCGCTCCGCGCGGAGCTGTACACTCTGATTCGCCAGGTGTGCGAGGATTTCGGCATCCCCGTGCTGCTGGTGACGCACAATCTCGAAGAGTGTTTCGAACTGGCCGACGAGATGCTCGTTCTCCGGGAAGGCCGCATCGTCCAGAGCGGCGCGCCACGCGACATCGCCGACCGTCCGGCCAGCATCGAGGTCGCGCGTCTGCTCGGCATCTTCAATCTGCTCCAGGTCGAGATAGTGGACCTCGATCCCCAGCGCAACCTGAGCCGCCTGCGCTTTGGGGATTGCGACATTGCCGGGCCTTATTTTCCGGGCCGCTTCCGCGGCGACCGTGTCTCTCTCTGCGTCCGCCCGGAGCAGCTTCGCGTCGGCAACGGAGAAGGCAGCGGAGGGCCGAACCAGGTTCGTCTGGAGCTGGTGCGCTCCGTCGAGACCTCCCATGGCATGCGCCTTGAGTTCGCCGGGGGAGTCGCGGTGGAGGTCTCGAGGGTGGAGTACGAGCGTCACAAGCACAATAAAGAGTGGCTGGTGAGCTTCCCGCAGCACGCACTGCGGATACTGTGAGGCGCATGGCATGAAGACGCTCGACGAGTACCTCGAGCTGGCCGGGCGCGCGCACGGGCACCTGTGCGCGGGCCAGGTCCTGGGTGTCCGGATGGCGATGTACGGCCTCGGCCTGCTCGGCATCGCGGACCCGGAGGCCGAGCGCAAGCGGCTGGTGACGTTCGTCGAGATAGACCGCTGCGCCACCGACGCCATACAGGTGGTCACCGGCTGCCGCTTCGGCAAACGCGCCCTCAAGTTCCGCGATTTCGGCAAGATGGCCGCGACGTTTTGCGATCTTCGCGAAGGCCGCGCGTTTCGAATCGCGGCCCGGGATTCCGCTCGCCTGCGCGCGCGCGAGCTGCATTGCGATCTCGAAAACGCGAACGAGCGCGAGATGCTGGCCTACCGCGAGCTTCCGGACAGCGAGCTTTTCCTGGCGCGCGCCGTGCGAGTGCACGTCGCGCCGGAGGACCTGCCGGGGTTCAAAGCTCCGCGTGTCGCCTGCTCGCGATGCGGTGAGGGGATAAGTTTCCGCCGCGAGGTGGTGCGCGATGGCGTCACGCTATGCCGCGCCTGCGCGGGCGAAGCGTACTATGAGCTCGTGGACTGACGCGGTGCGCTAGCTTCAGGTCCGCAGGCGCGCCTACTGCTCCGCTGCCCGCTTCCCGCCGGCTGCCGCCGGCCTTCGCCAGCCCGCCGCCACTCCCGCAGCCGCGCCCAGCGCGCAAAGCCAGACCAGCCAATCGCCGTGGCGCGAATAGAACGTCGTGCCGGAAACCCAGGAAAAGCCCGTCTCGGCGGCGCCAGGGGCGAATGACGGAAGGTGACGCCACACACGGCCGGCGGGGTCCACGGTGGCCGTAATGCCGTCGTTTGTGGCGCGCAGGATCCAGCGCCGGTTCTCGGCCGCGCGCATTCGCACGATGGCCAGGTGCTGCTCACGCGCGGACGACCGCCCGAACCAGCCGTCATTGGAGATGTTCACGAACACCTCCGCGCCGCTCTTGGCGAACTTCCGGACGAAACCCGGGAGCACCGATTCATAGCAAACGAACGCGCCGATGCTGTGCGCGCCCGCGGGCAGCAGGTTCTGCTCGGTGCCGGGCGTGAAATCGCCCGCTTCCGTCGAGATCTTCGACACCAGCGCGCGGAACGGCCACGGCACGAACTCACCGAACGGGACCAGGTTCATCTTCGAGTACTGCCCGAGCGGTTTTCCCTCGGGGCTGACGATGAGCGCCGAGTTCAGCACCTCGCCGGACGCGGTGCGGGGGACCGTGTTGATGACGACGTACGCGCCGGTATTGCGTGCCAGTTCGTTTATCCGCTCACGAAGCCGGGCGTCCTCGGCGTAGTAGATGGGCGCGGGCGCTTCCGGCCAGACGATGAGGGCGGGCGTCCGCCCGGGCTGTTTCAGCGCAGCCTCTGCGGACAGGCGAAGCAGCTTCTCATGCTGCTGTTCGATCCACTGCGGCGTCCAGTCTGCGCTTTCTGAGATATCGGGCTGAACCAGAACCGCCACTTCGGTTCCCCGCTGCGGAGCCGGAAGCTCGGGCAGAATCAGGATGAGCGGCAGCGCGGCCAATGGAATCAGTTCCCGGCGCGGGCGCCGGAGCGCGACAAGGGCCAGTCCCGTTGCCGTCGCGGCGAAAACGAACGACAGTCCCCACACGCCCGTAAACGGTGCAAGCCGCATCGGCACGCGCATCTCTATGCCGGCATTGCCGAGCAGCAGCCAACTGAAACCCGACCAAGTATGCGTGCGCTCGATGGCAACCCACAGCGCAGGCGCGGCCAGCACCGCCCAGCGCGTCTGCATCGCCGGGCCCGCCAGCCATGCGAACACGCCAAGTTGCACCGATTTGCCCAGCAGAAAAGCCGCGAACCCGAGCCACGCCATGAAGGCGCTCATGCCCGCGTGGTGCTCGAGCACGAAGTGGATCCAGTAGCACGTGCCCGCCCAGAACGCGATGCCGGCGGCGTAGCCGAGCGCGAAGCGCCGCCACCCGCGCGGCTCGCGCGCGGCCGCGTAGAGCAGCGGGGCGAGCGCCACCGCCGCAAGAAACGCCAGATCTGCCCGGGCGCCCGGCAGGACCAGCAGGACCGCCGAGGCAAGCGCGAGCGCAAACTTCAACATCACGCCTGTTCGCTCACGCGGTCCGCCATGTAGGAACTCCGCACGAATGGACCACTGAACACCATTTTGAGCCCGATCGAGAGCCCATACTCGCGCCAGCGCGCAAACTGCTCCGGCGCGATGTACTCCTCGACCGGCAGGTTCCGCCGCCCCGGCTGCAGATACTGCCCAATTGTCGCGATGCTCACGCCCGCTTCGCGCATGTCATCTAGCGCCGCGCAGACCTCCTCCGGGCGTTCGCCGAGCCCGGCCATCAAGCCCGACTTCACCCGCGCGCCTTGCGCCGCCGCGAATCCCAACACGCGGAGCGAGCGCGCGTAATCCGCTTGCGGCCGCACGGTTTTGTAAAGGCGCGGCACCGTTTCGAGATTGTGGTTGAAGATATCCGGCGCGGCCGCGAGCACGCGGCTCACGGCAGCTTCGTCCCCCCGGAAGTCCGGCGTCAGCACCTCGACGCGCGCGCCCGGGAGTTCGCGCTTCACAGCGGCCACGGTGGCCGCAAAGTGGGCCGAACCGCCGTCCGGAAGATCGTCGCGCGTAACGCTCGTTATCACCACGTAGTCGAGCTTCATCTCCGCCGCCATGCGGGCGACCTCGTTGGGTTCGCCTGCATCCAGCGGCAGGGGGCGCCCCTTTTCAACCGCGCAGAAGCCGCAGTTGCGCGTGCAAACGTCGCCCAGGATCAGGAAAGTGGCTGTCCCGCGCGCGAAGCACTCGTGAAGGTTGGGGCAACGCGCGGATTCGCACACGGTGTTGAGGCCGCGCCGGCGCAGCCCGGCCTTCAACTCATGCACGGGCAGAAAATGCGTATGGCTCTTGCGGAGCCAGGACGGAAGTCTCCGGAGGTCTCGTGATTCGGGCGCCAACTAATATCTTCGTATGATCGGCTTGAAGCCCGCGGCCTCGAGTTCCGCCTTCGTCCGGGCCAGGTCCGTCGCGTCCTTCACGGGGCCCACCAGCGCCCTGTAGAGGTCCCCGGAGGCGACACCGTCCACCACGACGGGCGCAACCAGCGCGCGGAAGCCTTTTTGCCTGAGCACGTCGACCACGACCTCCGCCTCGGTCCGCTTCACGGCAACGACCTGGAGGTATGTCTCACCCGGCGCCGGGGAACCCACGCCAGCCCTCGCGGCAGCCGCCGGGGGCTGCCCCGGCTCCTGTGCGGCCGGCGGCCGGACGCCGGGCGTTGCTTCCTCCCGCGGCTCGGCCACGGGCTGCGTGCCCGCGCTCACCTGCGCCTCTCCGGGGGCCACCGGCCCGGCGGGTGGCGGCAATTCGAGCGGCGCTTCTTTCGGCTGGCTCACGCCAGGCGAACTCACGGCGGTTTGCTGCGCGGCCGGGTCCCCGCTGCTCGAGTTGCGGCCGACGAAGTAGCCAAGCGAGAAGAACACCCCGAAAAGCACCATCAGGACGAAAACTACGCTCAGCAGGTGACGGTTCCCCACCACCAGTTCGTACTCGCCATCCGCCGTTCGTGCCATGATCCTCCCCGCTACTTGCCAGACTGAGCAGTCAGAGCCTTGGTCAAGTTAGGAATTATATCGACGGGAAGCGGAAACACGATAGTGGTGTTCTGTTCGTTCCCGATCTCAACCAGCGTCTGGAGGTAGCGCAGCGTGATCGCCGCCGGCTCCTGTTGGATAAGCGCGGCCGCCTGGCTGAGCTTCTCGGCAGCCGAGAACTCGCCCTCGGCGTGGATGATCTTCGCCCGCCGCTCGCGTTCGGCCTCGGCCTGGCGCGCTATGGCCCGGATCATCTGGTCCGGCAGATCCACCTGCTTTACTTCGACCATCGCCACCTTCACGCCCCAGGCGTCCGTGTGCTGATCGAGCACGGTTTGCAGTCTCAGATTGAGTTTCTCGCGGGCGCTGAGCAGCTCGTCGAGTTCCACCTCGCCGAGCACGCTTCTGAGCGTGGTCTGCGCAAGCTGCGAGGTCGCGTACAGGTAGTTGGACACCTGGATGACGGCCTTGATGGGCTCAATAACGCGGAAGTAGATCACCGCGTTCACCTTCACCGTGACGTTGTCGCGCGTCACGACGTCCTGCGGCGGCACTTCGAGCGTCTCGACGCGGAGAGACGTGCGCACCATGCGATCTATCGGCGCGAACACCAGCACGATACCTGGCCCCTTGGGTTGCGGCAAAACGCGGCCGAGCCGGAAGATGACTCCCCGCTCGTACTCGGCCAGGATCTTGATCGAGGCCAGCAGGTACAGAACGATGATGAAAACAACGATATAGCCGATTCCGATTGGCATCTAAGCCTCCTGACGGGTTGGGTTCGCGGGCTCCACCTCAAGTGTGAGCCCATCGATGCGCGTCACTCGCACCCGTTCGCCCTGCTGAACGGGCGCCGAAGAAATTGCGTCCCAGTACTCGCCCTGGATGAAGACCTTGCCCTTGGGCGTGAGCGCCGTGTGCGCCACGCCGATGCTGTCCAGCATGCCTGCCGCGCCGGTGATCACTTTATTCGCGCGGGCGCGCAGGACCAGCGATACCAGCATCACCGTTACAATCGCGAACGGCAGCGCCAGACCTACTGCGGTGGCCAGCCGAATCCGCATCTCCGGGAGAGGGGAGTCTATGAGCAGCATTGCGCCGAGCACCATGGCAACCGCCCCGCCGATGCCGAGCAGCCCGTGCGAGGCGATCTTCGCCTCCAGTACGAAGAGCGCGAACGCGAGGATGATCAGCGAGGCTCCCACCCAACTGATGGGCAGCACCGAGAGTGCCGAGAGGCCCATCAGCAGGAGGATGGCCCCCAGCACGCCGGGGACGATCAGTCCCGGCGACGTGAACTCGATGTAGATGCCAAGCGCCCCGACAACCAGCAGAACCAGAGCCAGGTTCGGATCCGCGATGGCTGCGACGATACGCTCGCGCATGGACAACTCGTATTCGACCACCTGCGGGCTTTCGAAGCTCAGCCGGACCCGCTGGCCCCCGAAGCGGGAGAACTCGCGGCCGCCGATCTGGCGGAACAGGTCCGCCTCATCGGCGGCGACGATTTCCACCAGGCCGTTCTCAAGCGCCTCTTTGTCCGTGAACGACCTGCTCTCAACAACCGTTTTCTCGGCAAGTTCGGCGTTCCGGCCGCGCTTGGTTACGATGCTGCGGAGCGAGGCCGCCGCGTCGTTGGTCATCTTGTTGCGCAGCACGGGATCGGGCTGGGAGCCGAACAGTACGGGAGTCGCCGCGCCGGTGTTCGTGCCCGGCGCCATGGCGGCGATATCGCCGGCCTGAAGGATATAGAATCCCGCGGACGCCGCGCGCCCGCCGCTCGGAGTCACGTAGGTGATGACGGGCACGGGAGAAGCGACGATCTTCTCCGTTATCTGGCGGGTGGCCTCGACGAGGCCTCCGGGAGTGTTCAGGCGGACCAGGAGAGCGGCGGCGCCTTCGCGCACAGCCTGATTGATGGCCCGGCCGACGATTTCCGCCGTGACCGGGTGCACGACGCCGTCGATATCGACTGCGATCACACGCTCCGCGGCCAGCCCGAGTGGGGCAACCAGAGCGGCCAAAACCAGCGCCTTAAACTTCAAGCAACTCCAACTATATCACCGCCGGGCGAATTTGCCTGACATGCAGCCGCCGGGAGGGGACAGGGTTCAGGCCGTGATCGCGATTGCAGCCACCATGCGGCCGCGCTCGCCGGGATTGCGGCGATAGGAGAAGAAATCGCCGGTCCCGGTGAAGGTGCACGGCGCTCCGGAGGCTATCTTCGCCTCCAGCAGCCCCGCTTCGAGGAGCTGCCGGCGATTGGTTTCGGCCAGATCGATCGTCGTCTTGCGGTCAAGGTCGTTCCGCTCGGGGAACCACGGCCGGAAGCGCGCGGCGACATCGGCACCCACCTCGTAGCACTTGCCGCATATTGCAGGGCCAATGGCGGCGCGCAAATCCTCCGGACGGCTGCCGAACAGGTTGCGCATCTCCACGACGGCGGCCGCAGAGATGTTAGCCGCAGTGCCGCGCCAGCCCGCGTGGACGGCCGCAACCGCCCGCAGGCGCTCGTCGACCAGCAGGATGGGGACGCAGTCGGCCGTGCGGATGGCCAGCCAGGTCCCCGGCGTCGAGGTCATGAGCGCGTCGGCGCAGCCGAGCACGCCCGTCTTCCCGTCCGCGTGAACGCACACGTTCGAGTGAATCTGCTTGAGCGTAGCGATGGGCCCGGTCGGCCAGCCTGTGGTCGCGCGCGTCGAAAAGCCGTAATCCAGCCACTCCAAGGCATCGAAGGCCGCGACGCGATACAGCCCGCGGCCATCCCGGTAGAAACTCACCGCAGGATCACCTTCGCCAGCCCGGCGTTCCCGGCGGCGTCGAAAGCGCGAAACACAACCAGATGCTCGCCGGGGGTGACGTTCTCCAACCGTACCGTGAACCGCTCGACCGGGGTATCCAGAACGCCGTCCTCGGGCTCAACCGGCACCCACTGCCCGGCGTCCACCGAGTACTCGGCGCGGCGCAGCGGCGAGGTGGCGTCTGCCGCCTCGAACTCGATGTCCACGCGCGCGCCGCTGCGTTTCGGCGACCCCGCCGTTACTAAGGGCGGCGTGTGATCCACCAGCACGGGCGAGCTGACCAGTTCGGCCGTGCGCGCGCTCGCCGGAGGGTTCACCGCGCCGTCGGAGGCGACCACGCGGAAGTAGTAGCGCCCGTCGGCAAGCACGTCCGCGTCGATGGAGTGCGAGGTTTCCTCGATGCGGTCCCGGAGGAGCTTCCATTCGCTCTCGCCCTGGCCGCGGAAATACAGTCCGTAGGTCAGACGGTCGCCGTCGGGGTCGTCGGCCTGCCAGGAGATCTGCAACTGGCCGCGCTCGCGCGTCAACGTCTGCGTGGGCGTGCCGGATGAGGGCGAGGGCGCGTCGCCGGTATCGGTCACAGTCAGCGTGTAGGCGCTCGTCGCCGATCCCTGTGCCGCCGCCGCTGCGATCTTGGCGGCCGAGGGGGGCTGGATGGAGGCTGTGATGCTGCGGACCGCGGGCGGCGTGTTCTGCGGAAGGTAGCCGAGTTCGACGGACTCGATCACCGGCGTCTGCCCGGCCGCGCCCGTAAGTTCAACTTTCCATTGAATATAGCGGGCGTTAGGACTCGGCACTGCAGAGCCCCGGCTATCGGTTAGCGGCTGCGACCAGTCGCTCCAGGTGGGGTCGGGGCGCTCGGAGTTGCCGGAACGTGTACGGAAGACTACACGCGCCCCGCTTGGCACGTCTGCGCGCCACATGAGGCGGCCCCAGCGGGCTACCGAGCCGGCATCATGCACCGGCGATTCGTATGTGCCGGCGGAGCCAGGCTGGTCCAGCAACCTGTAAATTTTGCCGAGGTCGCCGGTGGCGGCCAGCAGGCCGTTGGCGGCGGGCAGAAGGCGCGTGGCCTCGCCCTCGCCGGTTTCGGCCAGCAGCGCTACCTTGCGGTCCGGCCCCATGCGGTAGATGCGCCCCTGGTCGTCGGTGGCGATGACGAGATCGCCGCCGGAAAGCAGCACGTCATAGGCGTTCCCGTCCTGTGAGGTCCAGAGCCGCTCCACGGTATGATCCGGGGCGATCCTGTAGACGGCAGACTTCTCCACTCCGGGGATCTCGATTGCCGGCGGGGCGGCTGCGCCCATGCCTGAGGCCAGCGCCTGGGACTGCTGCGCGGCCGGCTTGATCTGGACGGCTCCTTGCTGCGCCTCCACGGTGATCGAAGTCGTGGTGACGCTCACGCTGGCGCTTGCCGGCACTCCCGGAGCGGACTGCACGCCGCCCAACTGGCTCCGCCGCAGCGAGCCGCCCAGCGCAGCGGCGTAGACGCTGCCGTCGGGCGCCGGGACCAGCGTCCGGATCTCGGGCAGGTCCGCGTCAAAGAGAACAAAGCCCCTGTCCTTCGCGGAGATGCGGTAGATGATCCCGTTCGGCTCGGTGCCAGCCAGCAGTTGATCCTTGGCGTCCAGCGCCAGGCAGGTGACGTGCGACTGGCCGGTCTGGTACCAGAGCTCACCCTTGCCGGGCCCGGTGATGCGGAACACCTTGCCATCGGCGCCGGTGCCGGCGTACAGCGCTCCGTCGCGTCCGAACGCAAGCGACCAGATGTAGGCCGTGCCGGGCTCGAAGTACTCCTCCGCCTTGCCCTTGACGATGCGGTAGATCTTGCCGTTCGGCGATGTGGCGGCGTACAGGACGCCTTTGGCGTCCACGGCGACCGCGAATACCTCGGGCTCGTCCGCGGTCCAGACGGTCTCGCCTTTGCCTGAGCGATCGATCCGGAATACGCGGCCGCGGTGGCCGGTGCCGGCGTAGAGCGTGCCGTCGGGCGTCTGGGCGACGCTCCAGATGATCGGCTGGTCGGATGCGAACAGCGTCTCGGCGCGGGGCGCGAGTGCGAGGCGCCCGTCGCGCGCCAGCGAGACGCCGTTGAACTTCCCGCCGATGAAATCGCTGTAGCTGTGCATCTCCCACGCGCGCGGCGAGGAACCGTATGAGGCCGCGGCGCACGCGGCGAGCGTCAGAAGGAGCTTTCTCATTCCTTGACTTCCACCTGAATCGTCTTCGAGCCGGTGACTACCATTCCGGCGGGCACCTCGAACTCAGCCACCTTCGAGTTGGGCACCACCTGCGCCGGGTTCAGCGAGGAGTTGGAGCGGGCCAGCACGAGGGCCGCCGAGGGCGGCGGGTCGGGGAGCGTGCTGCCCTGAACGTCGAAGGACGGTTCGGCGCGCCACACGCGCACCCAGGCGCTGGTGCTGGAGCGCATGGCGTTCATCATCGAGACAAGCTGGCCGGCCGAGCGCGGCGATTGCGTCAGCATCTGCCGGAAATCGACGAGGTTCATCAACCCGGCCTCGGCCGCCGTCACATGCAGCAGGCCGGGACGCGCGCCCACGGGAACGCTGTAGGTGACCTTTCGCGTTATCTCCAGGCCATTGTCCCCACTGAGCAGGACGATAATGTCGAACGGCTCTCCGGGCTTCACGACGCGGCGCGAAGTCCACAACTGCTCGATGTTCAGCGTTCGCCTGGAGGGGTAGGCGTCGATGGTGAGCGCGACGCGCCGGGGCCGGAGTGCGTCGAACCCGCTCTGCATGACGTAGGAGACCGAGGTGGCCGCCCCGAGCGCGGCCTGCGCGGGGACATTCGCGTCTCCGGTAAACGCGTTATTGAGTTTCATCGGGACGGCGGAGCCCTCAAAATCGATCTGCCCGCTGATGGCAAACGTGGACGCGCCGATCATGTGTTCGGTGGCCTCGATGGTCGAGAGTACGGCCATTTGCAACAGAAAGGGCGAGAGGATGGGGTCGCGGACCACTTCCAGGTTGTAGGAACTCTGGCGCTCCGGGCCGTTTTCGCCATGCCTCACGACGGAAATGGAGACGGGCATCATGGCGGCCTTGCGGCCCAACTCGCCGGCGACAGCGACAGTGCGGTCCTGCGTGATCGTTCCGGCCCACTCGCGCGCGGCGGAGATCTTGTAAGACGTGGAGAGGTTCGGCAGAAGCGCAAGCACCTCGGAGCGCGCGAAGGGTAACTCGGTGGCGCCGACGGACAGGAAGCGGTGCCCGAAGGCATAGATGCGGTTCCCGTCGACGTGCGTCACAGTGCCGTCCGCGCCGATGCTGAGATCGCCCGTCATCAGTTGCACGGTTATCATCGAACCGGGCTCGATGGAGCCGGGCGGAGCGGCACCCGCCGGGGAGCTGCCTCCGGCGATCCCCTGCGTGGGCTCAAGGCCTAACGCGCGAAGCTGCGGCGCGAAGTGAGCTACGACCCCCGGCGAGAAGCCCGCGAAAGAAACCGGCGTCGCGATCTCGACCAGACGGCCGCCCCCGGTGGCCACCTCCGATGGAGGGGGAAGCGACTTCGCCAGTTCGCCGTCCCATAGCCGGGCGCGCCGCTGCTGTGGCTGCGGCTGATCGGCGATGCTGAGCATGTCTTCGATGGGCCGGATGGCGGCGATGGGCTCCTTCGACAGCGCGAAGGACATAGCCACCGCGCCCGCGAGCTTCCCGTCGATGTAAACGGGGCTGCCGCTCATGCCCTGCATGACGCCGGTGCGCTCGAGCGGCCCGCCGGAGAGGCGGGCAAGGATGAGGGACTGCTTCGGGCCGGAGTTCTCGAGAACGCCGAGCACCTCCACCTGAAACTCGTCCACGCGGCTGCCCTCGAAGACTGTCTTGCCGATCCCCTTCATTCCAGGACGGATATCGCGCAGCGGGAAAACGGCGGTCTGCGCGGAGGCCAAACCGGCGAACAGCAGAAAACAACAAAGCGGGCGCACTACCCCCATTCTAGAGGAGCGGCGCGCCCCGGTTACGGCTGCACGAGCCGGCGAGGCTAGCCCCGCCAGGCCTCGGGGTTCACCAGGTGCGCCGGACGGCGGCCTTCGAGCGCATCGATAGCGTTTCGTACGGCCAGCAGCGACATGTTGCGGCGCGTTTCGATAGAAGCGCTGCCGATGTGAGGCGCCAGCACGACGTTAGGCAGTTCGAGCAGGAGAGGCTCAACTTTCGGCTCGTTTTCGAAGACGTCAAGGCCCGCGGCGGCGATGACGCCGTCGCGAAGCGCCCGGGCGAGCGCGGCTTCATCAACCACCGGGCCGCGCGCGGCGTTGACGAGCACGGCCGTCTTCTTCATCGCCTTCAACTCGGCCTCGCCGATGAGGTGGCGCGTGGCGTCCGTGAGCGGCACGTGGAGGCTGATGAAGTCGGACTCGCGCAGCACGCGGTCCTTGGGGGCGAACTCGAGGCCGAGCTCGCGTTCGACGTCCTCGGGAGCGCGCTGTGTGGCGTTGTACAGGATGCGCATCGAGAAGCCGCACGCTCGGCGGGCCACGGCCTGGCCGATGCGGCCCATGCCGAAGATACCGAGGGTGCGGTGATGCACGTCGTAGCCCGCCATGAGGTCGCAGCCCCACTTCTTCCACTGGCCCGATAGCACGTACTGGTGCGCCTCCACGATGCGCCGGGCCGCGGCGAGCAGCAGCGCGAAAGCGAGATCGGCCGTGGTGTCGGTGAGGACGCCCGGAGTGTTGGCGACGAGGATGCCGCGCGCGGTTGCCGCGGGCACATCCACGTTGTCGTACCCGACGGCCACGTTCGAGATGATCTTTATCCCTTCCAGGCGGCCGATCCGGGCGGCATCGAACTTGTCGGTGACCTGCGAGACGACGGCCTGCTTTCCAGCGAGGCGGCGGTCGAGCTCCTCCGGCGCCATGCCGTCGTCGTTGTTTTCGTAATCGACTTCCGCGTGCTGCGACAGCAGCTCGATGGCTTCCGGATAGATGCGTTTCGTCACGAGAACAGCGGGCTTCACGATCTCAGCTTACAATGGCCGGTGACGCGCATGAGCAAATACGTGGTGGTGGCCATCGACGGGCCCGCGGGCGCGGGGAAAAGCACGATTGCGCGCCGCGTGGCCGGGCGGCTGGGGTTCACTTACATCGACACGGGCGCGATGTACCGCGCGGTGGCGCTGGCGGCCGTGCGCGCGGGCGTTGACCTCGCCGCTCAGGAGGAAGTGGAGCGGATCGCCCGTGCGGTTACGATCGATTTCGCGGCGAACGGCAGCGTGCTTCTCAACGGAGAGGACGTTAGCGAGGCGATTCGCACCCCGGAGATGTCGCCGGCTTCGTCGAAGGTCTCGGTGTTTCCGGGAGTAAGGCGCGCGATGGTGGAAAAGCAGCGCGCGATTGCCAGGGATCGCAGCGTGGTGATGGAGGGCCGGGACATCGGGTCCGTTGTATTTCCCGATGCGGAAGTGAAGATCTATTTGGATGCCGACCCGGCTGTCCGCGCGGCGCGGCGCGTCCGCGAGCTCCGCGAAAAGGGTATCCAGGCCGATGCCGCCCTCATCGAACGCGAGATACGCGAGCGCGACCACCGCGATTCGACGCGCGCCGACTCGCCGCTCACGCGCGTCGCGGACGCGGTATACCTCGATACGACGCCGCTTAGCCCCGAGCAGGTGGAAGCCGCTATCCTGGACATCGTACGCTCCAGGCTCAACGTATGGACAATCTCCTCGTAATGAAGTTTGGCGGCACGAGCGTTGGCTCGGCCGAACGCATTGGCGTCGCCGCGTGCCTGACGGCGGAGCAGTACCGGCAGCGCCCGGTCGCAATCGTCGTCTCGGCCATGGCAGGCATTACGAACCTGCTGCTGGAAACACTGGGCCGCGCCAAAGACGGTGACAGCGCCGGCGTCGCTTCGAACATCGAGAGACTGCGCGAGCATCACGCGCGAACATGCCGGGAGCTGCTGCCGCCGGACCGCCACGAACGCGTACTGGCCGCCATGAACAGCGCCATCGATTGCTTTGAGCGCATCGCGGGCGGTATCACGATGCTGGGCGAGGCGCCGCCGCGCTCGGTAGACGAGGCCCTGGCGGTGGGCGAGCGCCTGTCGGTGACTCTGATAGCCGAATGCCTGGAGGCCCACGGCGTCAAGGCTGAGGCCGTCGACGCCGCGAATGTGATCGTCACGGACGCCGTTTTCGGCAATGCGACGCCGCTGATGGGTGCCACGCGGGAGCGCGCGCGGGCGAGGCTGCTGCCGATGCTGGCCCAGGGCGTGCTGCCGGTTGTGACCGGGTTCAACGGAGCCACCGAGGACGGCCGGCCGACCACCCTGGGGCGCGGCGGATCGGATTTTTCTGCGTCGATTCTGGCCTCGGCGCTGGACGCTTCGGAGCTTTGGATATGGACCGACGTGGACGGCATCATGACGGCCGATCCGCGCATAGTGCCGGACTGCGCCGTGCTCGACGAGGTGACCTACCGCGAAGCCGCCGAGCTGGCATACAACGGCGCGAAGGTGCTGCATCCGCGGACTCTGGCGCCCCTCATCGAGAAAGGCATTCCGGTGTGGAGCAAGAACAGCTTCGCGCCGGACAAGCCGGGGACGAAGATCGTGCCGCGCATCGCGGACGTCACGGGCGCGCGGGCGGTGACATCGATGTCCAACGTGGCCCTTATCTCGATAGAGCCGGCCTCGACGGTGATCAACGCGACGCAGGTGATGGCGCGGGCGCTGGACGGGCTCGGACGGTCCAACGTGGAGGTGCTGGCGCTGTCGAGCTCGTCCTACACACAGAGCCTGTGTTTCCTCGTGCGCACGGCCGAGCTGGGGACAGCGCTGGCGAGCCTGAACGCGAGCCTTGCGCTCGAGCTGGCGCACGGGTACATCAAGCCGGTGCAGGTGGACGAGAACGTCGGGCTGCTGGCGGTTGTAGGCGAGGGCATGCGCGGAACGGCCGGTCTGGCGGGACGCATCTTCACCGCGATCTCGCGCGAACGGATCAACATCAAAGCCATCGCCCAGGGTTCGAGCGAGCTGACGATTGCGATCGTCGTGCGGAAGGATGGCCTCGAGAAGGCGGTCCGGGCGGTTCACGAAGAGACGCACCTGGCCGACAACGAGTGGCGATCCGGCGCCTAGGGTCGGCCGCGGAAACTTGTGACTAAACGGCCGCGAGCAGCATCTCTCAACGTGGGCGGCCGAGCGGCTGATAGAACAGGCGGGCCGCCGGGCGGCTGATAGAATAAGAGTAAACCCATGATTGAACTGAGCGATCGCGCAATCGACAAAGTGAAGGAGATTCTCGAGGCGCAGGACCCGAAACCGGCCGGGCTGCGCATTTCCGTCGTCGGAGGGGGATGCTCCGGGTTCCAGTATGCGATGGCATTCGAGAACTCCCCTGGCATGTTGGACAAAACCTACGATTTCAACGGCTTGAAGGTTTATATCGACCAGGCCAGCATGCTCTACCTCGACGGCGCCAAGGTGGATTACGTCGAGACAATCGAGGGCTCCGGGTTCAAGTTCGACAACCCGAATGTGACGCGCACCTGCGGGTGCGGATCGTCGTTCCAGGCTTAGCCGGAGCGCACCACAACGCGCCGCCGCGCGGGAGCGCCGCGCATCCGCCATTACTGCGCCCAGCCTGCCGTTGCACCCAATCAGGCCCGAGCGCCAGCCTGCCGTTGCGCATATTCAGGCCTGAGCGCCAGACTGGCGTTGAGCATATGATGATAGGCGCGCACGCCGAAGCCCGGCGTTGAGCATAGGGTAACAGGCGCGCGCTTCGAGCTCCCATGTACGCCGCACTGCACTCGTTGCCGTCCGGAACCGCGCTGGCCGGAGATGTCAGATCGAACTACGGAAGACGCGGGGCGGGCGGCGCTCTAAGTTCTCTCAAGACTATGCGCTCTGCAGGTGTGAACATCTGATGTTCGAGCGGCTTCTCACCGAGCAGCGGAACCCGGCTTCCTCCGCCATCGACACGCTCTCCACCGAGGAGATGCTGCGCGTAATCAACGCGGAGGACGCGAAGGTGGCCGCGGCCGTCGGGCGCGAGATTCCGAATATCGCGCGTGCGGTGGACGCCATCGCCGAGCGGCTTCGCGCGGGCGGGCGGCTGTTCTACATCGGCGCGGGCACCAGCGGGCGGCTGGGCGTGCTCGACGCTTCGGAGTGCCCGCCGACGTTCGGCGTGCCGCAGGAGATGGTGCAGGGCATCATCGCAGGTGGCGAGCCGGCGTTGACACGCGCCGTCGAGGGCTGCGAGGACGACGCCGCGGCGGGTGCGGCTGACATCGAAGCGCGCGGATTCACGGCCGCGGACGCGCTGGTGGGCATCGCAACGAGCGGGCGGACACCGTACGTGCTTGGGGCGGTGGCGCGGGCGCGCGAGGTGGGCGCGTTGACGGCGGGCATAAGCTGCACGCCAAATTCGGAGCTGTCGCGCGCGGTGGAGATCGCCATAGAACCGCTCGTCGGGCCGGAAGTCGTTACGGGCTCTACGCGCATGAAGGCGGGCACCGCGACCAAGCTCGTTCTTAACATGCTCAGCACCGGGGTGATGATCCGGTTGGGATACGTTTACGGCAACCTGATGGTAAACGTGCAGCCGGCGAACGAGAAGCTGCGCGACCGCGCGCGTAGGATCGTGGGGGAGGCTGCCGGGGTGGATGCCGGCGCGGCGGCGCGCGCGCTGGATGAAGCCGGTGGTAGGGTGAAAGTGGCTATTGTGATGGCGCGCCTGGGCGTTGGCCGGGATGAGGCCGCCAGACGCCTGGAGGCGGCCGGGGGGCAGGTTGCGGAGGCGCTGAAGTAGATTCCTATGGACAGGTTCATCATACGCGGCGGCGTGCCGCTCCAGGGCGAGTTTCGAGTCAACGGAGCCAAGAACTCGGCGCTGCCCGTGCTGGCGGCTACACTGCTCACGCCCGAGCCGGTGGTGCTGCGCGGGATTCCGAACGTGCGCGACATCACCACCATGGCGAACCTGCTGCGCAGCACGGGCGTTTCTGTGGAAAGCGAGAACGGCGCGATGCGCCTGCAAGCGGCCACGATCACATCGCCCGAAGCACCGTACGAGCTCGTCAAGACCATGCGGGCATCGAGCCTGGTGCTGGGACCGCTGGTGGCCCGCTGCGGGCGCGCGCGTGTGTCGCTGCCAGGCGGGTGCGCCATTGGCGCACGGCCAATCAACCTGCACCTGAGCGCGCTCGACCAGCTCGGCGCGAACATTCGCCAGGAGCACGGGTACGTGGAGGCCGTCGCGCCGAACGGCTTGCGCGGCGCATACGTAGCCTTCGATCGGATCACGGTGACCGGCACCGAAGACCTCATGATGGCCGCGGTGCTCGCCGAGGGCGAAACCGTTCTCGCTAACGCCGCTCGAGAGCCTGAGGTGGTCGACCTCGCCGCGCTGCTCGTAAAGATGGGCGCGAAGATCGAGGGCGCGGGCAGCTCCACTATCCGCATACGCGGAGTTTCGAAACTGCATGGCGCAACGCACACCATCATCCCGGACCGCATCGAGGCCGGCACCCTGCTCGTCGCCGGAGCGATCACGCGCGGCGATGTTCTGGTGACCAACTGCGTCCCGGATCACCTCATGACGTTCATCTCCAAGCTGCGCCAGGCGGGTGTGGAGATCACCGAGCCCGAGCGGGGGCAGTTGCGGGTGCGGTGTTCCGGCGCTCTGCGCGCGGTGGACGCCAAGACCGAGGAGCACCCGGGCTTCGCGACCGATCTCCAGGCGCAGTACATGGCGCTGATGACGCAGGCCGAGGGAACGTGCGTGATTACGGAGACGATCTTCGAGAACCGGTTCATGCACGCGCTCGAGCTGATGCGCATGGGCGCGGATATCCGGCTGGACGGGCGCAATGCGATTGTCACCGGGCCGTCCGCGCTGACCGGGGCCGCGGTGCTCGCGTCGGATCTGCGGGCAAGCGCGTCACTGGTGCTGGCGGGGCTCGCCGCGAGCGGTGAGACGGTGATCGACCGCGTGTATCACATAGACCGCGGCTACGAGAAGATCGAGCAGCGGCTCGCGGCTTTGGGCGCCCAGATAACGCGAGTCTCGGATAAGCGGGTGGAATAGAAGCGGGTGAGAGCCGGCACGGCTGAACCGTGCGCAGGTTCAATCCCGCACCCACGATGCTTCCGCCAGGCAGTGCCACAAAGGCCCCCCAGGCGGTACGCCGCGGTGGGCTGAGCACCCGCTCCTTAGAGAGTCGGCGAGGCGAGCGCATTCGCCGCAGAGTGAGGGGCGGGCCGGCGGTGAGTCCGGGCCCGCCGCACGAGAATCCGTTTCCGGATAGGGCGTTGCGGGCGTCGCGCGAGAGCGCGGCCGCTAGGACGCCCGGAGCGCCTTCAGCTTCTCCTCAAACTGCGGCAGCGCGGCGTTGAGCACCTCGCCGATACGTTCGACGAAGATGAACTCCGTTCCCTTGCGGACGTCCTCGGTGAGGTCGGCCAGGTCCTTCTCATTGCCGCGCGGCAGTATGATGCGGTGTATTCCCGCACGGCGAGCCGCGAGCACCTTCTCTTTTACACCCCCGATCGGCAAGACGAGCCCGGCGAGCGTTATCTCGCCCGTCATGGCGGTGTCGCTGCGCGCGGGGATCTGCATATAGAGCGACGCAAGCGCGGTGGTCATGGTGACGCCCGCCGAGGGCCCGTCTTTGGGAATCGCACCCGCGGGCACGTGTATGTGGACGCCGGAATCTTTGAACAGCGCGGGGTCGATGCCGAGCTCCTTCGCGTGAGACCAGAGGTAGCTCTGGGCGGCGCGCGCGGATTCCTGCATCACATCGCCTACGTGGCCGGTGACGGTGAGGTCCTTGCCGCCCGGGAGCAGGGTGGCTTCGACATAGAGCACCTCGCCGCCCGCTTCGGTCCAGGCCAGGCCGGTAGCAACGCCGGGCACCTGTTCCTTGCGCAGCTCCTCCTGCATGAAAACAGCGGGACCCAGCATCTGAGCAAGGCTCTCGCGCTGCACGGTGACGGGCTCCTCCTTGCCTTCGGCGCGCTGCAGGGCTACTTTCCGCAGAACACGCCCGATCTGGCGTTCGAGCTGGCGGACGCCGGCCTCGCGAGTGTACCGGCTGATGATGGCGGACAGCGTCTCGTCCGGGATCACAGCCTGGTCCGCGGCGATGCCGGTCTCTTTGAGCTGCCTGGGAATCAAGTAGCGCTTGGCGATCTCGATCTTCTCCTCCTCGGTGTAGCCGGCCAGGCGCAGCATCTCCATGCGGTCGAGCAGGGGCTGCGGGATCGTATCGAGAGCGTTGGCGGTGGTGATAAAGAAGACCTTCGAGAGGTCGAACGGCAGGTCGAGGTAGTTGTCGCGGAAGGTCTTGTTCTGCTCGGGGTCGAGGATCTCGAGCAGGGCCGCCGCGGGGTCGCCGCGGAAGTCGCGGCCGAGCTTGTCCACCTCGTCGAGCATGATGAGCGGGTTCTTCGATCCCGCGCGCCGGATGGCCTGGATGATGCGGCCGGGCAGCGCGCCGATGTAGGTGCGGCGGTGGCCGCGCAGTTCGGCCTCGTCGTGCAGGCCGCCCAGGCTCATGCGCTCGAACTTGCGCCCCAGGGCGCGTGCGATGGACTGGCCGAGCGAGGTCTTGCCGACTCCGGGCGGCCCGTAGAAGCAGAGTATCGGCGCCTTCGCCTCCGGGTTCAGCTTGAGGACGGCGAGATGTTCGAGGATGCGGGCCTTGACGTCCGTGAGGTCGTAGTGGTCCTCATCGAGCACCTGCCGCGCCCGGCCTATATCGAGATGATCCTCCGTGTAAACGTTCCAGGGCAGCTCGAGCACGTAGTCGAGGTAGGTGCGGATGACCTGCGCGTCCGGCGCTCCGGGTGGCAGGCGTTCCATGCGGCCCAGTTCGCGCTCGGCTTCCCGGCGGATCTCCTCGGGCATCTCCACCTTGGCCAGGCGCTCGCGAAGCTGTTCCACCTCGGCCTGCTGCGGGTCCTTCTCTCCAAGCTCCTGCTGTATGGCTCGAAGCTGCTGGCGCAGAAGATACTCGCGCTGCTGCTTGCTCATCTCGCTCTGCGCCTGGCTGGCGATCTTATTGCGCAGCTCGAGCACCTGGACTTCGTTGCGCAGGTAGTCGTGCATGAGGCGAAGCGCCTCGCCGCGCGTTTTGGCCTCGAGAAGGCTCTGCTCCTTGTCGAGTTCGAGGCTCATCATGGAGGCCAGCAGGTAGACCAGCCGCAGCGGATCCTCCGATTGCGCGAGCAGTTGTCCGACCTCGCTGGGCACGTTGGGCTGGGCCAACTGCATGGCGCGGGCCGCGAGGTCCGTCACGGCGCGATGCAGGGCCTCGACCTCGGCGCTGTGCTCGTCTGGCAGCGGATAGGGCGTGAAGCGCGCGCGCAGGTGCGGTTCCGTCTGTTCAAGAGCCTCAAGGGATATGCGCTCCGCGCCGAGGACGATGAGGTCCACCTGGCTCTCGCTCACGCGCGCCATACGCTTGATGACGGCCTTGGTTCCGACGGAGTAGAGGTCGGAGAACTCGGTGGGGATCTCCTTGGCGGGATCGCGCTGGGCGACGACGATCAGCTCCTTCTCTTCGGTTGCGAGAGCGGACTCCACCGCGGAGCGCGAGGCCGGCCTGCCGACGGACAACGGCATCAGCAGGTGAGGAAACAGAACGCTGTTCTTCAGCGGGAGTACGGGCAGAACCGGTGTGTCGCTCAACGCTCCTCCTCGGTGATAAGTCTCACGATCAGGATCCCGTTCCTGTTCTCGATAGCGACGGCGGGATTGGCGAAGTAGCACGGCAGCTCGACCGTGCGCTCAAACCGGTTATAGGCGATCTCCATGGAGTAAAAACTTGCGCTCTCTTCGAGCAGCATGTCGCGGCGAACACCACTGACGGTGACGTGGCAGCCCTTCACCTCAACTTTGACGTCCTCGGGATACACGCCCGCCAGGTCGAACTTCAGCAGCCAACCGCCGCGAATGCGATAGATGTCGGCCGCCGGACGCCAGAACGTCTCGCGTTGGGGCTGGTGCCCCGAGAAGAGAAATGCGGAGAACTGTTGTGGCTTGTCCATCTTCTATCAAAATCGCAAAAAAGCGCCTACCGAGCCGTAGGGTCGCAGACGGTCGGCCGCCGGGCCGTGGACACACTCGGCCTCGCCGCCGGAATCGACGACGCGGTCCACCAGCCGGGAGACGACATCGTCGACGGGACGGACCTGGCCGCCGCAATACGCGCAGGCCTCCACACCATCCGGGAAAAGCGAGGCGCACTTGCCGCACTGCGCGCCCGCGCGCGCGTAGCTCTCGGCGTAAACCAGCTGCATGATCCGGCCCATCCGCATGGACTCGAGCGCGGCATCGAGGCCTAGCACCGCCTGCCGCTGTTTGGAGCCCGCCGTGATGAGCCGTTCGACCGTGTCGGCCTCCTTCGCGCGCTCGGCCTTTTCGGCGATCTCCATGGTGGTCTGCAAGACTTCGCGCTCGTT
This sequence comes from bacterium, assembly GCA_050260275.1. Classification (GTDB taxonomy): domain Bacteria; phylum Acidobacteriota; class Terriglobia; order Bryobacterales; family Bryobacteraceae; genus DATMXS01. The sequence goes on from JBLNBX010000183.1 coordinate 28,813, forward strand.
CGCGTTGATCGCGAGCGGCGTCTCGCCTGCGACCATCTCCTGAAGCCGTTTGGAGAAGCGGGCTTGGAGAGCCTTGAGGAGTTCGCGCGAACCCCCGAGAATCAGCCTGTCAAAGGCGCGTTCCGACGCGAGCGAGTCGAGTGCGTCGGCGACGGCTTTGAGGTGCAGGTTGACCTGCTCGTCTTCACGGCGCTGGAGGCTAGGCTGCGACATGATGGCGTCCTTGGCCGTTTGCCTGAAGCGTTTGCGCCGGGCAGAAAACATCTCTCGCTGTTCCTCAATCTCGCCGAGCCACACAGTGAACAGGCGTGCCTCCTCCTTGTCGGCAAGGACGACGGCGTAACGTTCGTATTCGTCGAGAAGCTCTACAAGCGGGCGGACCCAGGCCGAAGGCTCCCAACGGACCTGGGTGCTGATGGGAACGGCCAGCTCGCGCTCGAAAAACAGGTCCGCGCCGGAGTCGGAGAAGCAGATCAGCGACCGGCCGCGCGGGACGCAGCGCTCCGCCGCGGCGGCGACGCGGCGGGCGTCGGCGCGAAACCGGTTGCGGTCAGGCTCGCCGGTAATCTGCTGTTCGATGGCGCGGAGCCGTTCAGTGAGGGCGACCATGAAGCCGCGGTTGAGATTTGCCTGGCGCGACTGGTCGGTCTCGAGGTATACGCTCAGAACGCGGCCGCCGGGGCCGCTATCGTGTTGAATCAAGGACTCCAATTCGGCCCTGTCGATAGCCATACAAGTGCTCCCCTCTTTGATTTCCTAACTCCATGATAGGACCTGCCCCGCCGCCAGGGCAGTTATGGCCGGGTTCGCGCCCACGCCCGCCGGAATTGCGGCCGTGGACAGACTTCGATCAAAGCGGTATTTTTGCAGAGACGAGCGAAGGAGGAGTGTGTGCGAATAGCGCGATTTTGTCCGTGGCTGACTGCGTTTCTCCTTGCCGCCCCGGCTTGCGTCGCACAACCGGCGCAGAGCGGCGTGCCGGCCCCCGTTGAGCTGACCACCGAGCAGGACCACCAAAGGATGATGGACCTCCTGCAGATCAAATCGCTGCGTCCCGGACGCGACGGCATGAACCCGAAGGCGGAGAACTATGCGCACTACGACGAGTCCATAGCAAACCCGTATCCCAAGCTGCCCGCAGTACTGGTGCTCAAGAACGGCAAGCGGGTGACTACAGCCTCCGACTGGTGGAACCTGCGCCGGCCCGAGATAGTCGAGGACTTCGACCGTGAAGTTTACGGCCGCACGCCCAAAGTGACGCCCAAAGTTACCTGGGAAGTGAAGTCCGTCAAGGAAGAGAAGGTCGGCGACGTGCCGGTGATCACGAAGGAACTCGTGGGACACGTGGACAACTCTTCGTACCCGGCCATCACCGTTGACATTGAGCTCGTTCTTACGACGCCTGCGAATGCGAAAGGACCTGTACCGGTTGTAATGGAGCTCGGCTTCATCCGCTTCCCGGCCCGTCCCGGCATGCCTGCGCGTCCGCCGCGCCCTGCGCCGGCCGGACCCACGTGGCAGCAGCAGGTGATCAACCGCGGTTGGGGGTACGCCATCCTCGTGCCAACCAGCATCCAGGCGGACAACGGAGCCGGTCTGACCAAAGGCATTATCGGCCTGTGCAACAAGGGCCAGCCGCGGAAGCCGGACGACTGGGGCGCGCTGAAAGCCTGGGCGTGGGGCGCGAGCCGCGCGCTCGACTACTTCGAGACCGACAAGGCCGTAGACGCCAAACGAGTTGCCATCGAAGGCCACTCGCGCTACGGCAAGGCGACTGCGGTTGCGATGGCGTACGATCAGCGCTTCGCCGTGGCATTCATCAGCTCCTCGGGGGCGGGCGGCGTGAAGCTGCACCGCCGTGACTGGGGCGAGATCGTCGAGAACGTCGCCGCCAAAAGCGAGTACCATTGGATGGCCGGCAACTACATGAAGTATGCCGGCCCGCTGACCTGGGACGACTTGCCGGTGGATTCCCACCAGCTAGTGGCGCTGTGCGCGCCGCGGCCGGTGTTCATCAGCGCCGGTTCGCTGGAGAAAGGCGACGGCTGGGTGGACGCCAAAGGCATGTTCCTGGCGGGCGTGGGCGCGGGGCCGGTATACGAACTGCTCGGCAAGAAGGGCCTCGGAACCACCGAGTTCCCGCCTATTGAGACGGGACTGATGGACGGGGATATCGCGTTCCGGCAGCACGCCGAAGGACACACACCGGGGCCCAACTGGCCGGTGTTTCTCGATTTCGCCGCGAGGTACTTCGAGAAAAAGTAGCTGGAAATGCGCGGGGCGGCGGAGAAACCGCCCCGGTTGTGGGGCGGGATCGCCACGGCTCCCGCAGTCCGCCCGCCTCGGCGATGCCGCGTTCTTCACGGTTCGCGGCGCCGGCCGGCACGGCAACGATTGCCTACCCGCGGCGTCCCGTAGAATAGAACTTGCTCACGCGCGTCTTCCGGGCCTTCAATTACCGCGATTTCCGCCTGATGTGGTTGGGCGCCTGCACGTCGAGCATCGGCACGTGGATGCAAAAGCTCGCGCAGGCCTGGCTCGTGTTCGAGCTGTCGAAGTCGCCGTTCCTGCTGGGCCTGGATGCATTCCTCGCCGAGCTGCCCATCTTCCTGTTTTCGCTGGTGGGCGGCGCTATCGCGGACCGGCGCGATCGCCGTCACCTGCTGCTGTTCTCCCAATACGTGCAGATGGTCTGCGCTATCGCGCTCGCGGTGCTCGTGGCGCTCGGAGAGGTGCAGGTGTGGCACATACTCGCGCTGTCGTTCATCTCGGGTTTCGGGCAGGCTTTCGGAGCCCCCGCCTACCAGGCGCTGCTGCCGAGCCTGGTGCCCATGGAGGACCTGTCGAACGCTATCGCGCTCAACTCGATCCAGTTCAACCTGGCGCGGGTTGTCGGCCCGGTGCTGGGCGGATTGGCGCTGACCCATCTAGGCGCGGCTTGGTGTTTCGGGCTGAATGGCTTTTCCTTCATCCCCGTGATCATCACGATCATGATGGTGAGGGCGCGATACGTGCCCGCCAAGAGCAGTTCCACGCTGATCGCCTCGATGCGGCAGGGGTTGAGCTTCGTGCGAGCGAGGGAGGGCATGCGCCCGCTCGTCATCCTGGCGTTTCTGATGACCATGCTGGGCGTGCCAATAAGTGTGTTCCTGCCGGTCTTTGCGTCCGAAGTATTTCACCAGGGCCCGAACGCATACACGGTGCTGCTCTCCACCTTCGGGGCGGGGTCGATCGTGGGTGCGCTGGGTGTTGCGGCGCTCACGCGCCAGGTAAACCAGGGACGCACGACGCTGTACCTGCTCATCGTGCTGGGGGTGGTCACGGGGGCGTTCGCGCTGTCCACCGTGATGGCGCTGAGCCTGGTGTTTCTGTTCATTGCCGGGGCTTGCCTGGTGGCGGTCTTCTCGCTGGTGGCGACGCTGGTGCAGGAGATTACATCGGATGCGATGCGAGGGCGCGTGATGAGCGTGTACAACGTCGCGTTCCGGGGCGGGATGCCGGCGGGCAGCCTGGTAACGGGGGCGCTGGTGCCGCACACGGGCGCGCCGGCGGCGCTCGCGGCCAACGGATTTCTCCTCTGCTGCCTGGGCTTCTTCTACCTGTTCGCCCATCGCGGAGTAGCGCGCCTGGGCGCGGCCAAGACCGCTGTTAGAATTGGGGGAGAATGAGGAACCCCACGGCGGCGCTGCTCGTGGCGGCGTCCATCGCGCTTGCGGCAGACGCGCCTCGCGAGGCGCGCGATCGCCAGGACCGCGCCGCGCTCGAGCGCATAGTGGCCGAACTGGAGGCCGAGGCGCAGAAGCGGCCGGGAGACGCCGGGGCGCACTACCGTCTGGCGCAGGCCGAGTCGTACGTGGCCGAGGTGGCGCTCGAACAGGGCGACAAGAACGCCGCGCGCGCGGCAGCGGAGAAGGGCATCGCAGCGGCGGAGCGCGCTGTAAAGCTCGCGCCAGGCGTCGCGGAGCATCATCGCGTGCTCGGCACGCTCTGCGGCCAGGTGATTCCAGCACAGGTGCTGCTGGCGGTCAAGTACGGCAGGTGCGCGCGCGAATCCATCGAGAAAGCGATCGAGCTCGACCCCAAGTCCGCGCTCGCGTGGCTCGGCCGGGGCGTGGGGAACTACTACCTCCCGGAGGCGTTTGGCGGAGGAGTAAATAAAGCGTTAAGCGATTTCGACAAGGCGATCGCGCTTGACCCTAAGTCCGCCGACGCACGGCTGTGGAAAGGCATCGCCTTGAGGAAAGCGGGGCGAAACGCGGAGGCGCGTAAGGAGATCGCGAAATCACTCGAGCTGAATCCTGGGCGGCTGTGGGCGAAGCAGCAGTTGGAAAAAACGCCCGCCGAGTAGCGCGTCGCGCGGCGTGGGTGGCAGGCGCGATAGCGCTGCTCACCACGCTTACATTCGTTGCGTTCCCTGGCCACACGTATCTCCACTCCGATACGCAGATCTACCTGCCGATACTGCAGAGGCTGAACGACCCGCCGGTTCTGGCGCGCGACTTCGTCGCCGAGCGTCCGCACGTTTCCTTCACGATCTATGACGAAGCCGCCCTGGCACTGCACCGGCTTGGAGTGAGCTTCGAGACGGCGCTCGTGTCGCAGCAAGCCATCTTCCGGGCGCTCGGGCTATTGGGAATCTGGCTTGCCGCTCTGGCGCTCGGCCTAACGGACAGGATGGCAATGCTGGCCGCGGCGGCGCTGGCGCTGGGCGCAACCATCGCGGGCCCCACGGTTCTCGCCATCGAGTACGAGCCGGTCCCGCGCGGCTTCGCGCTGCCGCTGCTGCTTCTGGCGATGGGATTGGCAGCGCACGGCCGCGACCTGGGAGCGGGTATCGCAGCGTCGGTGGCGTTTCTGTACCATCCGCCATCGGTTGTGACTTTTTGGGCGGTGTACTTCGCGCTTTCGCTGTGGCCGTCGAAGCCGCAGGTGATGAGACGCAGGATAGCGGGCCTGGCGCCGCTCGCGGCGGGTGTCGCAGCGATGTTCATCCTGTCGCGAATGCAGCCGGCAATAGCCGAACCGCAGCCGTTCTTCGGCAGGATCGGCGCGGACCTGGAGCGCATACAGCGCCTGCGCGCGCCCTATTGCTGGGTTTCGACGTGGGCGGCCGAGTTGATGCCGCGGTATGCATTCCTGTGGCTCGCCGCGATGGTCGCCTATGCGCGGGTGCGCAAGCACGCGCCGCAGGACCTAAGGTTCTTCCTGGTGGGACTTCCGCTCGCCGGAATGCTGGCCGTGCCGGCGTCGTACATCCTGCTGGAGCGGATGAAGTGGGTGGTGGCCCCGCAGCTTCAGCCGGCGCGCGCGCTGGTGTTCGTGACGATAGTCGCGGCGCTGCTCGCGGCGGCGGCGGGACTGATCGCCGCTGCGCGAGGGCGTTGGGCAGAGGCACTGCTGTGGCTCGCGCTCGCGTATGCGATCCCGATGGATGTGCGGCTGACTCCGGTGGTGGAATCGCCGGCGCGGCTGGCGCTCGCGGCCGGGCTGGCTGGGCTGGCGGCGCTCGCGGCGTGGAGCGAGGCGAAGCGCTTCCGCTGGTCGTACGCGCCGTGGGCGGCGGCGCTCATCGCGCCTTTTCTGCTGATACCGGCCTGGGGCGGCGTGCCCGCGCAGGCAAACAAGCCGCAGCCGGAGATATTGGAGCTGGCCGGATGGGCACGCGCCTCGACACCGCCGGACGCCGTGTTCCTATTCGCGGACGCGCGCAAGGGAACCGCTCCGGGCGAGTTCCGTGCGCGTGCGCTGCGCGCCATCTATGTGGATTGGAAAGGCGGCGGGCAGGCGAATTTTCTGCCGCAGTTCGCTAACGAGTGGTGGCTGCGATGGAACCGCACAGGCGAAGGGCGCTTCAAAGCATGGCACCTGCCGGCATACCGGCGCTGGGGCATCGACTACATCGTGCTCGCCCCGGCCAACCGCCTGCCGGGGCGGACGCCGGTATTTGAGAACTCCGCGTACCTCGTGTACCGCACGGAGTAAAGTGCGGAACCGGAGCTGGACGGAATACGTCGTGCCTCTGTGAGGCGATTGCTTCTGGCATTGGTGATCGCGGCGCCGGCCGCGTTTTCACAGCTACTATCCGTCGGCGTCAAGGCGGGCGTGCCTTTCACCGACGCGTTCAACACGGGCGTGGGAGCGCTCAGCAATTTCACGAGCGAAGACCGCCGGTACACATTTGGCGGCACGGCCGAGTTGAACCTGCCGTTCGGGCTGGGCGTGGAGTTCGACGCGCTGTACAAGCGCCTGGGCTATCAGGAGACGCTCGTGGATTCCGGGTTGGAGCGGTCGGTGACGGCGAATGCCTGGGATTTTCCGGTGCTTCTGAAAGTCAAGACGGGCATGCGGCCGTTGCAACCGTTCTTTGTTGTGGGGCCGACCTTCCGCGGGCTGACCAATCTGGAACAGGCGGGCAGCTTCTTCTCGGGGAGCCGCTCCGATGCGCCCGAAGAGCTACAGAACGAGTTCACCACGGGTTTCACGGCGGGCGCGGGCTTGAGGCTGGGCGGACGGACGGCTCTGTCGCCCGAGATACGCTACACGCGCTGGGGCTGGAGGACTTTCCGTAGCCCGGCGGGCCTGCTGGAATCGAACCAGGACCAGCTCGAGTTCCTGGTAGGGCTGACGTTCTAGCTCCGCGGGCGGCGCTTCAGGCGCGCACTGCCCCTAGCTGCGCGGCGGGGCGCGCCTACTTTTCGAGGATGACGTGCGCCATGGCGACGTCTTTCGTGTGCGTGATTGAGAGCGCGATCGACTTCACGCCGAGCCGCTCAGCGAACTGGGCGGCTACCCCGTGGAGCCGCAGCGTGGGCTTGCCGGAGGGCAGGTTCGCGACTTCGAAATCCTGCCAGCGCACGCCGCGCTTCCATCCGGTGCCGATGGCCTTCATGCCCGCCTCTTTCGCGGCGAAACGCGCGGCGTAACGCTCGTAGCGGTTGGCTTTGCGTTCGACGTAGGCGCGCTCGGCGGGCGTGAATACGCGGGCGAGGAACCGCTCTCCGAAACGCTCGATGCTCTCACGAATGCGGGCCACTTCCGCAATGTCGACGCCCGTGCCGGCGATCAAACCTCTGCTCCGGAAGTGCTGATGGTCAGGCGCCCGTGCTTCACGCCCTTGGTGGCTATGAGCGTGTCTGCCATCTTCTTCACGTCGCGAGCCTTCCCCCGCACGACGAGCACTTCGAGGCAGTGATCGTGATCGAGATGCACGTGCAGGGTGGAGAGAATGTGGGGGTAGAAATCGTGCTGGAGATCCGTCAGCTTGTCGCTGAGCATGCGGACGTGATGGTCGTAAACGATGGAGACGGTGCCCACGACGTGGCGGTCCGGCGACTCCCAAGCGTGCTCGACGAGTTCGTCGCGGATGAGGTCGCGGAAGGCCTCGGAGCGGTTTGTATAGCCACGGCTCTCAATAAGCGCGTCGAATTTTCTGAGAAGGTCGGCGTCGATCGCCACGCCGATGCGGCTCAACTCACCCATTCGCAGTCAAGAGTAGCGGACCCGGAGCATCCGAATCAACGCGGGGCGGTTTTGGGTAGCGGCATGGCGCGGCCCGGATCCGTGTGCCAGGAAGGGAGCCGCCTCAGCGAGCCCATGCGGCCGCGCGTGCAGGGGGGCGGGGCCGGGCGTTAACGCTGGGCGCCGGTTTATTTTCCGCCTGAACTGAGTGACATAGCAGGCGCGGCCCGGCTGCCGGCGCCGGCGGTCTGCATTCTTCGGAGCGGAGGCGCACACGCCCGCACAAGCGGAGCGGGCGCGGCTCCCCACCTGGAGATGACCCTGATGAGACGTCTTGTTACCCTGCTGGCTGCAACCGTGCTAGCCGTTGCCGCGCACGGCCAGACTACTATCAACGGAGGAAGGCGGATACAAGGTGTTTGGGACGCGAGCGGAGCATCCGCCAGCAAACCGGCGCCTACGGGAGCGGGACTGCCCGGCTCATGCGAAGTGGGCGAGCAGTATTTCCGGACCGATGCGCCCGCCGGACAGAACCTGCATTTGTGCACCGCCCCGGACACATGGACGGCCATCAGCGGCGGCGGTGGCGGCGGCACGGCCGGAGGAACGCTGACTGTGAACGCGGCGGAGGCGGCCGGTACGAACCTCAGCGACACGACACCAGCCGCTCCGAGCATGGGCGCGGTCACGAACCGCGGCATCAACGTCCGGTGGCAGAAAGACGCGAGCGCGCCCGATAACGTGAGCGCGTATGTGCCGTTTGGTGGCCTGCTGCTCCCCACGATGAACGTCCGGCGCTGGGGCTTGATGGTTCCCTCAGGTGTCAGTCAGAATGTCAACACAATCGGAGATCAGGCTGCCGGTAATCAGGGCTCGCTTTCCACTGTCTACCCCGATTCGGAAAACAGCACGCTGATGAAGTATACGACTGGCGTTTCAGTGGGAAGCCAGGCCGGGACGTACGGTGCGACGAACTGGCGCACCGGCCGGAATATCCACGGGATGTGGGAGGGCAAGATCGGCCAGACATCAGAAGCGCGCGCTTGGGTGGCATGGGCTACGAACACCCCGACAAGTGATGTTCCCACGCAAGGACATCTCGCAGGCTTTCGCTATTCGAACTGCTCGGATGGGTGCGCGGGTGATACTAACTGGCAATGCGTTGCGTACAACGGAACGGAATCTATCGCAGATTCTGGCGTCCCGCCAAGCACTACCAGAACGCAGTTGCTGGAAGTTATCTTCGACGATGACTCTGACCCTCGAACGCTGACCTTCCGTATAGACGGTGATCCAGTGTGTCAGTTCAACTCGAACGAGCACAGCATACCAGCCACCGGGCAGAATGCGAGGTTGAGCTTCTACATCTGGTCGCTGGATGAAACCGCGAAGGACATCTCGCTGGCGTGGGCTTTGACCAGTGCTGACAGGTGATCACTATGCGTCCTGCTTGGCTACTTCTCTTTTCGCTCCCGGCTCTGGCTGCCATCACGAACGTCAGCGTGCAGCCGACGCACCGGCAGGCGGTTATTTCATACACCGCGCCCACGGCGGCCGCCTGCACGGTGGAGGTGTATGCGAGCGATCTTCGCGTGACGGCCGCGATGAACACGAGCCCCGTCAGGGTCACGGTTCACCGGCCGCACTCGCTCGAGACCGGCGACAAGGTATACATCTCGGGTGTGCTCGGCAACACGGCCGCGAACGGTTATCACACCGTTACGGTGGTTGACGACACATCGTTCACGCTTAACGGTGTCGCCGGCAACGGGGCCTACACGTCGGGCGGGCTCGTGCAGCGCCTGGTTCATGACCTGAATCCGCGCATCTTCGGCCCGGGCGTGGGGCTCGACTCGCGCGCCGGAAGCATCAGCAACCTGCGCCAGCGCCAGTTCGTCGCCGGGCAGATCCCGCTGCCGGGCTGGCCCGGATATGCGGCATCCGAAACGACTTCCATCCCGGTTTCTATCGCGTCCATCAGCCGCGCCTCAAACGTGGCGACGGTGGACACCGCGGCGCCGCACGGCCTGAGAGTGAACGACAACGTCGCAATCGCGGGCGTGGAGGACGGGACGTTCGAGACGATCGACGCCCGCGTGACCGCGGTTGTAGACGCCAACACGTTCAGGTACGCGAGCCCGGGAATCGACGGCAGCTCGACGGGCGGCACAGTTACGCGCGTAAACCGCTACAGCCGGGCGCTTCAGGCGGACACGGACCATCGTTTCAGGATCACATGCGGCGCGGACACCTACGATGGGACATTCAGAACGAGAACAGTGCCGCTCGGCTCGACCTACGGCGAGGTTGGGGCATTCGACTGGCAGAGCGCGCCGATGCGGTATCTGGATCCATCACTGCCCGAGACGCGCGGGTACGAAGTGGTGGACCCGGTGACGGGCGTGATGGCGCTGCGTGCTTCGCTCGATGCTGACAGCAGTGATCCGGTGTCCTCGTTCGACGCCGGGAACATGAGTGGCTGCGCCTCGGAGAAGACGGCTACGGGCGTGGGCGGCACGCCCGGATATCACTGCCTGACGGTTACACAGGGCCGGACCAACAGGATCTACTGGCACGGCGAGGATGGCACGGTGCGGTTTCTGGGCGTCCCGCGAGTTGCGGCCAGCGCGGAGTGGGACACGTTCTATATCACCGACCCGCAGATATACCCCGATTCCGCCGACCCGAACAAGTTCTTCGTCGTGTACCCGGACAGGACTTCTGGCAAGGCAGGCTTGGCGCTAGCGACACTCTTGAGCGATGCGGCTGTGGCACAGGGCGCGTTCGCCAATCTGACCGCAGTCTCCCTCACGCCTGCGGCGGCCGGCAAAGCGATTGTTGATCTGATCGAGGATTTCGACCCGACGTTTCCGAAGTTCCAATTCTCGGCTGTGAGCCTGGCAAGCGTTCAAGACAACTATTTGACAGGCTGGACGCGAGCGCGAGGGCAGGATTCGCCCACGTGGTATTGGGCGCTGTACCTCGGGGACCGGTTGCCGCTCGGAAGCTGTTCGGATTGCCTGCGCATCGTCGCGGCGATGCCACTGCACGCGAACCCCAAGACGCGCTGGTGCGGAGGCCACTACAGCAACTTCATCGCGCCGGACAATGTCATCGGCATAATCACGCAAAAACTGACGGGTGGAACCGCTACCGGCCCGTGGCAGGTGACGCTCCAGAACGAAGGCGGCGTGAGCGCGGACGCGCAGGGGTTCACGGTGGATGGCGAACCGGACTGCACGGGCGGCACGTGTCCAACGGACAACAGTACGTACCTTCAGGATGCCGCCGTGGGCGACGTGTTCATGTTCCTGGACGGCACTAACGAGAAAGTGAAGATCACGGCGAAGGCGGGCACAGCCTGGACAGTGATGCGGGGATACGCCAACACAAAGGCGGCCGCGCACGCGGCGGGCGCGAAACTTCGGGCGGTGTGCGAGTGTATCGAGGTGGATGCCAAGGTGGACTACTTCTGGAAGTACCTGGAGGACCCGCACGGCACGGACACGACGAACACTCACTTCATCCAGGACACGCACATGCAGAACATACACCGTGTCGAGCGTGGAGAATGGACCATCGGCGCGGGCTGGATGATGCGGGGCGGCACGACCTACAGCGGCCCTCCGACATACACGCTGGAGGCGAGCAGGACATTCGCCGGGGTGATTGGGTTCGCAAGCGGCAACAGCTACCAAAAGCATCCCTCGTACGCGAACTACGCTGCGCCAGAGGAATGGCGGCGCGGGTGGTTCATCGACACGATGCCGTTTATCGGTAGCATAGCGCCGGGCGATACGGTGAGCTCCGTGGCGGGGACCAGCTACATCGTGAAAAGCGTGCCGTCGGCGAGCTATCCGAGGAACTTCAAAAAGGCTCCGTACTTCGGACTGAGCGCGCGGAACGTGCTGCTGGACGTGAGTGGGCCGGGGGCGCTTCTGAAGGACTCGCCGGAGGATCACTACAAGTTCTGCGCGGTTTACAAGGCCGGTGAATGCTGGCCCGGATCCGTGCCGGGAGAGGCGTATGCAAATCTGCCCTCTCTGAATGTGGCCTCGTGCTTTGGCGGAGAGTCCGAAACGAACACGGCCGACTTCTGCGCGTTCCACACGGCGGCCTACGGGCAAGGCATAGCGCAGCTCGCGATCGCGCCCAATGGCGCTGCACACAGCCGCATGTTGATCCGCGGCCTGGCGGGACCGTGGCGGAACTGGGGCTCGCTGACCAACGCACGCACGACTCCGGACGGCAAGTGGCTGCTGTTCACGCCGCGATTGAGAGCGGAAAGGGTCGGGCTGTGGCAGGCGCTGGTGCCGGACAACCCGGCCAGTGATGATGTGAACCGCTCCGACTTCGTGCCGTTCCCGGTGCGCCTGGCGGGGAGGCCGGGGGCTACGCGCACGGTACTAGAGTTCGGATATGACCCCGACCTGCAGTGGCGATGCAGCCAGAGAGCCGAAGCCTGCGTGGTGGACTCGACCACGTACGACACGGCCGCGCCGTACAAGTTCGCGACGACGGACGCCGTGGCGGGAGCGGATTGTTCGAATGGGTGCACGCTGACGATTCCGGCGATCGCGGACCGTATCCTGTACTACCGCTGGAAATACCGCGATGCGAACGGAAACGTGCTGGCCACCGGGCCGGTTCGGATCGCGGCGATCACGCCGTAAAGCGAGGCCCGGCGCTCCGGGGCCGTTTCATGCAATGCTGGTAGCGGGGCAATGGGATCACTGGCTATTGCATGCGTGGTGGGCGCGCGGCCCAACTTCATCAAGGCGGCTCCGCTACTGGCCGAGTTCAGGCGCCGGCCGCGGTTCCAGCCGGCGCTGATACACACGGGGCAGCACTTCTCCCCCGAGATGTCCGGCAGCTTCTTTTCGGACCTGGAGATCCCGCCGCCCGACGTGAACCTCGAGGTGGGCGGCGGCAGCCACGCGCGGCAGACAGCCGAGGTGATGCTGCGGCTGGAGCCCGTGCTGGCGAAGACCCGGCCGGACGCGCTCGTGGTGGTGGGCGATGTAAATTCAACGGTCGCGGCGGCGCTCGTTGCGGCGAAGCTCGGGATCCGCGTCGCTCACGTTGAGGCCGGGCTGCGCAGCTTCGATCGCACGATGCCCGAAGAGATCAACCGCATCGTAACGGACGCCATCTCGGATTACCTGTTCGCTACAGAGGCGAGCGGTGTGCGCAACCTACTGGCGGAAGGCGTACCTCGCGAGAAGATCTTCTTTGTAGGCAACGTCATGATTGACTCGCTACTCCGCTTCCGCGAGAAGGCGCGAGCCTCGGACGTGCTGTTGCGGCTGTGCCTGGAGGAGCGCAACTACGCGGTGGCGACGCTGCACCGGCCATCAAACGTTGACGACCCGGCGCGGCTGGAGCAACTCGTCGCGATGCTCGCGGAACTAAGCCAGCGCCTCCCCGTGGTTTTCCCCGTTCACCCCCGGACGCGCGAGCGCATGGGCCGCATACCAGAGTGCAACGGCCGCCTGCTGCTGACGCCTCCGATGCCGTACCTGGATTTCCTGCGTCTTATCGCGGACGCGCGGATAGTGCTGACGGATTCCGGGGGCATTCAGGAAGAAACAACCGTCCTGCAAGTGCCGTGCCTCACGCTGCGCGACAACACCGAACGGCCGGTCACGGTGGAGCAGGGGACGAATCGCCTGGTGGGCACGGATGCGAAGCGCGCGTTCGAGGCGGCAATAGAGGCGCTGAATGCTCCGCCTGAGCGCAAGTCCATCCCAGAGCTGTGGGACGGGCGCGCCAGCGAGAGGATCGCGGATACGCTGGAACGGGTTCTGTAGTGCGCGCCGCCGGGAGCGCCGGCGGCTCGCGCCACAAATCGCGGTGAGCACGCAGAACTTCCAGCCGCGGATGCGGCGTCCTACTGCTTGCCCTCTAGAACCTGCTTGGCGAAGTAGTTCACTATCGTGGACTCGTTGTGCGCCACCTCGTAGTAGACGGCGCGCATCAACTGATCTTTTTGCGCCAGCAGCGTCTGGCGTATCTCCTGCTGCACGCGCGGGTCGTTGAGATCGCGCTGTCCGGCGGGCTCGCGCGAGATCAGCTTGATCAGGCGATAGGCGCCCTGCGTGGCGATGATCTGCGAAACCTGTCCGGGCTGGAGCGAGTCCAGCAGCTTCCTGATCTCGGGGCTCGAGTTCTCGAACGCCGACATGGGAAGGAAACCCAAATCGCCGCCGTTGGCCGCGGTCTGAGGGTCCTCCGAGTAGTTCTCGGCGATCATCCCGAAATCCTCGCCGTTGCGGATGCGGCTTTCGATCATCTGTATCTTCTTGCGGGCTTCCTCGTCGGTCTGCGCGTTATCGTTCTTGAGGTTCCTGACGTACGCATCGGGCCCGGCGGTCACAACGATCTGCGCGAGGTGCAGTGTGGGCTCCGGGCGGTTGAACGCGGCCTTGTTGCGTGTGTAGAAATCCGAGATCTCGCGATCGCTGATGCTGATCTTGGACGTGATCTCCTTGTTGATCAGCTTCTGGACACTGAGTTCGTTGCGGATTTCAGTCTTGACGTCGTTGACCGTCATCTTGCGCTCGGCCAGCTTGCGGTCGAGTTCTTCCTGCGTGTAGGGGGCGCGGAACTCGTTGAAGCGGGCCTCCACTTCGGCATCGGTGGCGAGCAGACCCAGGCGCTCGGCGCGCTGCAGCAGGATCTGCCGTTCGATGAGCCCGCGAAGGATCTCAAGGCGCTGAATAGTGGCGAGGTCCTCGGTAACGGTGCGGTCGGTGGAGTCGAACTGCGCGCGGTACATCCGCTCCACCTGATCGAACGTGATGGGACTGCCATTCACGGTGGCCGCCACGTTTGGCGGAGGCGTTTTCTTGCAGGACGCCAGAGTGAGGACGCCGGCGGCTGCCGCAACGGTCAGTAATAAGGTACGGCTCTTCATTATTCCAGCCAGACGGTTATTCTACCTTGGAACGAGCGGCTTTACGCGCAGATTGCGGAACTCGATCCGGTAGCCCTCGGCCTCCAGGCCGATGTAGCCCCGAGGAACCTCGCACTCGGTGAACTCGCTTGCCACCTCTCCGTTGACGGTTAGCGTGATGGTGCGGCCGGCGGCGCGCAGTTCGTACAAGTTCCACTCGCCGGCGGGACGGACGAGCGTGGGGCCGTCCTTGCGCAGGTTGATGCGCTTAACGGCGCCGCCGACAAGCGTCTCGCCGAACAGATAGCCACCCGAGCTGGATCCGACCTGCGCCTGGTGCCACAGCTTGCCGTCGGCGCTGGCCCGCACCAGGATGCCGCTGTTATAGCGCGGCTCTCCGGGCAGCTTCGTTAAGCGCCACTCGGCCTGGAAGATGAAATCCCCCAGCTCGCGATCCCAACGCAGCCACTCGTGCCCGCCGTCGCCCTCGCAGATGAGAACGCGGTTTACGACACGCCACTGAGATCTCTCGGCCAGCGGGTCCGAGTTTCCGAACGGCAGGCGCGTCCAGCCCTTGAAGGACGCATCGGGCATGATGTCGATCCAGTCGGCCCCGGTCTCGACGGATGCACCTGCGGCGGGCGGTTTCGGATGCCACGGGTGTTGAGGCTCAGGTCCCTGCGCCACGGCGAGCGCCACGGAAATAATTAAGAGCGCTGCACAGCGAAACATTGAAAGTCTCCGGCCACGCATGATAGCGGGTTCAGGCAGCACCCAATACCTTCTCGAGATCGGCGGCCTCGCCGAACCTCACTGCCTTGATGCCCGGCGCGGTGGGGCGCAGCAACCCCGTCAGAACCCCGCCCGCGCCTACCTCAATGGCGCGCTCGACGCCCTGGGCTGCAAGATAGGCCATCGATTCGGCCCATCGAACGGGGCTCGAAACCTGCTCGATAAGCCCGCGGCGCGCCTCCTCGCCGCTGCGGGTCTCCGTGGCGGTTACGTTCTGTATGAGGGGCCATGCCAGGTCGGCGAACGGCGTGGCGTTGAGGTCAACGGCCAGCCGGTCCTGTGCGGGCTTCATGAGCGGGCAGTGGAAAGGCGCGCTTACGGGCAGCATGACGGCCCGCTTCGCGCCGGCGGCCTTGGCGAGTTCGGCGGCGCGGGTGACGGCGCCCGCGTGGCCGGCGATCACAACCTGCTCGGGAGAGTTAAGGTTAGCCGCGGAAACCACTTCCCCGCAGGCGGCCTGCGCGAGGATCTCGTCCAGCTTCCCACTGGGCAGCCTGAGCAGGGCGGCCATTGCCCCCACACCCGGCGGCACCGCTTCCTGCATGTAACGGCCGCGTTTGCGCACCAGACGCAGAGCGTCTGCAAACGACAGGCTGCCGGCAGCGACCAGCGCGGAGTACTCGCCCAGGCTATGCCCGGCGACGATATCCGGCTGGACGCCGTTCTCGCGCAAAACCCGAAAAGCGGCGATGGAAACGGCCAGCAGCGCGGGCTGGGTGTTCTCAGTGAGCTTGAGGGCTTCCTCGGGCCCCTCGAAGCAGAGGCGTGAGATTGGGAAGCCGAGAGCGTCGTCGGCCTCCTCGAAAGCTGTGCGGGCGGAGGGGAAGGTCTCAGCGAGGCTTTTGCCCATACCGGCGAACTGCGATCCCTGGCCCGGAAACAGGAAGGCGGTTTTCATGGTAAACCAATCATTGTACGACGCGGTGCTGATCCAGCCGGCCTGCCGACGGTTACAGCGGGTAACCTGATCCGGACGCCGAGCGCCGTCTCAAGCTGGGAGTGTCTCGTGCGTCTCTCTGAAATCTGCGTCCAGCGGCCTGTTTTCGCCTTCATGCTCATCATGTTTCTCACCGTGATGGGCATCTTCAGCTTCATGCAGCTCGGGGTGGACCTTTTCCCCCGCAGCGACCCCGCGACGGTTTACGTCCGGGTGCAACTGCCCGGGGCGAGTCCCGAGGAAGTGACCTCGCAGGTGGTGATGCCGCTCGAAGAGGCGATCGCCTCGGTAAGCGGTATCGAAGAGATCCGCGCGGTCGTGTCCGAGGGCAGCGCCAACATCATCGTGACGTTCGTCCTGGAACGCGACATAGGCGAAGCGGCAGAGGACGTGCGCGAGAAAGTGTCCGGGGCGGTGCGAATGCTCCCGCCGAACATACTGCCCCCGGTGGTTCAGAAGGCTGACCCGGACAGCGACCCCATCGTTTCGATCGCGCTCAGCGGCGACCGCCCGGTTCGCGAGATCACCGAGATCGCCGACAAGCAGGTCCGGCGCGCGCTGGAGACAGTGGACGGCGTGGCCTCCGTCACCGTCTACGGCGGGCGTGAACGCCAGATCAACGTGTTCATGGACCTCGATAAGCTGAGCGCCTACAACCTGACGGCCCAGGACGTGCGCAGCGCGCTTCAGAACGAGAACGTCGAGGCCCCCGGCGGACGCGTCGTGCGCGGGGCGACCGAGGTTGGCGTGCGCACGCTCGGCCGCCTGGACAGCATACAGCAGTTCAACGACATCATCGTGAAGAACGTCAACGGCGCGCCGATACGCATCCGCGACATCGGCTACGTCGAAGACGGGATGCAGGAGAAGCGCACCTTCGCCTACTTCAACGGCGTCCCCGGCGTCGGAATGGAGATCCGGCGCCAGAGCGGAACCAATACCGTTCAGGTGGTGAAAGGCGTAATGGAGCGGCTCGAGCAGGTGAAGAGGGACCTTCCGAACGGAGTGAAGCTCGAGGTCATCCGGGATCAGGCTACCTACATTAAGGCTTCGGTTGCCGCGCTCGAGGAGCACCTGCTCCTGGGCAGCCTGCTCGCTTCGGTTATCGTCTGGCTGTTTATCCGCAACTGGCGAACGGTCGTCATCAGCGCCATCGCGATTCCCACGTCAATCGTGACCACGTTCACGCTGATGCGCGCCATGGATTTCACGCTGAACTCCATGACCCTGCTGGGGCTGACGCTCGCCGTGGGCATAGTCATCGACGACGCCATCATCGTCCTCGAGAACATATACAGGCACATCGAGGAGAAGAACCTGCCGCCCATGGAGGCGGCCGTGCGCGCAACCAAGGAGATTGCGCTCGCGGTGATGGCGACGACGCTTTCGCTGGTCATCATCTTCGTGCCGATCGCGTTCATGACCGGTTACGCGCGGCGCTACCTGAACCAGTTCGGCTGGACGATGGCGTTCGCCATCATGGTCTCCATGCTGGTGGCGTTCACGCTGACACCGACGCTGAGCGCGCGCATTCTCAAAAAAGGGACCGGCGGCGAGTCGCACGGAGCGCGCAAGGGCGGAAGGATCGACCGGACGTATGTGGGCCTGCTCGACTGGTCGCTGCGCCACAGGCCGGTGATCGTGACCGTGACGGTCTTGACGTTTCTCTCCACCTTTGTCCTGAACCGGTTCATTGGCCGCGACTGGATGCCGCAGGAAGACCAGAGTGAGCTGTCGCTTGGCATAGAGATGCCCGAGGGCACCTCTATCCACGAGACCGAGCGCGTGGCGCTGGAAATGGCCAAGCGCGTCAGCGCCGTGCCGGGCGTCAGATATGTCACCGCAGGCAGCGCGGGCTACATCGGCCGCGTAACGATGGCTTCGATGACGATCCTGCTGGACCCGCCCAGCGAGCGCGGCAGCATCCAGCACATGGGCCAACTCGTGCGCAACGCGATACGCGACTATGCCTACACGCGGCCGCGCGTTTCCTTCCCGAACGCGCTCGGCGGGCGCGACACGTTCACGCCTATACGCCTTTCTCTGCTCGGTCCGGAGCTGGGGCCGCTGGTCGAGATAGCAAAGCAGGCGAACGAGCGTTTACTTAATGTCCCTTCGCTCTCGGATGTGAAAGTCAACCTGAACCTCAGCACGCCCGAGCTGCAGGTCAACATCGACCGTACGCGCGCTTCCGACCTCGGCGTGCGCGTTTCGGACATCTCGAACGCGGTGAGACTGCTCATGTCTGGCGAGGACCAGATCTCGACTTACAAAGAAGGCTCGGAACAGTACCCGGTGACCATGCGGCTGATGCCCGGGCAGCGGGACGACCCCGCGGTTCTCAGCAGGATCCTGGTTCCCTCCGCCAAGCTCGGCATGATCCGCCTGGACTCGATAGCAACACTCGAGCGCGGGATGGGGCCCAGCCGCATCGACCGCATGAACCGGCAGTTCGCCGTTGCAGTGTACGGGAACATCGCGCCCGGTTATTCGCTGGACCAGGCGGCCGCGGATACCCAGAACACGATTCACGAGATCGGACTACCGTCCGGCTACTCGATGTACTTCTCCGGCCAGGTTCGCATTCTGGACGAAACGACGCGGAATATGCTGATGGCCTTCGGACTGGCTTCGATCTTCATGTACATGGTGCTCGCGGCGCAGTTCGAGAGCCTGTCGCACCCGTTCATCATCCTGCTGACGCTGCCGCTGTCGATCCCGTTCGCGCTGATATCGCTGATCTCGACCGGGCGCACGCTTAACCTGTTCAGCGCGTTGGGCGTGCTGCTGCTGCTCGGCATTGTAAAGAAAAACGGCATTCTCCAGATCGACTACATGAACAGGTTGAGGGATCAGGGGATGCCGCTGCATGAGGCAATTCTGGAAGCGAACCGCGTGCGGTTGCGACCGATTCTGATGACAACGCTCTCGATCGTAGCGGGCCTTATACCGACGGCAATGGGTATAGGCGTGGGCGCGTCTCAGCGGTCGGCCATCGCCGTGACGATCATCGGCGGGCAGACGCTGTGCCTCTTGCTGACGCTCCTTGTGGTGCCGGTGGGGTACTCGTACATCGAGGATGCGAAGGCCTGGCTCGCGCGGCGGCGGGGAGTACCGCAGGTCGCGGCTGAGGCTGCCGGCGACTAGGCGCAAGCTTGGCGGCCGGAGCGGCGGCAGATCTCGCCGCTCCGGCCAGGTCCCCTGGATTTCCACCCCTTTCGCAAGTTCCCCGAAGCCGCTGCGCACACTTCGACTCGGGTGCAACACTCGTCGCAAGAAACTTACAACCGGAGCCGCCTGACCTGCGTCAATTCGATTGGAACTCGATTGGTCGGGGAGGAGAGAGATGAACAGGGTGGTCAACATTCCGGCGCGCAAAGAGGTGAAGGGGTTGGCTTTTTGCCCGATATGCACTCACACGGTTCCGGCGGCGGTTGTGCTCGATGGGCGCAAAGCCTACGTCAAGCCGGGCTCGAAGTGCCCGCGGTGCATGTCGTCGCTGGAAGCCGGCGTAGTGGTTCGGACAGAGAGCGCGGCTGCGTGAGGAGCGCGGGCGCGGCCAGATTAACTGTGGGATACGCTATCTCGGGGCATCTTGCGCTCGGGCTGCCCATGTGTTGTATTGGAGTTGGCAGATGAAGAAGAAACGGATCCCAGCATCGGAGCCCGTGATACCTAGTGCGATCCTTCGCCGAGCAAAGCGCGAAGCGCATCCCGACAAGCTTCCCGCCAGGCGCTCCACGTGCGTGGTGTGCGGTGGTGAGCGGGCTGCCACATCCACCGAGCAACTCTGCTGGGTTTGCCGGCGCCTGAAGATAAGCGCCTGGCACGAAGCCGACCAGCAACTCCCCGCACAGGAATAGGCGTCTCGCGCTCCATCCCAGCTTTTCAGTGAAGGTGAGCCATGCGGAGCCGGATCTCCGCGCGGCCGGGGAGCGGGCTTCACCTCTGGCCGGGTGGATCAGAACACCTTCAGCAAGTCCGTAAATTTCTCGACCACAATGAGCCGGCCGTTCGGCTTGACCTCTTCGTGCTCCAAAGACCACGTGCGCGGGTGCGGCACCCAGACCGCGCCGAGCCCGAGCTCGAGGGCCGGGTTGATGTCCGAGCGGGGTGAGTTGCCGATCATCCAGGTACACGCCTTCTCGAGCCCGTGCTCGGCGACAAGTTCCGCGTAAGACGCGACGTTCTTTTCCTTTACGATCGCCACATGCGCGAACAGGTGCGCCAATCCCGAGGCGTCCACCTTCATCCTTTGCTCGTCGGGATGGCCTTTCGTGAACAGCATCAGGCGGTTGCGGCGGGCAAGGGCGGTCAGAGTCTCCTCGACTCCTTCGATCAGTTGCACGGGCTGGTCGAGAATCCGGCGCGCGAAGCCCATCACCCGGTCAATATCTTCCGGAGTGACTTCGCGCTCGCACAGGTGCCGGTAGCACTGGGCCATGTTGCGGCCGAAGTTGAGAGCCCCGTAGCCGTGCGTTTCGCGGTTAACGATTTCGATGTCGTCGAGCGCCTGCCGGATCTGAGCTGGTGTGAGGGTCGAGTGGTCGAGGAACTCACAGAACTCTTCGAAGGCGCTCTCGAAGTAGATGTTGTTCTCCCAGAGCGTGTCGTCGGCGTCGAAGATCAGTGTACGGTTCACGCGAGTCCCGAAGAGGCCCGAGGCAGACGGCTGTGCCCGTTGGTGGGCTGCACCCTTCGCAACTCGGCGATGGCGCGCCGGTTGGGTATGTACTCGCGGCAGAACTCGACGAAGGCGCGCACGCGGGCGGCCTCGGAACGCAGGAGCAGGAGCGATTGCCTGAAATCCAGATCCTCGACGATGTTGGCTAGCTGGAAGCTGAGCTGGGGCGCATCCCAGTCGGGATCCGGGGCTTCCTCTCCCATGATGAGGAGTGTCTTGTAGTCTTCGAGCGCCTGCTCGCGCAGATCGGCGGGCGCGTCCTCAAAGTCGTCGTCGTCGAAGAAGCTCACTTCGCCGCGCAGGAAGGCGCGCTTCTGGTCTAGCGAGGAGATCTCGAACCGCCTGCGGCCCGCGACGACTATGTCCATTCGCCCGTCCTCGTAATGCTTCAGGACGCGGTCCACCACGGCGGTGCATCCGGTCGTCAGCACGGCGCGCTGCCGCGCGAGAACGATGCCGAACTCGGACTGGTCGCGGATGGCCTCGTTGATCAGTTGCTTGTAGCGATCCTCGAAAATATGCAGCGGCAGGGTCGTCCCCGGGAAGAGGACGAGAGGCAATGGAAATAGCGGCAACAGGCCCGGCTGCATGCTACTATTATGCTTCTTGAAATCGCACGGGATGTGCAGCGATGATCCTGAAGCTGGTTCGCACGCCAGGCATCTACCTTGTCGGCTTCATGGCGAGCGGCAAAACGACGATCGGCCGCGCGCTGGCGGACCGGCTCGGCTGGGAGTTTCTGGACCTGGATGAGGCGATCGAGGCCGAGCAGCAATGCACGATCGCCGAAATCTTCGACCGCTTCGGGGAGGAGCACTTCAGGGCGCTCGAGACAGAGGCGATACGCAAGCAGGTGCGGCGCGTCCGCACCGGCAAGCCGGTTGTGATGGCCGTTGGCGGCGGGGCGTTCACGCGCGACGAGAATTACGAACTGCTTCAGGAGAACGGCGTCACTGTCTGGCTGGACTGCCCGTTCGAGCTTGCCTGCAGGCGCGTAGCGGCGAACAGCGATCGCCCGCTGGCGCGCGACCCGGAGAAGTTCGCGGCGCTGTACGAGGCGAGGCGCGCAGCGTACGCCCGCGCAGATTTCCGCATAGAGGTAACAAGCGATGACCCGGCCCCGGCGGTCGTGGCGATCGCGGCGCTGCCCATTTTCTAGTTAAGCTATACTGGCGCGCGACCAGGAAGAGACTCGCGAGGCCGCAGCCCCGCGCGGGCCGAAGCCCGCTCCCCAAGACGAGACGGCGGAACTGAAGGCGCCTCCCGACATCCAGGTCCAAAGGAAACGATAGATGACCAGCATCAACGCCCGCCTGCGAAAAGACGCATCTGCTATCTTCCGCGCCGCCCTGAAGGCAGCAGATCCCGGCGAGGCCATACGCCGTCACGTCAGAGTCGATGGGGAGCGGCTGATCGCTGGCCGGCGGCGCTACGACCTGAGCGCGTTTGACGGCGTCACCGTGCTCGGCGCGGGAAAGGCCTCGGCCGCGATGGCGGCGGAGGTGGAGCGGGTGCTGGGGCGCCGCGTGCGAGGCGGACTGGTGAACGTCAAGTACGGGCACACGGCCCGGCTGCGGCGCGTAGAGCTGAACGAATGCGGCCATCCGGTGCCGGACGCGGCGGGGGTGAACGGAGCGGAGCGCATCGCGAAGATCGCCGCCTCGCTGGGCGAGCGCGACCTGGCCATTTGCGTCATCTCCGGCGGCGGCTCGGCGCTGCTGCCTCTCCCCGCCGCCCCGGTCACGCTGGAGGACAAGCAGGCCACCACTAAGCTGCTGCTCGCCTGCGGAGCGGACATCCACGAGATCAACGCAGTCAGGAAGCACATCTCACTGCTCAAGGGCGGGCAACTGGCGCGCCTCTGCTATCCGGCGGCGGTCATTTCGCTGCTGCTTTCGGACGTGATCGGTGACGACCTCGACGTGATCGGCTCCGGCCCGACCGCGCCCGATTCGTCCACCTTCGAAGACGCCCGCGCCATCCTGGCGAAGTATGGGCTGCTGGAGCGCGTCCCCAGGTCCGTTCGCGAACGGCTCGAAAACCCTGACGCTCCCGAGACGCCCCAAGCGGACGATCCGGTGTTCAGGCGCGTGCAGAATCTCGTGGTGGGCAGCAATCGCCTGGCAGTGGACGCCGCGGCGCGGCGCGCAAAGGAGCTCGGCTACCGGCCGCTGGTGCTGTCGACGCGAATAGAAGGCGAGACGCGCGAGGTGGCGCGGATGCACGCGGCGATCGCGCTGGAGGCGCAGTCCTCCGGCCAGCCGGTGAAGCCGCCGGCGTGCATCATTTCCGGCGGCGAGACCACGGTAACGATTCGCGGAGGGGGACTGGGAGGACGCAATCAGGAATTCGCCCTCGCCGCCGGGATAGATCTGGCCGGGACGCGCGGCATTGTCGTCCTGAGCGCCGGAACCGACGGCACGGACGGGCCTACCGACGCGGCCGGCGCTATAGCCGACGGCGGGACAGTCAAGGATGCCGCCGCACGCGCAGCGCTCGACAATAACGACTCGTACCACTTCTTCGAGAAAGCGGGCGGGCTTTTGAAGACTGGCCCGACCAATACTAACGTGATGGACATCCGTCTTCTGCTGGTCGCGCCGGAAGGCGTTCGGGCGTGACCCGGAAGGGTTTATTCCGGCTCAGGCGCGCGCGGGCGCGCGCCAGTGGTTCGGTATACTGGAAATTCAGACCGTTCAAGGAGTTCTGCACGCATGTTTGATCTCTTCCGCAGCCGCGCCAAAGCTGTGCGCTACCTGCTCGGCGCG